>JAYVGQ010000074.1:0-50000 GCA_043771985.1 Sphingomonadales bacterium
TTCCATAGCGCGAAAGAGCCTTTTTCCGATGCAATATCACAAGCCGCGCATGCGCAAGGTTCGTATCCTCGCCACTTTAGGCCCCGCCAGCGACACGCCAGAGATGATCGAAAAGCTGTTCCGCGCAGGCGCCGATGCGTTCCGCGTGAATATGAGCCACGGTGAACAAGCCGACAAAGCGCAGCTGATCGCCAACATCCGCGCCTTGGAAAAGGCCTATAACCGCCCGACGACGATCCTTGTCGATTTGCAGGGACCAAAGCTGCGCGTTGGCACTTTTGCAGGCGGCAAAATCGAACTGAAAACCGGCGCAGCTTTCCGGCTTGATACGAATAAAACACCCGGCGATGCCACCCGCGTGCATTTGCCGCATCCGGAGATTTTTGCCGCGTTGGAAATTGAGGCGCGGCTGTTGCTGGATGATGGCAAGCTGGTGCTGCGCGTCACCGAAATCGGGCCGGATCATATCAACACGCGCGTCGAAGTCGGCGGGATGCTATCAGATCGCAAAGGGCTAAACGTGCCCGATGTGGTCGTGCCGATTGCGGCGCTGACCGAAAAAGACCGGTCCGATCTGGCCTTTGCCTTGGCACAAGGTGTGGACTGGATTGCCTTGTCGTTTGTGCAACGGCCGGAGGATGTTGCCGAGGGCAAAAAGCTGATCGGCGGGAAAGCCGCGTTGCTGGCCAAAATCGAAAAGCCCGCCGCGATCCACCGCCTTGAGGAAATCCTGGAACTCGCCGACGGCGTGATGGTTGCGCGCGGCGATTTGGGCGTTGAAATGCCGCCTGAACAGGTGCCGCCGTTGCAGAAAAAGATCGTGTCCGCTGCCCGCCGCATGGGTAAGCCGGTGGTTGTCGCAACGCAGATGCTGGAATCGATGATCGTCTCACCCTCCCCCACCCGCGCCGAAGTGTCCGACGTGGCGACAGCGATTTATGATGGGGCCGATGCGGTGATGTTGTCCGCCGAAACAGCGGCGGGGGCTTGGCCGATTGAGGCGGTGTCGATCATGGACCGGATCGCGCAGCAGGTTGAAAACGACCCCGATTTTTACAAACGCATCCATTTTACCGAAACGCCCGCCGATGCGACCACCGCCGATGCGTTGGCCGAGGCGAGCGGGCGGATTGCCGATACGGTGGAGACCAGCGCGATTGTGTGTTTCACATCGTCGGGATCGACCGCACGGCGGATTTCGCGGGAGCGACCATCGGCGCCTTTGCTGGTGCTGACGGCGTCGAAAGATACCGCGCGGCGGCTTGGGCTATTATGGGGCGCGTTTGCGGTGACGACTAAAGATATTGGCAGCTTTGAGGAAATGGTCGCTAAAGGCAAACGCATGGCTTTGCGCTATTCACTCGGCACGGCAGGCGCGCGGTTGATTATGATGGCCGGCGTTCCGTTTGGCACGCCGGGGTCAACCAATGTGCTGCACGTCGTGCGGCTGACGGGGGATGAGTTGAAGGGCCATTGAGACCCAACTGTCAGCCTAAGTCGCAACCCCGGTCGAGGCCAACACCGCCAGCGCCACGATATCCGACGCGCTCGACGACATCGTGGCAATCTGTACCGGTTTTTCCATACCAACCAGCATCGGCCCGATCACTTGATCCCCGCCCAGTTCGCGCAGCAATTTTGCAGACAGGTTCGCCGATTGCAGCCCCGGCATAATCAGGACGTTGGCAGGGCCAGTTAAACGGCAGAACGGATATTTCGCCATCAACGCGGGGTTGAGTGCGACGTCAGGGGCCATTTCGCCTTCATATTCAAACGCCACTTTGCGCTGATCCAAAATCGCCACCGCTTCGCGGATATTACCGAGCCAATTGCCCGCCGGATTGCCAAAGGTCGAATACGACAAGAACGCGACGCGCGGGGTATGCCCCATGCGGCGGGCAACTTGCGCGGTTTGTTCAGCGATATAGGCCAGTTCCTCAGAACTTGGCCGTTCATTGACGGTGGTGTCGGCCATGAAAACAGTGTGCGTTTTGCCGACCAAGACATGCACGCCAAAGGGGATTTCGCCTTTTTTATGATCGAGCACACGGCGCAGTTCGATCATTGTCTGGGCAAAAGTGCGCGTGATGCCGGTAATCATCGCATCGCCCTGATCCATCGCCAGCATCAAGCCGCCAAAAATGTTGCGGTCACGGTTGACCATACGCTGCACATCGCGGCGCAAATAGCCGCGTCGTTGCAGGCGCAAGTAAAGCCGGTCGATCATCGACGGGACCAACGGGCTGGAGACGCTGTTGTGGATTTCATAGCTTTCGGGATTGGCGACGCCCATCGCGTGCAGTTTTTCCAACACCGCCGCATCACGCCCGACCAGCACCGGCGTTCCGTAACCATCTTGTTTGAATTGCACCGCAGCGCGCAGCACAACGTCTTCTTCGCCCTCGGCAAAAATCACGCGTTTGGGTTTCGCTCGCGCCGCTTCATAGACTTGCGCCATGACAGAGGTTGTCGGGTTCTGGCGGGCGCGTAGCGACGCACGATACGCAGCCATATCGGCAATCGGTTTTTGCGCGACGCCGCTATCCATCGCGGCCTTGGCCACTGCAGACGAGACAACCTCAATCAAGCGCGGGTCAAATGGGGCGGGAATAATATAGTCGCGGCCAAAGCTTTGCGCGTTGCCGCCATAGGCCGCTGCAACATCTTCATGCACCGTTTCGCGCGCCAATTCGGCAATCGCGTTGGCCGCTGCAATCTTCATTTCCTCGTTAATTGTCGTTGCCCGCACATCCAGCGCACCGCGGAAAATAAAGGGAAAGCCAAGGACATTGTTGACCTGATTAGGATAATCCGAACGCCCTGTGGCCACGATCGCATCGGGCCGCGCCTCCATCGCATCGGGCGGCGTGATTTCGGGATCAGGGTTGGCCATCGCAAAAATGATCGGCTGCGGCGCCATTGACCGGACCATGTCCTTAGTCATCATATTCGCAGCCGATAGCCCGAGGAACACATCAGCGCCGACAACAGCTTCGGCCAATGTCCGCTTTTCGGTTGGCACTGCATGTGCCGATTTCCATTGGTCCATACCGTCGAGGCGACCCTGATAAATCACGCCTTTGCGGTCACACATAATAACATTGCTATGCTGCACGCCCATCGCCTTAAGCAGTTCAGTGCAGGCAATCGCCGCTGCCCCCGCGCCGTTGCAGACGATTTTGATGTCTTTCAATTCGCGTCCGGTCAGCATGCAAGCGTTGATAAGGCCTGCGGCGGTAATGATCGCGGTGCCGTGTTGATCATCATGAAACACCGGAATGTTCATCCGTTCGCGCAAAGTCTGTTCAATCACGAAACAATCAGGGGCAGCGATGTCCTCCAGATTGATCCCGCCAAATGTTGGCTCCAGCAACTCGACCGCGTCGATAAAACGCTGCGCGTCTTCGGTGTTCACTTCGATGTCGATAGAATCGACATCGGCAAAGCGTTTGAACAGCACCGCTTTGCCCTCCATCACCGGCTTTGATGCCAGCGCGCCCAGATTGCCCATGCCCAGAATAGCTGTGCCGTTGGAGATGACAGCGACAAGATTGCCCTTTGCGGTGTAATCATACGCGGTGGACGGATCATCAGCGATCGCCTGCACGGGGACTGCAACCCCTGGCGAATAGGCAAGGCTCAAATCACGCTGCGTCGCCATCGGCTTAGTCGCGATGATTTCGATTTTTCCGGGGCGGCCCTGCGAATGGAAAAGCAATGCCTCATTGGCGGTGAACTGGACGTCGCTGTCGCTCATTATAATCGGTCGCTTTGCTTGTGTAGTGTGACAAGCCCGCCCTAGCGGCAAGGGCAGTAGGCTTGCAACGCCTATTGTCGCGGGAATTCATCACCCGCGCGAAGGCGGGGGTGACGAAGTTCTGATTGAAAGGTTGTCTAAACAAGCGACTGCTTTATGCAGTTTGCGATGGAATCTCGCCCTTCAAAAAATGCTGCGCTCCCCGGTTTGGAAACGCCAACGCCAATGATGGTGCAGTATTTGAAGCTAAAGGCCAAAGCAGACGGCTGTTTGCTGTTTTACCGGATGGGGGATTTTTTCGAGCTGTTCTTTGACGATGCAAAAATTGCGTCGCAAACGCTCGACATCGCATTGACCTCTCGCGGGGAGCACGCCGGATCGCCAATCCCGATGTGCGGTGTGCCTGTGCATGCGGCGGAGGGTTATCTGGCAAGACTTATCAAAGCAGGCCACCGCGTTGCCATTGCCGAACAGATTGAAACCCCCGAACAGGCCAAGGCGCGCGGCGGGTATAAGGCGCTGGTGGCGCGCGATATCATCCGCTTTGTGACCGCAGGGACGTTGACTGAGGATAGCCTGCTCGATAGCTGGGCGTCGAATATGCTGGTGGCATTGGCGCAGGTGGGCGGCGAAGTCGGGCTTGCGGCAGCGGATATTTCGACAGGATATTTTGAGGTAAGTTGCGTTAGCGCAGCGTCGCTGGAGGCTGAACTGGCGCGGCTTGGGGCCAGTGAGGTTGTGTTCCCACAAGGGTTTTCTGGCGCTCCGTTTGGCGCCATCGAGCGACCAAAAGACGGATTTGACAGCGTTGTTGGAAAGACCGCGTTGGCCAGCCATTTCGGCGGCGGGGAATTTTCCAACCTATCACGCGCCGAGCTTGCTGCGGCGGGTGGCTTGCTAACCTATCTCGATCATGCAGCCCAAGGCAAAATGCCGTTCCTGAAAGCCCCCATCCGGCGTGAGGTTCAACAATATCTGCTGATCGATCAAGCGACCCGCGACAGTTTGGAAATTACCCGTTCGGCCAATGGCGGAGGACGTGCAGGATCATTGCTTGCCGAAATCGACCGGACGATTACCGGTGCTGGCGCGCGGCAATTGGCAGCGGATTTGTCCGCGCCGTTGATGGACAAGGGCCAGATTGAGGCGCGTTTGGCCTTGGTGCAATGGTTTCACGATGCGCCGTTGTTGCGCGACAGCGTGCGCGCAGCATTGCGCCAACTGCCCGACATCGCCCGCGCTTTGGGCCGCGTGGTCGCTGGCCGAGGCAGCCCAAGAGATTTAGGCCAGATCCGCGACGGGCTGGATGGCGCACGGATATTGCGCGAGCGGTTGGGCGCGGTGGCCGAACGTCCGGCATTGCTCGGAAGCTTGCTGCCAAGCCTCGACGGCCATGGCGCGATGGTCGATTTGTTCAGCCGCGCATTGGTGCAAACACCGCCGACCGAGGCGAACCAAGGCGGCTATATCGCCGAAGGCTATGACGCGGCGTTGGACAGCTTGCGCCTCGCCGGACGCGATGGCCGCAGTGCGGTGGCGGCGATGGAGGCACGCTATCGCGCGTCGACGGGCGTAACCTCGCTAAAGATACGCCACAACGGCGTGCTTGGCTATTTTGTCGAAGTGCCAGCCAAAAATGGCGACGCGTTGATGGCGGCGGGCAGCGGCTTTACCCACCGGCAAACGATGGCGGGCGCAGTCCGGTTTAACTCGCCTGAACTGCACGACGAAGCGTTGCGGATTACCCAAGCGTCGGGCCATGCGCTTGCGGCAGAGGCGGCACATCTGGAGGAGCTGGTCGAGCATGTCCTGACCCGCCGTGATGCGATTGCCGCAAGTGCGGATGCCTTGGCGCGGATTGATGTTGCAGCGGCGCTTGCCGAACGCGCTGCCGAAGGGCGCTGGTGTCTGCCCGAATTCGCACCCGGCCACGAACTGCACGTAGAGGGCGGGCGGCATCCGGTCGTCGAAAGCGCGCTGGCCAGCCTTGGCGAGCGCTTCATCGCTAATGACTGCGACCTTGCGCCCGACAAACGCCTCTGGCTGGTCAGCGGGCCCAACATGGGCGGTAAATCGACGTTCTTGCGGCAAAACGCGCTAATTGTGATCTTGGCGCAGGCAGGCAGCTATGTTCCGGCGACGTCAGCACGGCTTGGCCTTGTCGACCGATTGTTCAGCCGCGTCGGTGCGTCGGATAATTTGGCGCGGGGGCGTTCAACCTTTATGGTCGAAATGGTCGAGACCGCCGCCATCATGGCGCAAGCGACCGAGCGCAGCTTTGTGATCCTTGACGAGGTCGGTCGCGGCACATCGACCTATGACGGCTTGGCCATCGCATGGGCGGTGGTGGAGGGTATTCACGAAACCAATCGCTGCCGGTGTTTGTTCGCCACGCACTATCACGAACTGACGCGCCTGTCGGATACTCTCGACGCACTCTCGTTGCACCATGTGCGTGCTAAGGAGTATAAAGGCGACCTTGTGTTGCTCCACGAAGTCGATACCGGCCCCGCCGACCGCAGCTATGGCATCGCCGTTGCAAAGCTGGCGGGCCTGCCGCCGCCAGTACTAGCCCGCGCATCGCAGGTATTGGAACGCCTAGAAAAAGGCCGCGCTGAAACTGGTGGGTTGGCAGCCGGCCTTGGCGATATGCCTTTGTTCAGCGCCGCCCTTGATGCCGCCGAAGCAAAGGTCGATGCCGTCCGCGACCGATTGGCCGGAACCGATCTCGATGCGCTAAGCCCAAGGGCAGCGCTCGATTTGCTGTATGAGTTGAAAGGTCTGGCTGGCGAGGAGTGATTTTTGTTTCACACGAAGACTACGAAGATTTTTAAGATGTCAGTATTTTGGTTGGCGATAGTTGTTCAAAATACGTTTCAACCCTTCTTTTAGGGTGATTCCACCGAAATTTATCAAGAGGCCGAGCGGCTGGTTAAGCAGCCTGAGATAGGTCAGAGTTTGGCGGGCGTGGATAGGTGCTAATTTCTCGACCGACTTCAACTCAACGAGTAATTTTCCTTCAACAAATAGATCGGCACGAAATGCGTCGGGAAAATCGATGTCATCTAATCGCGCTTTCACAACCATTTGCCGATCAACCCGCAGTCCCTGCTTCTGCAATCGCGTAGCGAGCAAAGTTTCATACACAGATTCGAGTAACCCGGGCCCAACATCGATATGGACACCCATCGCAGTTTCAATCACACGGCTAGCTAACAACTCGACATCTTCAGACATCCACAGACCTCTTGAAAATCTTCGTATTCTTCGTGTGAAACAGTCTTAAGCCAGTGACAAAAACAACCCCGCCAATGCCGCGCTCATCAGGTTAGACAGCGAACCCGCTGCAAGTGCCTTTAGGCCAAGCTTAGCAATCATCGGCCGCTGATTCGGGGCAAGACCACCCGTCACCGCCATCTGGATCGCAATCGAACTGAAATTGGCAAAGCCGCACAGAGCAAAAGTCACAATCGCGACACTCGCAGGGGACAGGGTTTTCAGCGCACCCAAATCGATAAAGGCGACAAATTCGTTGAGCACAATCTTGGTTCCAAACAATCCGCCCGCCTGAACCGCTTCGTTCCAAGGCACGCCCAACAGATACATCATGGGCGAAAAGATATAGCCCAAGATGCCTTGAAAACTTAGCCCTTCGACCCCGACCAGATTGCCAAGCCCGCCCAGTATGCCATTGGCCAACGCGACCAACGCGACAAAGGCCAGCACCATCGCGCCGACCGCAACCGCCAGTTTTACGCCGGTTTGCGCGCCTTGTGCGGCGGCCATAATCAGGTTGGCGGGCTTTTCCTCATCATCCATATCCATCGCGGTGGATGGATCGTCTGCGGCGGGCGGGGCGTTTGGATCATCGGGCATCATCATCTTTGCCATCAGGATTCCGCCCGGTGCCGACATGAACGCAGCGGCGAGCAGATAATCGATGCGGATTCCCATCGAGGCATAGGCGGCGAGGATTGTTCCGGCCACACCAGCCATACCGACGGTCATGACACAGAACAGCTGAGATTGATTAAGCGTCGCCAAATAGGGCCGGATCACCAAAGGCGATTCCGACTGGCCAACAAAGATATTCGATGCCGCGCACAGGCTTTCAACCTTGGAGATGCCAGTGATTTTCTGCAGCCCCCCGCCGATCCAGCGGATTACATATTGCATGACGCCCAGATAATAGAGGATCGAAATGAACGCGGCAAAGAAGATGATGACCGGCAGCGCTTGGATCGCAAAATTCTGCCCCAAGGGGTCGCTTGCCAGCGCGCCGAACAGGAACTTCGTGCCTTCATTGGCGTAACCCAAAAGGTTCGACACGCCGAACGACGCGTTTTGCAATATCACTTTACCAATCGGCACATAGAGCACCAACGCGGCGAGTCCCGCTTGCAAGGCAAAGGCTGAAAGCACAACGCGTGGGCGGATCGCCTTACGGTCGGACGACAGTATGAACGCGATCAGCAGAATCAACGTCATTCCGCCCAAGCTCATTAGGATTTGCATGTTTTTGTTTCCCCTATCCCCAAATTTCGTCACCCCCGCGAAGGCGGGGGCCATCACCGGTGGCTGAAATTTGACCGGCTGGTGATGGATTTCCGCCTACGCGGGAATGACGAAGTGTTGGGAGCTTTGGTAGCGCGCCCTTCCATCTTGCGCCAATGAAAATAGCCGCTACCCGTAAGCTTGTAGAAAAACAGGGGAGCAAAGTCATGACCAACAACCAACAATCGGGGCCGTCGATCCCTCAATCATTATTCCTGTTTGCGATATTTTACGGCGGCATGGTGACTATCGCGGGCGTTTTGGGCGCAAAGCAAGTCGCGCTTGGCCCGTTGGCGGTTGAGGCCGGAATTTTCCCGTTTCTGTTGCTGGTTGGCATTTCCAGCGGGATAGCCGAACTGCACGGCACAGAGACCGCTAACCGGCTGGTGCGGTTCGGGTTTCTGCCATTAATCGGCGCGATTTTACTGTCGCTGATCATCATTCAATTGCCGCATGACAAAGACATGTACCCACCAGCTATCGAGGCATTCCCTGTCATTCTCGGCCAAAGCTGGCGGATGATGCTGGCGGGTATTATCGCTTATGGCACATCGCAGACACTAAACGTCTGGTTGTTTGACAAGCTGCGCTCTGCAACTGGCAGCTATGCGGCGGTGCGCGGGATTATCGCCGCGGCCCTATCGCAGATTATCGACACGTTGCTGTTCATCACAATCTCGTTCTACGGCGTCCGCCCGATTGGCGAGTTGATGGCCGGACAGATGCTGACCAAAGTGGTTTTGTCGTTCGTTTTGATCCCCGTTGTCATCGCGATTGTTGTCAATCTGGGCCGCAAACTTGACGGGCCAGCGCCCAGCGCATAACCCGCGCCGCATCATGACCCCGCAAACACCCCATACCGCCCAGATGCAAGAACTGCTCGCCAAAGCCGAAACGCTGACAGAGGCGCTGCCGTATATGCAGCGTTATGCCGGCAAAACCTTTGTCATCAAATATGGCGGTCATGCGATGGGCGACCCCGAAGCGGCGCGCAATTTCGCCGAGGATGTCGTGCTGTTAAAGGCGGTCGGCATCAACCCTGTGGTGGTCCACGGCGGCGGGCCGCAAATCGGTGCGATGCTGAAAAAACTTGGTGTTGAATCAAGCTTTGTCGATGGCTTGCGCGTCACCGATGCAGAAACCGCCAAGATCGCCGAAATGGTGCTTTCAGGCGCGATCAACAAAGAACTCGTTGGCTGGATAGCGCAAGCCGGTGGCCGCGCCGTTGGCATTTCTGGCAAGGACGGCGGCTTTGTGATTGCCGAAAAGGTTGAAGGCACAACCCGCGACCCCGATAGCAATATCGAGCGCGCCGTGGATCTTGGCTTTGTCGGCACGCCCAAAACCATCGACCGGCGCATCCTCGACACGATTTGCGCGGCGGACATGATTCCGGTGATCGCCCCGATTGGCGTTGATGAAAATGGGCAGACTTTCAACATCAATGCCGACACCATGGCGGGCGCGATTGCGGCGGCCCTCGGCGCATCGCGGTTGTTTTTGCTCACCGATGTTGCGGGCGTGCTGGACAAGGATGGCAAATTACTGGCGGACCTTAATCCTGCGCAAATCGCTGCATTGCGCGCCGATGGTACTGTCACCGGCGGGATGATTCCAAAGCTGGAAACCTGCATTGCGGCGGTCAATGGAGGCACCGAGGCGGCGGTTATTCTGGATGGCCGCGTACCGCATGTATCGCTGCTCGAAATCTTCACCGCGCGCGGGGCCGGAACGCTCGTCCACAAATAGGTGTTTTGCACAGTTGATACAGCGCCGCCGCTCGGCTAATCGCAGAAAAACCATTCTCGGAGTCAAAAATGCTGAACGCTCTCATCCAAATCCTTGGCCTTCTGATTGATCTGGTCACGACAGTCGTGATCGTGCAGTTTGTGTTGAGCCTGTTGTTGACGTTCAACGTCATCAGCTTGAATAACAATGTCGTTGCGTCAATCTGGCAAGCGTTGAACGCGATCCTTGATCCGGTCTTACGCCCCATCCGCAAGATTATGCCTGATACCGGCATGATTGATTTTTCCCCGATTATCCTGATTTTCGGGATGCGTGCGCTTCAGCTGTTGTTAGCAGGGGCTGCGAACAGCATCGCCAGCGGCACTTTATAAGCACCCAATGATGACCACCGCGGCAACCATTGACGGCAAAGCCTTTGCAGCGGGGCTTCGTGCCAAAATTGCAGCGGCAGTGCCGGCATTTGCCACCGCCGCCGGTCGCAAGCCGGGGCTGGCAGTGGTCTTGGTCGGCGAAGATCCAGCCAGCCGCGTTTATGTCGCCAATAAGGCCAAGCAAACCGTAGAGGTTGGCATGGTCAGCTTTGAACATCGGCTACCCGCCGACACGCCGCAGGACGAACTGGTCGCATTGGTGCAGCGGTTAAACGCCGATGATGCTGTGGATGGTATTCTTGTTCAATTGCCGTTGCCCAAACACCTGAATGAAATGGCCGTTGTCAGCGCGATTGATCCTGACAAAGATGTTGACGGCTTGCATGTCGTTAGCGCCGGGCGGCTGGCTTCGGGTTTGCCGGGATTGGTCAGCTGCACCCCGCTTGGCTGTATGATGCTGATCCGCGATGTTTTGGGCGATGATCTTTCGGGCAAAAATGCAGTCGTTATTGGCAGGTCTATTCTGGTCGGAAAGCCGGTTGCGCAATTGCTGCTCGCGGCCAATTGCACCGTCACAATCGCACACAGCCGGACGCAGGATTTGGCCGATGTCGTCCGCCGCGCTGATATCGTTGTCGCCGCTGTTGGGCGGCCTGAAATGGTCAAGGCGGAATGGATTAAGCCCGGCGCCTGCGTGATCGATGTCGGCATCAACCGCGTGGCATCGGCAGTTGAGGGCAAAACCCGGCTGGTCGGCGACGTTGATTATTCAGCCGCCAGCAAAGTGGCCGGGTCGATCACCCCTGTGCCCGGCGGTGTTGGCCCGATGACAATCGCTTGCCTGCTGCACAACACGTTATTGGCGGCAAACCGCCGTGCGGGTCTGCCGGAAACGAAGGGATTCTGATGCGCTTACTAGCAATCGTCGCCGCCGTCGCCGTTGTCTCTGCCTGCACTCCGTCAAGGCCGCGTCCCAATGCTGTGCCGCAAAGTGCGAACCCCAGCGCCATCGTCGCTGCCGAAATCGGCTTTAACCGGCTGGCGCAGGAAAAGGGACAATGGACAGCTTTTCGCGACACGGCGGCAAAACAGGCAACGATGTTTGTCCCCGAAGCGGTCGATGCGCAGACATGGCTAAAAGGCCGCGCCGATCCGGCAAAATCGGTAAAGTGGCAACCGCATAAGGCATTCATGTCGTGCGACGGCAAAACTGGCGTGACGACAGGCGCGTGGCAGCGGCCCGATGGCACGGTCGGCTATTTCACCACAGTTTGGTTCTGGATCGAAAAGGGCAAGCCTGACCCGCGCTTACCCGCAAATTCAATGGGCGAAGGCGAATGGAAATGGTTGCTGGATCACGGCGATGCTTTGGCCGCGCCGCGACCAACGCCCGAAATCATCGAAACTAAAGTTGCCAGTTGCAAAGGCCGGGCAAACGCGCCGATCAATGCGCCTGACGAGGGTGTGCAGATGAAGACGATGTTCTCGCGCGACCAATCGCTGAATTGGGAATGGCAGCTGCGTCCGGATAAAAGCCGTACCATAGCTGTGCGCCTTTGGAACGGCGTCGATTTTGACGATGTGTTGACTGACCGAGTGTCCGCACCGGCGGCGAACTGATGCTCGATTTGTTTATCTCCGCCTTTGTGACATTCTTTGTCGTTATCGACCCGCCGGGTTGTGCGCCGATTTACGCAAGTCTGACCAAAGACGCAACAGAGGCGCAGCGGCGCAGCATGGCGATCCGTGCGGCCTTAATTGCGGCGGGGATATTGCTGGTTTTTGCGTTATTCGGCGAACAATTGCTCGGCGCGTTGCATATTGAACTGAACAGTTTCCGCATCGCGGGCGGTGTCATGCTGTTTTTGATCGCCATCGACATGGTGTTTGAAAAACGCACTGAGCGCCGCGAAGATCGCGCGCAAAAGATTATCGAAACGCCAGAGATTGAGGATGTATCGGTCTTTCCGATGGCGATGCCGATGATTGCAGGCCCGGGCTCGATAGCTTCGGTGATGCTGTTGATGAGCCAGAATGAAGGACTGGATCGTTCGATCATCGTGCTCAGTGCGCTGGGTGCGGTGCTGGTTTTGACCTTGTTGGCGCTGGTTGCGGCAGGGCCGATCATGCGCGTGCTGGGGTCAAAGGCAGAGGCGGTGATTACGCGCTTGCTGGGTGTCTTGCTGGCGGCACTTGCCGCGCAATTCATCATCGATGGGCTGCGCGTCAGCTTTGGCTAAAGCGGCGGGTTTTCCGTTATCGGCTCGGGACTTAGGAATCGCTTCAGCGCGCGCTTTGCCTTGAACAAGCCCCAGATAACTAAGCCCAATAACACCACAGCGATAGCAGCAGCGATAATCGGATTTGTGAAGGCCAGTGCTAGCAGCCCGCCAGTGACCACATCCTCGGCAGTCGATAAAATCACATTACTGACCGGTTCAGGACTGGTATTAACCGCCGCGCGGGTTGTCGCTTTGGTCGCGTGACTGGCGAGCGCCGCGCCACCACCCAGCAGGAACACCACAACTTGCCAAACTGGATCGCCTGCATCGACGACCGCCAACGCCAGCATCGCGCCGCCCAGCGGACGGATCAAAGTATTCAGCCCATCCCAAATCGAATCGAGCCACGCCACCTTGTCCGCAAAAAATTCGGCAACAGCCCCTGTGCCAGCGATGCCGATCACCCACGGGTTCGCCAGCGCCTCAAGCATTTTCAAGTTTTCGGGCAAATCGAGATAGCCAAAATACATCGCCAAACCGGTCGCAAATACCGTCAGGTACATCCGCCAACCCGACAACAGGCTAACGCTGGTCGCTAGCCCCAGAATTTCCACAATACTCATAATGCCTCTCCTCAGCACACAGACATATCGTGCCAGCTTGGCTGACGGCTGGCAAGGCGCGCTGCGGATTGTTTACCTTCGCGGGAATTGGGGGCTTCAGAGCGTTTTGCTGGTCGCGTCTTCGGCGGCTGGCATCGCCGCTGCCCGCTGCCAAAATGCGCGAATTTCGCCGTCAACGGCGCGCCGCTCTTGCAGTGCAGCTTCGCGTCGTCGCTTTCCATCGCTGTCTTGGCCGCTTGGGCCGTCATGTTTGAGCCGCATATCGCATAACCTTGACGTTATGACGCGCCGGTTTCCAAAACCCTTCGATAAAATAGACGTTGGCATTGCGCCCGTATCATGCTGCAAGGATCGGATGTTCAATGAAGTCATGCCTCACCCTGTAACCGGCGAAGCGATGCCGCCTGCGACACCTGCTGCAACGATGGTGATTTTCCGCAATGATCCCGATGGCGGTCCGCCGCACATCTTGATGGTCGAGCGTGTCAAAAGCATGGCCTTTGCCGGAGGCGCAGTGGTTTTCCCCGGCGGAAAAGTCGATCCGGCCGATTTTGCCTTTGCACAGAACTTTGACCACGGTCTGCCAGTTGACGAAGCCGCAGCGCGGTTGGCAGCGATCCGTGAGACCATTGAAGAGGCTGGTCTAGCACTCGCGCTCGGCGGTATAGACGAAGCCGCCAATTGTGTTGAAGCGCGCGCGGCGCTGCATGCGGGCGAAAGTCTTGAGGCGATATGCGCGGCGCACGGTTGGACGCCAAAGCTGCACCAGCTGATCCCATGGGCACGCTGGCGCCCGCCCAACCTTGAGACACGCGTGTTTGATACACGCTTTTATCTGGTAGACGCAGGTGACGCCCATCTACCAGCGGTCGTGGACAACACCGAAAACCGGGCTTTATTTTGGGATAGTGCGCGTGGCGTCCTCGAAAGGCTGGCACGCGGCGAAGTGAAAGCAATCTTCCCGACGACACGCAATTTGGAACGCCTTGCCCAGTTCGACCGGTTTGAAACAACCGCCGCGCATGCCGCCGAGTTTCCAGTGAAACTACTGTTCACTTATGTCGAGGAGCGTAACGGCGTGCAGCACATCTGCGTGCCCGATGGCTTTGGTTATCCCGTTACCGCCGAGGCAATGACGACTGCGCTGCGCGGGTGATCAATCCTCGGGTGCGATGGTGACCTGAACGCCTTCAAGCGCATCGGTGACAGGAACTTGGCACGAAAGGCGTGACCGCTCATCGCGGTTGTCAGTGGAATCGAGCAGATCGTTTTCGTCTTCGCTCATCGCTGGCAAGTTACCTGCAAACTCTGGCGCGACATAAACATGGCACGTCGCGCAGCTGCAGCAACCACCGCAAAGCGCCAACAATTCGTCAAAACCATTGTCGCGAATCACTTCCATCAGCGACAGGCCATTATCAGCCTGAACATCGCGGGCATTTCCGCTCCGGTCGATTACGGTGATGGTTGGCATTTGAGGCTCCCTGAGTGTCGCTAAATTCGGTCGTCTGATAGATTGCGCTTTCCGCTAAGGGAAGCCTCTTTTTGTGGACAAAACACCCTAAGGGCTTGGACCTAAGCCCGCGCGCTCTTATGTGCATCGACTAGAGCTTTAAGGATTTATTTGAATGACCGATAATCGCCACGCCCCTGTCATCATCATTGGTTCCGGGCCAGCAGGCTACACCGCCGCCGTTTATGCTGCGCGTGCCAACCTGTCGCCGATGATTGTCACCGGCATCGAAGTTGGCGGGCAGTTGATGACCACAACCGAAGTTGACAATTGGCCGGGCGATGATGCTGGCGTCATGGGTCCGGAATTGATGGAGCGGATGAAAAAGCACGCCGAACGGTTCGGCACACGGATCGAGAATGACCATATCGAAAAGGTCGATTTTTCAAAACGACCCTTCACAATCACCGGCGGCGCGGGGGATTACACCGCCGACGCCATCATCATCGCCACTGGGGCCAGCGCGCAATATCTGGGCCTACCCAGCGAAACTGCGTTCATGGGCAAAGGCGTATCGGCGTGCGCGACATGCGACGGATTTTTCTATCGCAACAAACCCGTTGCGGTCATCGGCGGCGGTAATACGGCGGTCGAGGAGGCACTGTATCTCGCCAATATCGCTAGCCATGTGACCTTGGTGCACCGCCGCGACAAGTTAAAGGCCGAAAAGATCCTGCAAGACCGGCTGTTTGCGCGCGAAAAAGAGGGTAAAGTCACGATCAAATGGAACCACACGCTGGATGAAGTTCTGGGCGACGCGATGGGCGTGACCGGAATGCGGATCAAATCCACAGCGGACGGCGCGACCGAAGACGTGACGCTGCACGGCGTGTTCATCGCCATCGGTCACAAACCGAATACCAGCATTTTTGAAGGTCATCTGAATATGGCTGGCGGCTATATCAAAGTGCATGGCGGAGCCGAGGGTCAAGCGACCGAAACCAGCGTTCCCGGTGTCTTTGCCTGCGGCGATGTGATGGATCATATTTACCGGCAGGCAGTGACCAGCGCGGGTACAGGCTGTATGGCGGCGCTGGATGCCGAACGGTTTATCGACGCCAATTTAACCGCGTAAGTCACGCCTTGAAGAAGCGGCCGTAATAGGCCAATCAGAGCGGATGGCCGAACCAGCCGATTTTGTCCAAGAGGCGCTGCCCGATGGCAGCCAGTCGCTGCGTTTCAGTGGCACGTTGGCTATCGCCGCAATCGGCAGGCTGGATGAGCGGTTGCGCGATCTGCCCGCACCCATCGGCAGTATCGACCTCAGCGCAATCGAGCATATCGACACTGTGGGCGCTTGGCTTATCTATCGGACAGCGCGCGACTATGATGCCCAGATTACCGGCGCGGACAAGGACGCGCAAAAACTGATCGCGGCGGTCAGCGGCGTTGATGCACAGCCTGCGGTGGCCGCTCCATCTGTTCCGCGATTGCTGTGGCTGGTCAACGAGGTTGGCGAAGCGGCGGTTGAGGCATTCACCACATTCCTGCAATTCATCGGCTTTATCGGCCAGATTGTGAAAGCGATCTTTGAGCTGATCCTACACCCGCGCCGATTCCGCATTCATGCAGTGGTCCAGCATTTCGACATGGTCGGGGTGCGCGCATTGGGCATCATCGGGCTGATGAGTTTTCTGATCGGGATTGTGATTGCGCAGCAAGGCGCAGTGCAGTTGCGGCAATTTGGGGCGGAGGTCTTTACGGTCAATCTTGTTGGGCGGCTGACTTTGCGCGAACTGGGTATCCTGATGACTGCGATTATGGTCGCGGGGCGGTCTGGTTCTGCCTTTGCTGCGCAAATCGGCACGATGAAAATTACCGAAGAAATTGACGCCATGCGCACTATTGGTGTGGTTCCAACCGAGGCGCTGGTTATCCCGCGCGTTCTGGCAACGGTCGTCATGATGCCCTTGCTGGGGATTTATTCGTCTATCGTGGCGATCACTGGCGGCGGGCTTTTGTGCTGGATCGCGCTCGATATTCCGCCTGCGACATTTGTGCAGCGTATCCGCGAAGTCACCCCGATTACCGACTTTTATGTCGGCATGATCAAAGCGCCCGTATTCGGTGCGATCATCGCGATGGCGGGCTGTTTCCAAGGGATGCGGGTGCAGGGCAATTCCGAAGAGGTCGGATTGAAAACTACCGCCGCTGTTGTGCAGGCGATCTTCCTCGTCATTGTCCTCGATGCGTTTTTTGCGGTGTTCTTCAGCTTTGTTGGTTGGGATTGATGGCCGAACCGATCATCTCTGTGCGCGGGCTGCACAACGCCTTTGGCGATCAGGTTATTCACGACGATCTGAACATCGACGTGATGCCGGGCGAAATTATGGGCGTTGTTGGCGGGTCGGGCACCGGCAAGTCTGTGCTGATGCGATCAATCATCGGATTGCAAGAACCGCAGGCGGGCGAGATAAGCGTTTTTGGCGAATCGATGCGCGGCAAAGAAGAGGATGAAGCGACTGATGTCCGGCGGCGTTGGGGGGTATTGTTTCAGGGCGGGGCTTTGTTCTCAACACTGACCGTCATGGAAAATGTGCAGGTTCCGCTGAAAGAATTTTACCCCGATTTTTCGCGCGCGATGCTTGATGAATTGGCGCGGTATAAAATCCATTTGAGTGGCCTGCCCCAAGACGCCGCGCACAAATATCCGTCCGAATTATCGGGCGGGATGAAGAAACGTGCTGGACTTGCCAGAGCATTGGCGATGGACCCGGAACTGTTGTTTCTTGACGAGCCGACGGCGGGCCTTGACCCGATTGGTGCAGCGAAGTTTGATGCGTTGACGCTGAGCCTGAAAGAAACATTGGGCCTAACAGTGTTTCTGATAACCCACGACCTAGATTCTCTTTACGCCATCTGTGATCGCGTAGCAGTTTTGGCTGATCATCAGGTGATTGCCATCGACCGCATCGAAGGCCTGCTCGCGACACAGCATCCGTGGATACATGAGTATTTCTCTGGACCACGCGGTCGTGCTGCGCGTCCGCATGACCGGCGGCAGAAATAGGCCGTGGACAAGCTAAGCGTCAAAAGGCCATAAGGGCACCACGATGGAAACCAAAGCCAATCATATCCTTGTGGGTGCTGTGACATTGCTGCTGCTGGCGGTCTTGGCGGGCTTTACGATATGGCTTTCGCGCACCGCCGATGGCGTGAAAAAGGAATACGACATCTTCTTTCAACAGTCGGTCAATGGCCTTGCCAAAGGGTCAGGCGTAACCTTTTCCGGTGTGCCGGTTGGGCAAATCAAAGAGATTAAGCTGTGGGGCCCAGACCCCGATTTTGTCCGCGTGCGCATTTCGATTGATGCGAAAATCCCTATCCGCGAAGGCACAGCGGCAACGATCAGCGGCGTTGGGTTTACCGGCGTTTCCGAAATCCAGCTTGATGGCGGTATCAAAGGTGCGCCGCGGATCAGTTGCCCGGCAGTGGACCCCAAATCGGTGTGTCCTGCCGGGGCGCCAGTAATTCCGACCAAGCCGGGCGCGCTCGGCGAATTGCTGAACAATGCACCGTTGTTGCTCGAACGGCTATCGACACTGACCGAGCGTCTGACCAATATCTTGTCCGATAAAAATCAGGAATCGATTGAGAAAATTCTGGTCAATGTCGAAACATTGTCCGGATCGCTGGCGTCGCAAGCGCCCGACCTGCAGGCCGCGATTCAGGAATCGCGCAACACTCTGGCCAAGGCCGGATTGGCGGCGGATCAGCTTGCTTTGATGTCAACGAACGCCAACGCGTTGCTTAACGAAGAGGGCAAGCCGATGATGGGCGAGCTGCGCAAAACGCTTGCTGCCGCCAATGGCAGCCTGTCGGCGTTGGAAGGTGCGATCAACAGCACAAGCCCGGCGATCCAGACGCTGAACACGCAGACATTGCCTGAAATCAACATGCTTGCGCGCGATTTACGGCAACTGGCATCGTCGTTGAAAAACGTAACCGAGCGCCTTGATCAACAAGGCGTCGGCGGGCTGGTGTCGGCACCCGAACTGCCGGATTATAAGCCGAAAAAATGATGCAACGAAAGGGACGCACGATGAAGACCGGACAGCTGTTGCTACCGATTTCGCTCGCGCTGGCACTTGGCGCTTGCGTCAATCTGGGTGGTAAAGTGCCGCCGTCGATGCTGGTGCTGACGCCCGCCGCCGCCGTCGCTGGCGGTACGATGCAACGCGGCGCGGCCAAGGATGCGTTAGTCATCCTGATCCCTGAAGTGCCGCGCAAGCTGGAAACAAACCGTGTGCCGGTGCAGATTGACGGCAGCAATATTGCGTACCTTGAGGACGCCGTCTGGGCTGATAAACCAGCGCGGTTGATGCAAATGCTGTTGATGGAAACTATATCGGCAAAGAACAACCGGCTGGTCCTCAACCAGGTTGATGCAGGCGGTAAGGCCGAGCATTATTTGGCCGGTACATTGCTGGAATTCGGCGTCGATGCCACGCGTAACGAGGCGGTCGTGATTTACGACGCAGTCCGTCTGCAGAACGGCAAAGCAATCGAGAAAAAGCGGTTTGAGGCGCGCTCGGCTGTGTCGGAAGTGAAAGCTGGCGCTGCCGGTTCCGCGTTGAACGATGCGGCCAATGTTGTGGCCAGCGACATTGCCGCTTGGTTGGCCGCTTCCGGCTAAACAGCGGACGCAAAACCTTCTGGCTCGGGCCAGTTTTCGGACGATAGTGCCAGCACTTTGAACAGAGCCCCCATCTGCGCAGGTTCCACCAACCGGTCGCGCATTTCTTGCACATCGTCCGCACGTTCGGGCGCGCTTGCCGCAAGCTGCTGAGCGCGCATGTCGATGCCCAACGCCTGCAACCAGCGCCCTTGTTCCACCGGACCGTTCACCCGCAAATTCTGCATCCGCGCAAGGTTGACGATTTCGGGGAAATTTACGTGCGCGGTCAGATCATGCTCGCCGGGATTGTCGAACGGGTCGGCATAGTCATGCGCCTTCACCGCTTGCAACGTGCTGCCTAGGCCCGGCAGCACATAGCCATAATCAATCACCAGCAATGCGCCATTTTGATCGTGCAACCGCCGCGACAGTTCAAATAGCATTTCGCTGGTATCGGGCGATGTTTCATAGATGCTGTGGCTGGGCGCAGTGCGGATATCCGCTGGGATCATATGGTCAACGGCCCGCGTGCCGGGCATCGCCATGAACTTACTTCCCCGATCACGCGCAACAACACGTTCACGCCAGCCGGAATGCGTAGCGACATATTGCCGCACTGGCAAAGCGTCGAAAAACTCATTGGCAATAACCACCAACGGCCCGGTTCTGGGCAATGTTTCAAGGCTGTAATGGTGGATCGCGTTCGGCACATTACGCAGCTGGACGCTCCGCAACGCATCGCTGGTCTCGACACAATGCACCGCTGGCGCAAAGCCGAATTTCGCGGTCGCGCGCAAGACATCGGCCATCAAACTTCCGCGGCCCGGACCAAGCTCGACAAGGTTTACGCCCTCTGTGCTGCCGCTGCGCAACCACATATCGGCTAACCATAGCCCAACCAGCTCGCCGAACATCTGGCTAATTTCGGGAGCAGTAATGAAATCACCGTCCGCCCCAAATGGGTCGCCTTTGCCGTAATAGGTGGCATTGGCCTCGCGCATATATTCGGCAACGCTGATCGGGCCGGACGCCTCTATCTGCTTAGCGAGACGCGCCGCAAGTGGTGAAATCTCATGCGACACTATCGGCCCCGACAAAGGGTTCGACTCGTTGCCGCCGCCCCGATGCCGTCAACACCAGATACAGTCCAATGACGATCATCGGCACCGTCAACCATTGCCCCATGCTCAGACCGGTTTGCTCGACAACAGAGACCAGATGCGCATCGGGTTCGCGGACAAATTCGATCAGGAAGCGCGAAACGCCATAAATCAAGGCCGCCATGCCGAACAGAAAGCCCGGCTTATACCGCGCATGGGTTTTGAAGAATAACGGCCATAGGATCGCGGCCATCAGCAAGCCTTCGGTCGCCGCTTCATACAGCTGGCTGGGGTGACGCGGGATCAGGCCCGCAGCAGCGCCGCTGGTGTCAAAGATAACACCCCAGGCAACGTCGGTTTCATGCCCCCACAGCTCGCCATTGATGAAGTTGGCGCAGCGCACCAGGAACAGCCCGAACGGAATGGTACAGGCAACATAATCGCACACACGTAAGAACGACAGTTTGAACCGGCGACTGTGCAGCCAAATCGCAAATATCGTACCAAGTGTGCCGCCATGCAGCGACATTCCACCCTCCCACAGCTTAAAAATATCCAGCGGGTTGGCAAAGATCGAAGGCTGATAGAAAAGGATATAACCAAGCCGCCCGCCAAGGATAATCCCCAGCGTTGCATACAGGATCATATCGTCGGCATGAACGCGCGACATCGGTGCGCCCGGCTTTGAAATCAGCTTTAGTAGCATCCAATAGCCAAGCATGATGCCAAACAGATAGCCAAGTGAATACCAGCGTAGTTTGAAAAAACCGATTTCAAACAACACCGGGCTAAGCCCAAGCTCAGACATGCGCACAAAATCAGGTGCGGCTGCTAGGATTTCCAAACTCAAACTCATTTCCCTCCGACGATTGCGTTCGTATAGCGTCTAGGACACAAGAGAAAAAACAAAAAGGAGAGATTCGCAATGGCAACCGATCTGGATCGGGCGATCGAGGCGACAGTGGCCAGACTAACAACTGCGGATGGCCCGCTGTCGATTGGATATATCGAGAAATACGGGCATCAAATGCCTTATCTGACCAAAGCTCCAGCCAATCTGCGCGACTATCTTGATGGCTTTTGCGCGATGCATGCCGAAAAAGAATTTCTGGTCGATGGTGATCAACGGCTGACGTTCGGCGAATGCCATGCAGCAGCACGTGCGTTGGCGGGCGGGTTAGTGGACGGCTACGGCCTGCAAGTTGGCGACCGCGTCGGTATCGCTGCACGCAATTCCGCAAACTGGATCATCGCATCCATGGCCATAGTCATGGCGGGCGGCGTTGCAACGTTGCTCAATGGTTGGTGGCAGGGCGGCGAATTGGCCGAGGGCATCCGCATGGTCGATTGCCGCTATTTGCTGGCGGATCAGCAACGCGCAGCGCGGCTTGATGGGCAGGATCTTGGCGGATGCGAAGTCTTGTTGTTCGATCATGATGTCGCCCCGCTTACTGGCTTGAGCGTTTTGCTGGCCAAAGGCGGCGGCGCGGAAACATCGCTTCCCGCGATCCAGCCGACTGATAACGCAACGATTTTGTATACCTCTGGCTCTACCGGCCAATCAAAAGGGGCTGTTTCCGATCACCGCGCCGTTGTGCAAGGCGCGATGAGCTATGCTGGCCAGACAATGGTCTTTTTTGAGATATTGACGGCCGTTGGCACAGCAATGCCATCGCAACCATCGGCTCTGGTCAACGTGCCGCTGTTCCATGTCACTGCCTCAGTGCCGCTGGTGCTGCAAAGCTTTGCGATCGGTCGTAAGCTGGTGATGATGCCCAAATGGGATGCCGAAGAGGCGATGCGCCTGATTGAAAAGGAGAAGATCAGCTATTTCGTCGGAGTGCCGTTAATGAGCATCGAGATTGCAACGCATCCTAATAAAGCCAATTATGATCTGACCAGCTGCACCGCCTTTGCCGCCGGTGGCGCGCCGCGCCCTGTGGAGCATGTGCGCAAGATCAAAAAGGAAATGGACTGGAGCTTTCCGTTGTTGGGCTATGGCCTGACTGAAACCAACGGCGTTGGCTGCGGTAACTTCACCGAGAATTATTTGGCGAAACCCGACAGCACTGGCCCAGCGACAAAGCCATTGGTCGATGTCGGCATCTTGGATGATGATGGCAATCGTATGCCACAGGGCGAACGCGGCGAAGTTTGCATCCGGACTATCGCCAATTTCAACGGCTATTGGAACAACCCGGAGGCGACACAGGCCGCGTTTACGCAGGACGGCTATTTCCGCACCGGCGACATCGGCTATCTCGACGAAGACGGCTATCTGTTCATCGTTGACCGCAAAAAGGACATCATCATTCGCGGCGGCGAAAATATCAGCTGCCCCGAAGTTGAAGCTGCGGCGTATGAACATGACGACATTATCGAGCTGTCAGTGTTCGGCATCGTTGACGACCGCTACGGTGAGGTTCCGGGCATGGTGTATCTGGCCAAAGAAGGCGCCGACATGGGGCCGGAAAAGCTTCGCGAATATCTTGCCAGCAAGCTTGCGCCGTTCAAAATTCCAGCCCATTTCTGGCAAGTTGCCGAGCCGCTACCCCGCCTTGGCACCCAAAAAATCGACCGGGTAACGCTACGCCGCGACTATAACGAGATTGCGAAAACGGCCTGAGGCTTTGCAAATGCGCTTCATGCTTCCTAAGGGTTAAAGCATGAAGCGCGAAGTACTCCGTCCGGCACAGCAACGTGCGATCATTGACCGCAAAGCATTAGCGGAACGGTTTGATGAGATTGTTCAGCGTGATGGCTTACCACAGGCGCGCGTGGCCATCGTCGCGGAGTTGCAGCAGGCGCTGGCGCTTGGCCGGACAGAAATTGCCAACCGGCTGCGCGCGCATCCATCAAAAGGGTATCGTGCGGCGCAGGAGCAAGCGTTTCTTGTCGATCAACTGGTGCGCCTGATCTACGACTATGTTGTCCAATATCTGTTCCCGATTAACAACCGCACAGTGTCGGAGCGAATAGCCATATTGGCCGTTGGTGGCTATGGACGCGGCGAAATGGCGCCGTTTAGCGACGTCGATATCGCTTTTGTCACACCATATAAACGGACAGCATGGACCGAACAGGTTGTTGAGGCAGCGTTATATCTGTTGTGGGATCTCGGATTGAAAATAGGCCAATCGAGCCGGTCACTGGACGAAACAGTTAAGATGGCGGCTGAGGATTTGACTATCCGAACCGCGTTGTTGGAGAGCCGTTTCGTCTGGGGAGACCGCGAGGTTTATGACGAGGCGGCTAACAGGTTCTGGACCGAAGTCGTCGGCAAAACTGCGCCGCAATTCGTCGCGCTGAAAATGACGGAGCGCGATGAGCGGCATCGGAAAATGGGCGATAGCCGCTATGTTGTGGAACCCAATGTCAAAGATGGCAAAGGTGGGCTGCGCGATCTGCACACGCTGTATTGGATTGGCAAATATGCGCACCGCGTGCGCACGCCAGCAGCTTTGGTTGATGTCGGGCTGTTGACAGCGGACGAATATAGAAAGTTTGAACGCGCCGAAAATTTCCTGTGGTCAGTGCGGTGTCACATGCATGATCTGGCAGGACGCGGCGAGGATCGGCTTACGTTTGATTTGCAACGCGAAGTGGCGGAACGGATGCGCTTTGCCGACCGGCCAGGCCGTTCAGCAGTTGAGCGGTTCATGCAGTTCTATTTTCTCAACGCCAAAACTGTTGGCGATTTGACTGGGCTATTTCTTGCGCATCTCGACGAAACTATGGGAAAAAAGGGACGCCGTTTCCTTCCAAGCTTGTCGCGTCGTCCGCGCAAGCTGAACGGATTTACGCTGGATCGTGGGCGTCTGGCACTGCCAAATGACGATTTTTTCGCTGAACAACCCGGGCGAATGGTCGAGATATTCCATCTGGCGGACCGTTTCAGTTTAGAAATCCATCCGCTTGCGATGCGGGCGGCGCGGCGTGATGCGCGGCTGATTGACAATAAAATCCGCAATGATCCTGCGATCAACGCGCTATTTCTTGATGTTTTAACGTCGCCGCGCGATCCCGAAACAGTGCTCCGCTGGATGAACGAAGCTACTGTTTTTGGCCGGTTTGTCCCCGATTTTGGACGCGTCGTCGCGCAGATGCAGTTCGATATGTATCACCACTATACAGTGGACGAACACAGCATCCGCGCCATCGGTTTATTGGCCGAAATTGAACGCGGCGATCACAAAGCAGACCATCCTTTGTCGACAGCGGTTATCCGGCAAATTGTCAGCCGCCGGGTATTGTACGCCGCTGTTTTGTTGCACGACATCGCAAAGGGACGCGGTGGAGATCACAGTGTGTTGGGTGCGGAAGTGGCGCGAAACCTATGCCCACGTTTGGGCCTAAGCGATGCCGAAACCGAAACTGTAGCGTGGCTTGTGGAGAAGCATCTTTTGATGTCGGCAACCGCGTTCAAACGCGATCTTTCTGATTTCAAAACGATCCTCGATTTTTCGCATGTCGTGGCGTCTGCTGAACGGCTGAGGCTGCTGCTAATTCTGACTGTCGTTGATATTCGGGCGGTTGGGCCAGGTGTGTGGAATAGCTGGAAACGGCAATTGCTGTCTGATCTGTTTGAAGCGACTGAGGAAGTTTTGCGGCTAGGTCACAAGCAGCGCGGGCGGGATGAGCGGATCAACACGAAGCGAGAGATTCTTTCACAGCAGCTAGGAATATCACCAAGCGCCTTTTCTATGCTCGCAAAGCGATTGCCTGGACCGTATTGGATCGCGGAACCGAGTGACATCATTGCGCGTAACGCACGGCTGTTGATTGATGATGACGGTTCTGGGCTTTCTATCGACGCGTGTTTCTATCCCGAACGCGGAGCGACACTGATTACAGTTCTAGCAGCTGACCACCCGGGATTATTCTATCGCATCGCGGGCGCAATCCATGTTGCCGGTGGCAATATTATCGACGCCCGTGTGCACACCAGCACCGACGGCATGGCGCTAGACAACTTCCTTGTCCAAGACCCGTTTGGGCGACCCTTTCAAGAGGTTGGCCAGATCGAGCGGCTGAAACAGGCAATCAAGGAAGCGTTAGTCAATCGCAGCACTTTAGTATCGCGGCTCGATGCCAAAGCGGCACCCCGCAGGCGCGCCGAAGCATTTCCGATCGCGCCATCGGTCTTCGTTGATAATGTCGCATCAAACCGATTTACCGTATTAGAAGTCAACGCGGCTGATCGACCGGCGCTGCTTAACAATCTTGCGCAGGCGTTGTTCGAATCGAAGGTAACATTGCACAGCGCGCATATCGCCACGTATGGTGAACGCGCTGTCGACACATTTTATGTGACTGACCTATTAGGTGGAAAAATTGAGGCTAAGCCAAGAATCCGGGCATTGGAGGCAAGGCTGCTGATTGCGGCAAAGGGCAATAGCGATGGCATCGTGGCCAATGCCGCATGATGGCTAAGCGTGTCCTACGCGGGGCAATAATGGACATAAAAAAAGGCCGGTCAAAAGACCGGCCTTTTTTATTATCAGAGTGAAACTTAGTTACCCGAACCTGGGCCATAAGTTACTTCGACACGGCGGTTCTGAGGTTCACGAACGCCATCGGCGGTCTGGACCAGAGGAGCCGATTCGCCGAACGCTTCAGTCGAAATCGCGCCATCGGTGATACCCTTGGTTTCAAGGTACCCACGGACGGCTGCGTTACGACGCTGCGAAAGACCGACGTTGTACTTGTCCGAGCCCGACTTATCGGCGTGACCGGCAAGCATGACGCGTGCGTTACCGCAGTTCGCATATTGCGATGCGGCGTTATCAAGCACCGAGGTTGCGGCTGGCAACAGGTTCGATTTGTCCCAATCAAAGAAGACAATGTACGGACCAGTGTTGCAAGTTACGCGTGGTGGCGGTGGTGGCGCTGGGCGTGGTGGCGGTGGTGCCATAACTGGCGGTGGTGGCGCCATCACTGGTGGTTCAACAACTTCGATGACTTCTTCGCCACCAAAGTTATAAACGAGGCTGCCCATCAAGCTGTGCGAACGGAAGCGTGTGCTTACGTCGCGGCCAAGACGGTCAACTAAGTCAACATTTGGCGCGTTGAAGAAGCGATACTTCAATCCAGCGTCCCAGCTGTCGCTAAGTGGAGCGCGGATACCGGCAAGTGCTTGCCATGCAAGACCTGTGTCCGAATCATCAAGCCACGATGGCGCAGCAAACTGCTGTTGCACATCGACGCGAGCGACACCGATACCGGCGCCAACAAAGCCCTGAAGGCCGTCGTCTGCACCAAAATCGAACATACCGTTGACCATGAAGCTAAGAGCATTCACGTCGCCGCCAGTTTTCTTTAATCCTGGACCCGATAGGCCTAAGCCTGCACCGCTAGGAATAGCGGCAACTGAGCTGAAAAAGCTCCGCAGGTCGGCTTCGCGATAGCTGGTTTCTGCTTCGAGGCGGAAACCACCGAAATCATAACCGACTACGCCGCCGAAATCATACCCTGTATCTGTATTCGCGACGCCTTCAATAGGAGCAGCGCCAATATCAAGTTCAAGATCCTCAACTAGCATCACACCGCCGTCAACACCGACATACCATTGACCATCGCGGGCCATGGAAGGTGAAGCCAGAGCAGTGGAGGCGAGTGCTAGACCAATTGCTAACTTACGCATCAATAATCCCCTTTTCTTTCTTAAGGATGAAAAACCGGACTTAGCCAATACCGATTCTGACTTCGCGTTGCAAGCGCACATTGCACCTAAACTGTTGCTGAAATGTCGCCTTTTGAAAGAAACTACTTGATTTGGGGGGCATTTCTGATGCGCCCGCGACTGATTAGAGCGATGCCCAAGCGTATATGGTGTGGCCTTAGCGGCTATCATCAAGGAATGTTGGAAATCTGCCGTAAATGTCCCAGGATCGCGACGATCGCAGCGCGTGCTTCGGCGTCGACTGTCGCCCCGCCGACGGGATCAGGAATGGCGATTTGTTCGATCCAGGACCCTGCAATGTAAAATAGTCTGATGTTGTTTGAAACAAGCCAAATGGTCATACCAACAACTGGCTGTAAATAGCGCCAACTACCGCCAGACCAGCGCGCAATTTGACCTGTTCGCCCAGACCAAGGCCCTGTCGCGCTGTTCCCTATCAACCAACACAAACCATCACTGGTGTCGGTCAAACCGGTGGGTGGTGCCGACACCTTGGCCTCTACAACGGGATGGAGCAACGCATCAATGCGAACTAACGCTTCATTATGCGTCAGTTCTTTTTGCGATTGCCCAACATAAAGATTGGGTAGCGAATGCCGCCGTGTTGCATCATCTGGCATATCTTGTTCCTCAAATTATCCTATTGATTAAATTGGTATTTTTAGCTATGCACTGATCTCTAAAATAACCGGCGGCGACCGTGCAAAGCGGCCCTCTTGCACGATCTGGAACATAAGGATCGCGCCGGGCGTGATCGTTAAAATTGCCATTTCGGATGCTGTGATGATCAGAGTGCACTTGGCTGTGCTCCACGTCGCAATCTTCGCGCCAGCAACATAGAGTTCGATTACGAATGCCAGCACGCTTTCACTGTTTGGCATATCCGCGCCGTCAGCCCAATGATGAGCCAGCCGGTCGCGCCGTTGCCATTTCAACAAAATGTCGCCGCTTTCGAGGCGCTCAATCACACCATGGACCGGCCTGCGAGGGACAACGGCATTGCCCCTTACAACTAAGGACTGCGCAACAGGCTCAGCATCGCCGACCCCCTGTGTCGCCAAGTTTAACTCCGACTCAATCGGCGTTGGCACCAAATCGAGCAGCAACAGGCTTTCCACTTCGATCAGGAACATATCAACTTGCGGCGGGTGCGGCATCCTAAGTTGAGTATCAAAACAGCCGCGTAACAGACCGCTTAGCCGATATTCCCCAGCGCCAATCTTCGCTGCATTGCCATAACGGACGATTTCGCCGTTTAACCACAATGATGGTGCATCAAAACTTTTTGGGTCACCCGATCCTGCGGGCAAAATCATTTGATCGTGCAGCAAGCGGATGATTGGCTGATTCAACCTGTCCTCTAGCATAGCGGTGTGTGGGGGCAGTTCCGTCAACAGATGTCCGATAACAGCAACGCCTTTTGTCCCGCCCAAATCGACAATTCTGTCCTCGTCGACAAATGACAACGCCGCTCGCCTCCATCCTGCGCCCGTTCCAGCGGCGGCGGCAACAATTGTGGCGCGGCCGGGGTCTTCTGTGCCAAACGCCGGCAGATCCGCCAGGATCAACCGCGTTTCCCCGATAGCAAGATCGGCATCCGGCAAACTACGACCGGGATCAGCACCAGCGTTTGTAAAAACGTTATCCGCCCATTCGCGCGCGGTAACGCGCTCAATACCGCGTTGATGCTCAACCTCAACGATGCGTAATGCCGAACTGGCATTGCCGACCAACAGTCTGTTCCCTGCCAAAACCGCTATGTCACCTATTGGCAGCGAAGCTTTATACCCGTTCAAACCGCGCCGTCGTTGAAGCAATTGCAGGTCGGCAAGGGTGCGCACAGCCGAGGCATCAAGTGCGGCGGGAAGGTCAAGTTGCAACTCGGTCCGTCCGCTACCGACTGACCGGCTAGTCTGAATGCCGGTTTGAAAGTCGCGCTGTGGTTCGTAATGGCGGATCGACAGACAGGATGGCGCGCGGTTGTTTGCCTCGCGGGATTGGCTCGGGCGGTCGCTTTGACTTTTGCCATCAGAAACTGCTGGATCGATAAGTGCATTTATCGGATCGGCTGCATTCCAATCGGACACAGCCATTTTGTCGTCTGCTGGCCTGATCAGCACAGGCAGAGCGGCAAATAGAGGCTCAAGCGCGGATCGGCAGTCGGAACCTTGCGCTGCATATCCGGCAAGGAGAGACGCGCTCGCCCCCGTTATCGACCCCGCCGATGTTGCCCGGGCGATTGCCATCAACGGAACGGGCGTTTCGCGTTCAAAAAGCTCAAACGTAAGCGATGGGATGCGATTGCCGAAATCGGCGAGCTGAAATTCTTCAAAGACCACATAGGCCAGCCCGCGATGCGCGGGGCATCGACCGCTGGTCTCGGCAGACGATACCAATGGATCGAGCGGCTGATCGCCATAACCATTGTGAAAACGAAAGTTCGTCTCGCTTTTGAAATCGCCCGCCGCCCCGCGCAGCAAATTGCCATCGGCCCAAATCCGGCCGATCCGCGCTACTGGACGGCTGGATAACGCGACGGCAAAGCTGGCTGAATAGCTGTAGTTGATTGTGGCAGGCCGGTTCTTGCCCCCGCCGTTTTTGCTGCGTGTCTCGATCAGGTCGGTTGACCAGATTACGGTCCCCGCCACGCGCATCGCTCCGAAAATAGCAGGAATTTGCGTGCCATAGCTGGATGTCTGGATATCCAGTTCCTTGATGCGTGGGCCTTCGCGCGCCTTTCCGCCGCCGATGATTGCGCGGTCGATCTGCTGACCTATCGCAGCACCAACCGCACTGCCAATCGGCCCGCCAAAATAGGTGCCGACGGCAGAAAGGATTACCGTTGCCATCTCAATCTCCAATCATCCGCCGCATAGCGACGATAGGCCAAGGCGATGCGCCGGGGGTGTGAACGACTTTGCGCAGGCCTGCATGGCTGTGCACCCACCCGTCTGCGGCGCGGATCATCAGGTGGAATTGCTGGGCGGAGCAGGCGGTAATCGCCACGTCACCGTCACAAATGCGGGTAGCTCGATCCAGGAAGCATAAGCTGATACTAGGGGATTGGGTAGATGACAAAGCAGCTTGAACCTGACAGGGAAACTGTGTGTGACAGGCTGGACTCTCTACCCGTTGAAAATTTTCCTCATGTAAACAGTGCGGGGGGGCATATCTCCCCTGTCGATGAGGATATTCTCAAAGCTGTCGTGCGCACTCCTGACTTCTTTGACCATTGCTGCCAAGGTGGGTACAAGAGGTTTGCCATGCAGGGATGGGCTAACATCGCCGAGCGTTATATGTCCGGCGACGTTTATCTTTGCATTGGGACTTTTTGGGGTGATGCTGCCATCCAGAGGCATATCGGAAAACACTGCGCCTTTATTCAGGTCGGCGGGATCAGAAAAGATAATGCCACCCTTGTAGAAGGAAAAATCATTGAGGCCCTTGAGTGCTCCCTTCGTGTTGATGGCGATGAGTTCCATATGCTTGTCGATGTTCGCCATAAGGAAAACGTTGCGGAGAACTTCGTCCCCTCCGTCGTAAGGCTTTGTGCGGAGAATGGCCTTTCGCAGATCGCAGTCGAAGTGGCGCAGGTTGCCAACGAGTTTGGCCTTGGGTCGATTGAAAGCTTTGCAGGAAGCAACGAAACCCTTGAATCCGTCGCCGGTAGGAAAATGGACGTTCTTGGGTTTAGTGGGGCCCTTACTCAATCGAGCGAACGCAACAGCAGTCTGGTCGAGCGCGGAACGCAATTGGTAGATGAGTTCACCAGCCAAGACGTGAATAATTTCTGGAGGGCGCGCATCTATGACGATTTTCGCCAGTTTGTGTCCGGGTTGAGTTTCCGTATCGAAAACAATCCGGCAAGGGTTTTGGGCGTTATTATACTTGACATACCCACGCAAAACCTTACGGGTTAAACCATAAGGAGTAAGAAGTCATGGCATCCGCCCTATCAGCACCGCACTTTCACAACGAAGAAGCCGCATTTGCATACGTGGAAGCGCTGGTTTGGCCAGAAGGCCCTATCTGCCCTCACTGTGGCGGCTTTGACCGCATTGGTAAAATGGGCGGCAAGTCCACCCGCATTGGCCTTCATAAATGCTATCAGTGCCGTAAGCCCTTTACCGTGCGCATCGGGACCATCTTTGAAAGCAGCCACGTTCCTTTGCATATGTGGTTGCAGGCTATGTATCTGGTTGCCGGTAGCAAGAAGGGTATTTCCAGCAACCAGCTTCATCGCATCCTAGGCGTCACTCCTAAAACCGCATGGTTTATGTCGCATCGCATTCGGGAAGCTATGCGGTCCGGTGACTTTGCGCCGTTCGGTGTTGAGGGTGGCGCGGTTGAAGTTGACGAATGCTACATCGGGACCAAAGAAGGCGCTGCCCCTAAGCGTTGGAGCCACGCCCACAAAATGACTGTCCTGACCCTGTTGGACCGTTCCAGCGGCAAGGTTCGTTCGTTCTCGATTGACGGCCCTCTTGCCGGTGAAATTCATCCGATTGTCCGCGATAATATCTCGCGGGAAGCGCGACTTATGACCGATGAAGCGCGGGTCTATTGGAAGCTAGGCAAGGAATTTGCAGAGCATGGCCATACCACCCACGGTCGTGGTGAATATGTCCGTGGCGACGTTCACAGCAACACTGTGGAAGGCTTTTTCAGCATCTTTAAGCGTGGGATGCGCGGCGTTTATCAGTTCTGCGGCGAAAAGCATCTGCATCGCTATCTGGCTGAATTTGACTTCCGCTATAGCAACCGCATCGCCTTGGGTTATAACGACGCTGACCGTGCCGATACCCTGTTGTCTGGTACCGTTGACAGGCGCCTCACCTATCAAACAGCTAGTGCGGAATGATGCCCAAAAAGAAAAATCAGGAAAGCCAAGAGGAGCAAAGCGAGCGGTTCCAAAAAACCGTCGCCGATCTCGTAGCCGCTGGCGAACTAAACCCCATCGAAGCGGATAAGTCGTTTGAAAAACTAATGGGTAAAGTCAAAGCAGGCAAACATTAGCACTGTTCACCCTTAGAACACTGAGTGACATCTCAATAACAAGCTGAACTTAATTGTCCTTTTGCGTAAGAGGAGTAAGAAGCCTGTCCGTGTTGACACTCAACGCCGAAACTAAGGTGTCGCTTTCCATTAAGCAGAAGAGATCGCACTCGGGTGGCGAATTGCGGCAGTGCTCATGTACGCTTGGCATTCTTCGTGCGTCCAATAACGTTTTGATACGATTGTCGATATCTCCCCCTTGCGAAACTAATTCTCCGGGGTCTTGTTGCCGAAGAAACAGTATGGAAAGCTCGCAATTCAGGTGAAGTGATTTTCTAACCAAAGGTTTATATCGACTGTCGTCAACCACAATAAAGTCTGCCAAATATTCCATACTACCTTTCATAAGCTTGCCCATTTTTTTTGGGTGATAGCTTCCTGCCCGCCACAGAAATTGATCCAGCGTTGTTGCCAATTGGGCTAACCCAACCCTGCTGATCCAAAACTTCCAAAGCAGGATGAGTCTGCCACAATGCCTCTAGCTGTGGGCTAATCTCGGAACGGATTGCAGATATTTCCGCTCCCTTTGGTGAGCTTGCGCTTGCAGACAACGGCCCTCGGTAGGTTAGGTGAAATCGCATTACATCCTTTATAGGTGCCGACTGGTTACGCGCTCGAATTTGCGCATCAGACCAACTCACTTAGCACCTCCTTTCGGGGACTGCGAGTCCTTTGGGTATGGGAAGTATAATAACGCCCAATATTTGCCACATCGGCGTTACGATGTCAAGATGTTTTTACCTACATGGTTATTTGTTGGCAATTATACACCTGACGTACCGAGGAATCGGATAGGAAGGAATGATTGCCCCGCGTCCATGTGAAAGGAATGGAAAGCGGAAAAGGATAGAACAGGAAAAGCGAGGGTGCAGCCCTGCGACCGACAGGGCTTTACAGCTACGTATGATTCCGCGCAGTGTCGGATTGAAACTGCCGATGGGGGTCCCGTGCATGTCGCAAAATGATGCCGTAGTTCTACAAGCAAACTTCGACGCATGGAAGGAAGGGCGGGGTGCTGGCCTGACAGAGTGTAGTCCGTGGCTTTATTACTGCCTTGAGCAGTACGTGAAGCCATATCAGCTCGATGATGATGAGCTGTTGTCAGGTATCACTGATGGAGGAAATGACGGCGGTGCCGATGGTATATTCATCCTTGCCAATCAGAGGCCGCTGGTGACAGATACCACATCGCTACCCGCTGGCAGTGTTTCTAAAATTCGAGTTCTGTTCTTGCAAGTCAAGGAAACTGGCGGTTTTCAGCCCACGGAAATTGAAAAGTTTCTTGAGCTAACCGATGATTTTTTGACCTGACAAAGCGCGCCAACAGTTTTGGCGAGCGGTATAACAGCCGCGTGGTCTCGGCGATGGGAACTTGGAAAGACAAGTGGATCAAAGTCGCCGGTGACTCCCCTGAAGTTCAGATCGATTATTTCTACATCACAGGCAGCGACATGACGCCTGATGATTACGCGAAACAATCCGGTCAGCGCGTGACAGATCGCGCAAAGCAGCATGTTTCGAGTGCGGATTCTACGTTCCACTTCGTCGGCGCGGCGAAGCTTTGGGCACAGGTCCAAAAACGTCCGCCAAAGTCTAAAACATTAAAATGGTCTGACACTCCAACGAACACCGACGAAGGCTCTGTAGGCCTCGTTAGATTGAAAGATTATCTGGATTTCATTGAGGATGAGCCGGGGCTTCTGGCCGAGCGATATTTTGAATCCAATGTGCAAGGCTATCATGATGTTGCCGTAAATCAAGAGATTGCCGCGTCGCTTAGCGGCGATCATTCTAATAATTTCTGGCTGCTTAATAACGGCATAACAATCACCACTCCAAAGCTAACCCAAGAGGCATCTAAACGCGTAAGCATTCAAGACCCGCAGATTGTCAACGGATTTCAGACATCTAGAGAGATTTTCAATTTCTTCTCTAAAAATGGTGACGCCGACGATAATAGGTTCGTTTTGGTTAGAGTTATTGAAGCGGACGATTCTGCTTTGCAGTCGCAGATCAATAAGGCGACAAATAGTCAGAATAAAATGCCGCCAAGCCAGTTGCGGATGACTGATCAAATTCATCGGAACATTGAGGAGTTTTTCAAAAAACAAGGGATGTTTTATGATCGCCGAAAAGGGTTTTATCGGGATCAGGGCAAGTCAGTGAAGGCCATTGTAAGCCCCGGAAAGGTCGCTCAAGCAGTCATAGCCGTACTGTTGCAGCGGCCTGACGATGCTCGTGCGCGTCCCGGTGACCATTTCAAGGATTCGAAAGGTGACGTGCGTTACGCCTCAATTTTCGGGGCGGGAACATACTCGATGCAAGCGTATTGGCGGGTTTTTAAATTGATGAGGGCCGTAGAGTTTTATCTGCGTAAAGTGGGGCTAAGTCGCGCAATGCAGCGAAACTTGAAGTTTTACGTTGCATCGGAGATCGCGGTCGAGAAGGCTGGCATGGCTAATCCTCCCCTTGCAAAAATCGCAACCTTGGCCGACATATCGGAACCAACCGACACTGACATCTAGGCTGTGCTGGCGAGAGTTAAAAAATCATATGAAAGACTTTCCGAAGAAATTGACAGCGATACTGTTGCACGCAGTCCCAAGTTGCTAGCTACACTGAAGGCTTCAGCAAACATGAGGTTCCGGAGGAAAAAAGGTGAAAAAAAATGACGCACCGGATGCGCTCGAAAAAGAAACATCCGAAAGCAACCAACGCCTAGACGATTTGCTTCGTCAGGAGTTAGCGACTCCCCCATTAAGCAACGAGGAAATCATAAAGCGGTCGAGAGAGTCTCACCGAGGGGCTTGGGGACACGGGGGAGATTCTGAGGACATAATACTAACTAGAACTTACCAACTCTCGACAAGAGGAAAATTGACGCAGATCTGCCATTCATACAAGCAGCGCAGCCCGCGCGTTTAAGGCGCCGCCAACATTACAAATGGCTTCACTTTAAACGGCAGATCAAGCCTTATGTCATCACATACGCCACTCGGGGGGCAATGGCGCGGCCGTGGCCTTTGTTCGAAATGCATCTATCCATATTATCCCGCGACTCTGGCATAGATTTTCTCAAAATGGCCATGTGGTCCGGCGATGCTGGGGCGGGCGTAAATGCCGTCTAGATAGGCCGCTGTCTTTGGATATTCGGCGGCATCGGGGCCGTGGCCCATGGGGCGAAGATTGCCCAGAGCAGTAGCGACCGAAATATCGGCGATGGTAAATTTGCCGCCGACCAGAAAGCCGGAGCCGTCAAGGACGCTTTCCAAATACGCGTATAGCTTTGGCAATTCCGCTTCGCCCAGCTTTGCGGCGGCCTCATCGCCGTCTTGCTTCATGAATTTTGGGGCAACGACGCGGTTAAAGAAAATCTTGCCGCCCGATGCGGTCAACATCGTGTCGGCAAATTCATCGAACCAGGCCACGCGCGCTTTATCCTCCGCACTATCGGGGGTCAGCGCGGAGCCGGGATATTTGGCCTCAAGATATGTCAGGATCGCGCTGCTGTCCGACGTGCCGAAAACGCCGTCCTTAATCGCGGGCATTTTGCGGAATGGGCTGACCGCGGCATAATCGGGGTTGGGGTCGGCCATTCCTACCGCAACTACCTCATGATCGATGCCGCGCTCGATCAAATACGACAGGACTTTGCGGACAAAGGGAGAGACAGGGGTGCCATAGACGATCATGCGGTGTGTTCCTTGTTGGTGCGTTCCGCCCTTGACTGACAGATAAGTAGCATAATGCAACGTTTATTTGTGCGCGATCCCGACCAGCGTATGAATCCAGTTGCATATCGAAACGGGATTGACATTATTGTTAGTAATGGCAGTCTGCGAAAAAGTTTGAGAGGACTCCCGAAATGGCCACAGCCCCCGATTTTAGCGCGACTCAGAATGCGGACATTTTGCCGTGGGAGGTGAACGCTGCGCCGCATGATTATGACGTTACGCAATCCGACATTTATGTTGAGGATCGCTGGCATCTGGTGTTTAAGGACATGCGCGAACGCGCGCCGATCAACAAGATTGAGAACAGCTCGTTTGGCACCTATTGGAATGTCTCGACGCTGAAAGCGATCCAGCACGTCGAGGCGTTGCCCGATATCTATTCATCGTCCTACGAACATGGCGGGATTACCTTGGTCGATGATGACGCGTTGGCCGAGCCTGTGCCAGAGGATGAGCGCGTCGTGATGCCAATGTTCATAGCCATGGACCGGCCCAAGCACACCGAAGAACGCCGGGTGATCGCGCCTGCCTTTACGCCGGGCGAAATGGTGCGGATGACTGAGGATATCCGCGTCCGCACCGGCGATTTGCTCGACAGCCTGCCTGTGGGGCAGACGTTTGACTGGGTGGACAAGGTTTCGATCGAGCTGACTACGCAGATGCTCGCGCTGATCTTTGACTTCCCGTGGGAGGACCGGCGATTGTTGACTGAATGGTCCGATTGGGCGGGGGATGTGGAGCTGTTCCGTACATCGGAAAACCGCAAGCTGCGGCTTGCCAAAATGTACGAAATGGGCGCGTACTTTCAAAGGTTGTGGGAGGAACGCAAGAACAAGGGAGAAGCGCCGGACCTGATCAGCCGGATGATCCATTCGCCAATGACCAATATGTCACCGTTTGAATACATGGGAAATCTGATCCTGTTGATCGTTGGCGGTAACGACACGACGCGCAATTCGATGTCGGGCTATGCTTATGGCCTGCACCAGTTTCAGGATGAGCGGCAGAAGCTGGAGAAGAACCCAGAGTTTATCCCCAATGCCGTCAGCGAAGTGATCCGCTGGCAGACGCCGCTTGCGCATATGCGCCGCACTGCATTACAGGATCATGACCTGTTCGGTGCCCCGATCAAAGCAGGCGACAAACTGGGCCTGTGGTATATTTCCGCCAACCGTGATGAGACCGTCTTTGAAAATCCCGACAAGCTGATTGTCGACCGTCCAAATGCGCGGCGGCATTTGTCCTTTGGCTATGGCATTCACCGCTGTGTTGGTGCGCGTTTGGCCGAGTTGCAAATCCGCATCTTGCTGGAGGAAATGGCAAAACGGCGGTTGCGTCCGAACGTAGTGGCAGAGCCTGTCCGCGTCGCTGGATGCTTCGTTCACGGCTATCGTTCGATGGATGTCGAACTTTCGAAATACTAAAATGAAACCTTTTGCCGCTTTCGGCCGTATCTACTCCTATACATTTGCAAGATAAGGTGACAGTCATGGAGTATTCAAAACGCTGCTTTCTGCGGGCTGCTGGCTTGGCAGGGGTTGTGCTGACCTTTGGCTGCGGCAAAGTTGCCGATGCTCGCAAAGGCAAGTTTGCGGTGACCAAGACTGACGCGGAATGGCGAAAAGCGTTGTCACCAGCTGCCTATCGTGTTTTGCGGCAAGAAAACACCGAACGGCCTAACACAAGTCCGTTGGATAAGGAAAAGCGCAAAGGCATTTTCAGCTGTGCTGGATGCGCGCAGCCATTGTTTTCATCGGGTACCAAATTTGATAGCGGAACCGGCTGGCCAAGCTTTTGGAAGCCGCTGGCTGGCGGAATTGGGACCGCGACTGATTACAAGATCGGAGCGGCTCGAACCGAGGTTTACTGCGCGCGGTGCGGCGGGCATCTGGGTCATGTTTTTGACGATGGGCCAAAGCCGACCGGCAAACGATATTGCATGAACGGCGTCGCGATGAAGTTTACCGCGGGGTAGGCGCCCTTGGCGTCACTGGCTTTTCCTCAATACCCGAAAAATCAAGATCTGCAGCTTTGTTTTCAGGCGGAACCGAGGGAACTTCGCTTTTCCCGCCGCTTTCGATAATCGCAAGGATTGCGCTTCCGCGACCGTCTTGCAACGCATAATCACGCGCAGAATACCCAGCAACGGAATCTTGCTTATCAGCATTGGCGCCCGCTTTCATCAACAAGCGGACCATTTCAGAATTACGCAGTTGCACTGCACGAATCAGCGCCGTTTCGCCACTGCGGTTTGTCGCATCAACCAACGCTTTGCGGTCGATCAAAAGCTGCGCACCGTCGGCCCAGCTCAATTGCGTCGCCAGCATCAAAGGCGTGGTGCCCTTTTTGTCGGCAATATCGGCTTTCGCGCCTTTGCCCAACAAATAGCCAAGCCAGTCATAATCGCGCCGCGCAGTAACGATATGTAAAGCGGTCTCGCCGGTATCGTCAGACTTGGTATTGATAATCACCGAGCCGGAACCCGCGACGTTGATAAACTTTTCCGCTTCTTCGCCTTTGCGATCTTTTACCGCTTTCAGAAAATTATAGCTGTCCGAAAATTGCGCCGCAACCGGTACTGCAATCAAACTCAATGCGATCGCTGCAAGCGCAAGCTTGCCCGAGGTCAAGCGATTAGACGGAATGCGCATAGTATCTGTTCCTGATTCGATAAAGCTGTCTTGATATTGCGGCTTTACCAGACCATTGCTGGCTGCGTCATGAATAAATTTGTATCGTTATGTGCTATTTCGTTGCTGCTTTCAGCGTGCAATCCATCACCGGTGCAGCCAGCGTTTTCAACGGCACCGCTTGCCGGCGCAAAAATCGGTGGACCGTTTACGCTGACGGATCAGAACGGGACGAAACGAAGTTATGATGACGATGCTGGCAAGTTCCGGATCGTCTATTTCGGCTACACCAGCTGTCCCGATATCTGCACACCCGATATGCAGCAGTTGATGGCAGGGCTGGTACAGTTTGAAAAGGCTCATCCCCAACTTGCGGCTAAAGTGCAGCCATATTTCATCACTGTCGATCCAAAGCGCGATACGCCGGCGGTGTTAAAGCAATTTGTCACAGCCTTTCACCCCCGGCTTATCGGACTTACCGGAACGGATGCAGAAATCGCAGCGGCCGCAAAATCGTTCGCGATTTATTTCCAAAAGATAGAGGGTAGCACTCCTGAAGCCTATTTGATGAGCCATAGCCAGACGCCCTATCTGATGGGCCCAGATGGCAAGCCGCTGGCGTTGATGCCAGTTGACGCCCCAAACACGGACGCCAACGAAGGCGAACCAACGCTGGTCGCCGCCGAGCTGGCAAGATGGGTGCGCTGAATTGAGCGAAACGCCTTTCTGGGAACGCCCGCTGCACACGCTGGACCGCGAGCAATGGGAGGCGCTGTGCGATGGCTGCGGCAAATGCTGCCTGCATAAGGTGGAGGATGAGGATACAGGCCGCATCTATCCCACCAATGTCGCGTGCAAATTGCTCGACCTGAAAAGCTGCCAATGTTCAGATTACAAAGCGCGCCGGATGTACGTCCCCGATTGCATCCGGCTGGCGCGCGGCAAGATTAGCGATTATTTCTGGCTGCCATCGACCTGTGCCTATGTGTTGCGCGACGCGGGCGAACCATTGCCCGATTGGCATTATCTAATCAGCGGCAGCCGCGAGACCATTCACCAGACCGGCAATTCGATTTCCGGCAAAGCATTATCGGAACTCCATGCTGGACCTCTTGAGCAGCATATTCTCGAACAGCCACTCTGACCTCAAAGGCGGAGACCCGGTGGTGGATATCGAGGGCGAGGCGGTGCCGGTGCGCATCCGCCGTAACCACCGTGCCAAACGCATTTCGATGCGCGCCGACGCAATCAAGCGCGAAATCCGCATTACTATGCCGACCTATGCGCCGACCAAAGCGGCGATGGATTTTGTTGCGCAAAAACGCAATTGGATCGCTCTGCGATTGCACAGCGCACCAGCGGTTGCGCCGCTGAATGCTGGAGAAACGGTGGCGTTTGAAGGTGAGCCGCACCGGATTGTGTGGAGCGAAGCCGCGACCCGCAGTGTGAAGTTGGTTGAAGGCACCGAAAGCCGCGAATTGCATCTGGGCGGTCCCAAAGACATGGTCGAGGCCCGCATCCTCCGTTGGCTAAAAACGCAAGCGCGCAGTATCTTTACACAAGAAATTGCGCATTACTGCGGAAAAGCGGGTGAAGTGATTCCCGCGCTATCCCTTGGCGACCCGCGCAGCCGCTGGGGCAGCTGTTCGTCGCGCGGCACTATCTCACTCAGCTGGCGGCTGGTGATGGCTCCGGCACATGTCCGCCGCTCGGTCATCGCGCATGAAGTCGCTCATATGCGGCATATGGACCACAGCCCGGCATTTTACGCGTGGCTAGACGAATTGTTTGAGGGCGATCGCAAAACCGCCGACCGCTGGCTTAAGATGCATGGCACAGGATTACAGCGGGTGGGGCGGTGACTCGCCCCAGACCGCGACACATTACGCCATCATAAACGCGTTGAGTTTGTTGCCATCCAGATCGCGGAAATACCCGGCATAGAATGTATCGCCACGCGGTCCTGGAGGGCCCTCGCATGTGCCACCATGTTCCAACGCAATCGCATGCAGCCGATCAACCTGCGCCTGATCCTTTGCCTCCAATGCAACCATCACGCCGTTGCCAACGGTCGCCGCATTACCATCGGCAGGCTTAGTCAGGCCAATACCCGCAGCGCCGCCGGGGGTTCCCCACGCGATGAAGGTATCAAATTCCATCATCCGGCCAGTGCCCAGTTCTGCGGCAATCGCGTCATAAAATACCGCCGCACGGGCAAGGTCGTTGGTTCCCAATGTTATATAGCCAATCATCGAATCACTCCCTTTGAATATGAGAACATATTAGGAACTAATTGCGCCCTGTCAAACCCGTCACGTCCAAATCCGTCACGTCAGACCCGCTATGCTAAGCGCGCTTCGCCCCACTCTAACCAGCTGAACGGGCGCGGCGATTTGGGCATATAGCCTTTGTCGCCTGTGGTGATTGTAAAACCAGCACCCTGATACGCTTGCATGATGGGGCGGGTGAGGTGACAGCCGCCGCCAATACGTTTCCACACAGGCTCAATCCGCCGCTGCCATTTTTGCACCGATGCATCAGGCGCTGCGCCATGTTCAAGAAACAAAGCCTTGCCATCGGGCCGAAGCACACGGCGCATTTCGGATAAAACCTGTTTTTGGTCATCCACTGAGCACAAGGTGAAGGTAATCAGCACAGTATCGAAACTGGCATCGTCAAATGGCAACGCCTCGCCAATTCCGCCGCGAATATCAGCGTCCAAACCGATAGCCTGTGCCGCCTCGCGACTACGGTCCAGCAACGCAGGTGATGGATCAACGCCGGAAAAGCTGTTGATCTTTGACGGATCATAAAACGCCATGTTAATACCGCCGCCACAGCCAAGTTCCAACACATCGCCCGATGCCTGCGGCACAATCCGGCTGCGCGCTTTCATAATCTGAGGCTGCGCGCACGCACAGCCAATCAAGCGCGGGACAATGTGCCGTTCCCACCAACTGGCGGGACGCGGTTGCCATTCGGGTATGTCCATCATTCCTCCCCCATATTCGTCATTTCAGCAAAGGCGGGAATCCATCACCGGCCCTAGAAATTTCATCGGCAGGTGATGCCCCCCCGCCTTTGCGGAGGTGCCGAAGTTTAGTTTTGTCGGCCTCGCTTCGTTCCCATCGCCAACATTTACTAGGATGGAAACTCCATCCCTGTCCATTTCGCCAGAAATGCGTAGATTTCGCTGTATTCCTCAATCAGCTTATCGGTTGGCTTGCCAGAGCCGTGCCCTGCCCGCGTTTCGATGCGGATGATTTTGGGTTTGGTGCCAGTATCGGCCGCTTGCAGCGCGGCAGTGTATTTGAAGCTATGCCCGGGAACAACACGGTCATCGGTATCGGCTGTCGAGACAATCACCGCCGGATATTCAACGCCGGTTTTGATATTGTGGTACGGAGAATACGTCAGCAGGTTTTTGAAATCGGCCTCTTTGTTCGGATAGCCGTAATCATCGACCCAATAACGACCGGCAGTAAACCGGTCGAACCGCAGCATGTCCATCACGCCGACCGCGGCATGGCCCGCCGCGAACAAATCTGGCCGTTGATTGACCACCGCACCGACAAGTAAACCGCCGTTACTGCGCCCCTCTACCGCCAGCTTGCCTTTAGTGGTGATCCCCTCAGCCACCAGATATTCGCCCGCCGCGATGAAATCGTCAAATACGTTCTGCTTGTTCAGCAAGCGGCCTGCGTCGTGCCACGGCTTTCCATATTCGCCGCCACCGCGCAAATTGGCAACTGCAAACACGCCGCCCGATTGAATCCACGCCATCCGCGTCGGGCTATACCCCGGCAGCGACGAAATGTTGAACCCGCCATAGCCATAAAGGATGGTCGGCGCGCCCTGCGACAGGTCGAGGCCTTTTTTGTGAACAAGGAACATTGGGATTTGGGTGCCGTCTTTTGAAGGATAGAAAATCTGGCTGACCGCGATGTCTTCGGGATTGAAACTCAGCTTTGGCAACGCAAACGGCGTTGATTTGCCGGTGCGGCTGTCAAAACGATACACCGCCCCCGGCTGGTTAAAGCTGGAAAAGGCATAGAAAGTTTCCGGATCGCCGGGCTTGCCGCCGAAACCACTAGCGGTGCCAATGCTATTGAGGGCAATCTGCTGCACAGGCTTGCCATTCAGGTCAGTCATCATCGCCATCGAGGCTGCGTTTTTTAGGTACGACAACACCATGCGGTCGCCAACAATCTGCGCGCGGGCTAGCGTTTCTGCGCGTTCGGGGATGATATCGGTAAAGGTGAACGCTTCGCCCATGCAAACGTTCGCCGGATCGGACATGTCTTCACACGGGACGCGGTTGAGCACCTTCGCCTTCACGTCGACCGACACGACTTTCAGCTTCGCGGCGTCCTTATTGGTGACGAAAAACAGCTTATCGCCAACGCCTTCGATCAATTGCCAATCATAATCGAGGCCGCTTACCAAAGGCTGCGCTTTCCAATCGCGTTTCTTGCCAAGCGGAATGAGGTTCAGCTCATATTTCTCGTCCGTCCCCGACGAGCTGGTGAGTAACACCCACTTCCCATCCTGCGTCACCTCGGCACTATGCCCCAGCTCCTTCCGGTCGGGCGTCGCATAGACCACCTGGTCCGCGCTTTGCGGTGTGCCGATTTTGTGGAAATAAACGGTCTGGTTGTAGTTCAACTGCTGAAACGCAGCGCCCTCGCTTGGCGCGGCAAAGCGCGAATAGAGAAAACCTTCATTGCCGACCCAGCTGATATTGGTAAACTTCGCCCATTGGATTTCATCGGACAATGGCTTGCCTGTAGCCACATCCAGCACGCGGATCGTCCGCCAATCCGAACCACCGTCTTGAATCGCATAAGCCAGCAGCTTGCCATTCTTTGACGCGACCCAGCTATCCAGCGCCGTCGCGCCATCCTTGGCCCAAGTATTCGGGTCGATCAGGACGCGGTCTGTGCCCTTTAGGCCCTTGCGCACATACAGCACCGACTGGTTCTGCAGTCCGTCATTCTTGGTGAAAAAATATTGCCCACCTGCCTTTTCGGGCAGGCTATAACGCTCATAATTATACAGCGTTTTCATTTTGGCGGCGAGCGCGGCTTTGCCGGGCAGCGCATCGAGATAAGTGTCCGAAACCGCTTTCTGCTCTGCGACCCAACTCGCCACGTCTTTGCTGGTGCGAACATCATCCTCAAGCCAGCGATAGGGATCGGCAACCTTCACGCTGAATTGCTCCTCAGCCACATCGGTCTTCAGGGTTTCGGGATAATTGAGCTTCGCCGCAGTATCGATCCCGGCGGGATCAATCGCGGCATAGGCGGGAACCGTCAAACTCATCGCAGCAACACCAAGCAAAAACGCAACACGCATCGGGGCATAATCCTCTCTCAATCCGTAATAAAATCTCACGCAACCTAGTGCGGCAATTCTTGCAGGCCAAGGGGGTAAATATGCTAAGCGACTGCAATGCAATTGACCCATATTCGATATCTTAATACCGCCGAGCCGCTGGCGTCCGGCCACCCCTTCCTCTCCGCCGCCAGCGGGCTGGTGCAAATCGGCGAGACTTTGTGTGTCGTTGGCGATGATGAGCAGCATCTGGCAGTGTTCAACCACAACGACGATGGTGCCGGTCGCCTGATCCGGCTGCTCCCCGGCGATCTGCCACGGAAAAAGAAAAAGCGCAAAGCGGTGAAGCCCGATTTTGAGATCCTGTTTCAGGTACCCGATAGCGGATTGATATGCGCGATGGGTTCTGGCTCAACGCCTCAGCGAATGCGTGGAGCGATCATCGACCTTGATAGCGTCAGTGTAACCCTCATCGACCTACAGCCGCTGTTCGCTGCGCTGGCGCCTTTTGTGACGGAGGTTAATCTCGAAGGCGCAGCGGTGCGCGGTGACCGGCTGTTGCTATTCAATCGCGGGAATATGGCCAACCCCGCAACCTGTATTTTTGAAACAGCATTAAACGCGGTCACCGGCGATAAACCCGCCCAAGTCACGTTAGTCAAAACACGCGCATTGCCGGTGATCGACGGCGTGCCTTTGACCGTCACAGACGCTTGCGCGCTTGGCGATGACAGGTTTCTACTCTCCGCAGTCGCAGAAGTTACCGACGATAGCTATGCCGACGGAGACATTGTGGGCGCAGCGATCATCGTGCTCAACGCCGATCTTGAAGTGGCACTGATTGAACCGCTCGAACCAACCCTCAAAATCGAAGGTATTACCGCCCGGCACACTGCCACCGGTGCCGAACTGCTCTGCGTATCCGACGCTGACGATCCCGATACACCCTCCTCGCTTTATTCCGCAACGTTGCTCTTTTGAATGGCTCAGCCGCCACGCGCTAACCAATTTGCGACATCTCACCAAATTCCGCGAAACCTTTTCGCACCGGCGCAGTTTCCTTTTGAGACGCCCGGGTTCTTTCCGGGAAATCAAACCGGAGATGGACGATGGCGAAAGCGGACCCTTTTGAAACTAAACTTGGCGCAGGCGGCGAAACGCATCAGATGGTGCCCGAAAAAGGCGATCATGCCAGTGCCGACGCGCATTTGACCACGAACCAGGGCATTCGCGTTTCCGACAACCAGAATAGCCTGACGTCCGGCGCACGCGGACCGACTTTGCTCGAAGATTTCGTGCTACGCGAAAAAATCTTTCACTTTGACCATGAACGTATTCCTGAGCGGATCGTCCACGCGCGCGGCTCCGCAGCGCACGGCTTTTTCGAGGCAACCGACGATATTTCTGACCTCAGTAAAGCGGCGCTGTTTGTCAAAGGCGTCAAAACGCCAGTCTTCACGCGTTTTTCCACCGTTGCTGGCGGCGCAGGCTCAGTTGACACACCGCGCGATGTGCGCGGCTTTGCGGTCAAATTCTACACCACAGAAGGCAATTGGGATCTGGTTGGCAACAACATTCCGGTGTTCTTTATCCAGGACGCGATGAAGTTTCCTGATCTGGCCCATGCTGTCAAAATGGAGGCTAATTGCGGCTATCCACAAGCGGGCAGCGCGCATGATACGTTCTGGGATTGGGCGTCGTTGATGCCCGAAACCACGCATATGCTGATGTGGGCGATGTCCGACCGGACGATCCCGCGTTCGCTGCGCATGATCGAAGGCTTTGGCGTTCATACGTTTCAGCTCGTCAATGCGGCTGGCAAGTCCACCTTTGTCAAATTCCACTGGAAGCCGAAACTTGGCCTGCAATCGACCGTGTGGGATGAAGCGTTGAAGTTGCAAGCCGCCGACAATGATTACCATCGCCGCGACCTTTTCGAAGCTATCGACACTGGCGCGTTCCCCGAATGGGAGTTGGGCATTCAGGCATTCGACCGCGAATTCGCCGAGGCGCAACCATATGATGTGCTCGACCCGACGAAGATCATTCCCGAAGAGGACATCCCCGTTCGCATCATCGGCCGGATGGTACTTGACCGCAATCCGGACAACTTCTTTGCAGAGACGGAGCAAGTTGCGTTTTGTCCGGCCAATATCGTTCCAGGCGTGGATTTCTCCAACGATCCTTTGCTGCAGGGGCGGCTGTTCTCGTATCTTGACACGCAGCTAAAGCGGCTTGGTTCGACTAATTTCCACCAATTGCCGATTAACGCCGCGAAATGCCCGGTGATGAACTTCCAACGTGATGGCCAAATGCAGATGCAGGTCCCCAAAGGCCGCGCCAATTATGAGCCCAATAGCCTTGCTGAACACGGCGAAATCGGCGGGCCGCGCGAATGTCCGATGACGGGCTTTGCAAGCACAACCACGCCGACCGGCGAGAATGAAGAAGGCGACAAGCTGCGTGTCCGTCCCGAATTGTTCGCTGATCATTACAGCCAGGCACGACAGTTCTGGATTTCACTGACTGACAACGAACGCGCGCATGTCGCGTCCTCGTTCACTTTTGAATTGTCAAAGGTTGGCCAGCTTAATCAAGTGCCGCCGCGCATGGTCGGCAATTTGCGCAATGTCGATGATGATCTGGCGCAGCGCGTTGCCGATGGCCTCGGCATTGATCTGCCACCAAAAGCGAAAGCTGCGCGCGAGCCGATCACTATGGAGCCAAGCCCGGCGGTGTCGATCCAGAAGAATATGAAAGACACGCTCGAGGGGCGCAGCGTCGGTATTCTGTATGCCGACGGTTCGGACGGTGCCGAAATCGACGCGGTTGTCGCAGCTGTCACTAAGGCAAAGGGCAAAGCGGTATTGATTGCGCCGAAGGTTGGCGGTGCCAAGCTCGCCGACGGCTCAGTCCGTAAAGCCGATGGCCAGTTGGCAGGAACGCCGTCGCAGCTGTTTGATGCTGTGGCTTTGGTGCTTTCTCCAGCGGGAACAGAGATGTTGTTGAAGGACAGCGCCGCTATCGATTTTGTCGCCAATGCGTTTGTCCATCTGAAAACGATTGGTGCCAATGAAGCTGCGCAGCCATTGCTCGACAAAGCCCGTGTCGAACCCGGTGATGGTATTACCGATCTTGGCACCGCGTTCATCACGGGCGCGAAGCTGCGGCATTTCCACCGCGAACCCAGCGTGCGCAATCTGGCCTAACGAAAAAGGGCGGCTCCTTACCGGATGCCGCCCTTTTTGAATTTCGTTTGAGACGTAAGGGCTTACGCCGCTTCGTCGAGGTCCGCTTCAACGGGGCCGCTGTCTTGGCCCTTAGCGCTGGTGTCGCGGTCAACAAGTTCGATGATCGCCATTGCCGAGGCATCCGATGCGCGGAAACCGGCTTTGATCACGCGGGTGTAGCCACCGTTGCGATCTTTATAGCGTTCAGCCAACACAGCGAACAATTTCACCAATTGTGCGTCATCCATCAAACGACTGTGCGCGAGACGACGGTTGGACAAGCCACCCTTTTTCGCCAACGTAATCAGCTTTTCGATGTACGGGCGAAGTTCTTTCGCCTTGGCAACGCCAGTGGTGATTTGTTCGTGCTTAATCAGCGAAGCCGCCATGTTGCGCAGCATCGCAATACGATGGCTGCTGGTGCGGTTCAGTTTCCGATAGCCAACTTTATGGCGCATAATATTCGTCCTTCGTTCGTTATGGACCCGTATAGCGGGTCCCATCAAAATGGCATTTTGATGGGTGCCCTCTGGTAGTCCGTAGCAGCCCCGCTTTAGGGGAGGCCTTTGCCCTTTTCCCTCGCCCCTTCAGGGGAGAGGATAGTATAGGTTGCGGGCTTGCCCGCTACCGAAACTTGGAGAGGGGGAAATCGCACGACATGTCACCGTCCATCCCCTCTCCGCTGCGACTAAGCAGCAAGCTGCCAAGTCTCGCTCCTCTCCTCTAAAGAGGAGAGGGTATTGCCAATCAACCCAGCAATTCCTGCTCAAGCTTCTTCGCCATTTCTTCGATGTTCTCTGGTGGCCAGCCTGGAATGTCCATGCCAAGGCGCAGACCCATTGACGACAGCACTTCCTTAATTTCGTTTAAGGACTTGCGGCCAAAGTTTGGCGTACGCAGCATTTCTGCTTCGCTTTTTTGTACCAGATCGCCGATGTAGATGATGTTGTCGTTCTTTAGGCAATTTGCGCTGCGGACCGACAGTTCCAACTCGTCGACTTTCTTCAACAAATAACGGTTGAGCTGGTTCGCATCCGATTCTTCGGAAGAAGCCGAAGGCGCTGCCATACCGATCATCGGCGAGGACGCTGCCATTGTTTCTTCGAAGTGGACGAACACTTGCAACTGATCCTGAAGGATGCGCGCGGCATAGGCAACGGCGTCTTCTGGAGAAACTGTACCATCGGTTTCAACGGTCAGGTTCAGCTTGTCATAGTCCAGCTCTTGACCAATGCGGGCGTTATCAACCTTGTACGCGACTTGGCGAACAGGCGAATAGAGCGAGTCAACAGGGATAAGGCCAATCGCGGCATCGGCCGGACGGTTGGCAACTGACGGGACATAGCCTTTGCCAGTGTCCGCCGTGATTTCCATGTTAAAGCTTGCGCCTTCATCAAGGTGGCAGATCACCAATTCTGGGTTCATGACAGTGATGTCACCCGAAACCGCGATGTCGCCCGCTTTAACGGTCGCAGGACCAGTAGCCGAAAGCTGCATACGCTTTGGGCCTTCGCCTTCCATCTTCAGGGCAACCTGTTTGATGTTCAGCACGATATCGGTCACGTCTTCACGGACGCCAGCAAGCGACGAGAATTCGTGCAACACGTTTTCGATCTTGATTGAGGTGATAGCTGCGCCCTGCAGCGACGACAAAAGCACGCGGCGCAGCGCGTTGCCCAGCGTCAGGCCAAAACCGCGTTCCAGCGGTTCAGCGACAAAAGTGGCCTTGCGGCGGCTGTCGCCACCTGACTTAACTTCAAGGCCCACGGGCTTTTTCAATTCCTGCCAGTTCTTCAGATTGACGGACATGGATTTCCCCTTGGGTTGGGCGGAACCGGCATTTTGGTGCACCGTACCGGATCGCCTGATAAAACTGATTTGGCGCCGACCGAATAGTCAGCACCGAGAATGCATACGATTAAACGCGACGACGCTTTGGCGGACGAACGCCGTTATGCGGAATCGAGGTCACATCGCGGATCGACGTGATCGTAAAGCCAACAGCCTGCAAAGCACGCAGCGCGCTTTCACGACCCGAACCCGGGCCTTTGACTTCGACTTCAATCGTGCGAACGCCATGCTCGACGGCTTTTTTACCGGCGTCTTCTGCGGCAACCTGTGCAGCATATGGCGTCGATTTACGGCTGCCTTTGAAACCCATCGTGCCGGCGCTTGACCAGCTGATGGTGTTGCCTTGGGCATCGGTGATGGTGATCATCGTGTTGTTAAAGCTGGCGTTGACATGAGCCACACCAGCCGAAATGTTTTTGCGTTCGCGCTTTTTAATGCGCTGAGGTTCGCGTGCCATTTTGCTATATCCTGACTGAAAATTAAAAGAAGCTGCGGGAAACCGCGCTTACTTCTTCTTGCCGGCGATGGCCTTGGATTTACCCTTGCGAGTGCGCGCATTTGTATGCGTGCGCTGACCGCGGACCGGCAGACCTTTACGATGACGAAGACCGCGATAGCAGGCCAGATCCATCAAACGTTTGATGTTCATCGACACTGTGCGGCGCAGATCGCCTTCGACTGTGTGGTCGGCATCAATCGTTTCGCGCAGCTTCAGGATTTCGGCATCCGAAAGATCCTGAACACGGCGGGCGTGATCGATTTCCAGCTTGTCAGCAATTTGCACCGCAGCGGTGCGTCCAATGCCATGGATATAGGTGAGCGCAATAATCACTCGTTTATTTGTGGGGAGATTGACCCCGGCGATACGTGCCATACTTAAATTTACTCCTGCTCCACAGGGGTTCCGCGAATCGGGGAACGTCCTATCTCAAGGCTGGTGAATGGGCCGAAAACGCAGAAAAACCAGCTGGCACACG
>JAYVGQ010000075.1:0-5221 GCA_043771985.1 Sphingomonadales bacterium
GCAAAACGAGAAGCCGCCACCTGTCCCACAGCTCGGCCCATTGCGGTGCTGCCAGTAGCCGATACCAATGCAATGCGCCGGTCAGCAACCAAAGCTGCACCGGTATCGCGTTCGCCAATCACAACTTGCGACAAGCCATCCGGCGCATCCGCGAAATCCCGCAGCACACTGTCCAAAATTGCCTGCACCGCGAGCGCGGTTAGCGGCGTTTTTTCTGACGGCTTCCAGATGATGCTGTTGCCGCACACCAAAGCCAGCGCCGCATTCCACGCCCAGACCGCGACCGGAAAGTTAAACGCGCTGATAATCAGCACCGGCCCCAGCGGATGCCATTGTTCCATCATCCGGTGGCCGGGGCGCTCGCTGGCGATAGTCAACCCATGCAGCTGCCGCGACAACCCAACCGCGAAATCGCAGATGTCGATCATCTCCTGCACTTCGCCTTCGCCCTCGGATATCGGCTTGCCGCATTCGATGGTGACAAGGCGCGCGAGGTCGGCTTTGTGGGTACGCAACGCATTGCCGAGTTGGCGGACTAGCTCGCCTCTGCGCGGAGCTGGGACAGTGCGCCATGTCAGGAAGGCTTGGCTTGCTTTGGCGCATGCGAGGTCAGCATCTGCAGATGTCGCCGTTGCGACAGAACCGATCTGGCTGCCGTCTATGGGGGTTTGGACGGAGAGGTCGCCGGTGGATACACCCGCGCCCAATTGGCTGAGCAACGCTGCAACTTCTGCTGACAAAACCACCATCCTTAACTCCCACCTTCGTCATTCCCGCGAAGGCGGGAATCCATCACCTAAGCCATAGGCACTACACAGCCGTTATGGGTGACCGCAAGTGCGGGTGTTGGATTCCCGCTTTCGCGGGAATGACGAAGAATTACAGGGGAAGTGGGGTGTTGCCGTAAATTGCCAAACCGCCTAGAGCACAGCATTGTTTTACGGAGAATCCCATGGCCGAATTGGCACGTTTTGACTGGTCCGACCCTTTCTTTCTCGACGATCAGCTGACCGAAGAAGAACGTATGATCCGCGACGCCGCGCACGGCTTTGCGCAGGACGAGCTGCAACCCCGCGTCATTAAGGCGTACCGCGAAGAAATCGACGCACCCGAACTGTTCCCGTTAATGGGTCAGGCGGGCCTTCTCGGCGCGACGATCCCCGAAACTTATGGCGGCGCGGGCGCTGGCTATGTCGCATACGGCCTGATCGCGCGCGAAATTGAACGTGTGGATTCGGGCTATCGCTCGATGGCATCGGTGCAATCCAGCCTCGTGATGTATCCGATCCATGCTTACGGCACCGAAGAACAACGCCGCAAATTTTTGCCCGGTCTAGCCGCCGGCACACTGATCGGCTGCTTCGGCTTGACCGAACCTGACGCAGGCAGTGATCCTGCCGGGATGCGCACCACCGCGAAGAAAGTCGACGGCGGCTATGTGTTGAACGGCAGCAAAACCTGGATGTCCAACGCGCCGTTCGCCGATGTCTTCGTCATCTGGGCAAAGTCCGAAGCGCATGGCGGCGGCATCAAAGGCTTTGTCCTTGAAAAGGGCATGAAGGGCCTGTCCGCGCCAAAGATCGAAGGCAAGCTTTCGCTGCGCGCCTCCACCACCGGCATGATCATGATGGACAATGTCGAAGTCAGCGAAGACGCGTTGCTGCCCGAAGTGCAAGGCCTGAAAGGTCCGTTCGGCTGCCTAAACCGTGCGCGCTATGGCATCAGCTGGGGCGCCTTGGGGGCGGCTGAATTCTGCATGCACGCCGCGCGCCAATATGGGCTGGACCGGCATCAGTTCGGCAAGCCATTGGCGGCAACGCAATTGTTCCAAAAAAAGCTGGCGGATATGATGACCGACATCGCCTTGGGCCTGCAAGCATCGCTGCGCGTCGGCCGGTTAATGGACGAAGGCCGCTTGGCGCCTGACATGATCTCCATCGTCAAACGCAACAATGTCGGCAAAGCCCTCGACATCGCCCGCGCCGCCCGTGACATGCACGGCGGCAACGGGATCAGCGAAGACTATCAAGTCATCCGCCACATGGTGAATTTGGAAACCGTCAACACCTATGAAGGCGCGCACGATGTGCATGCGTTGATACTGGGCCGGGCGATAACGGGGATTGCGGCATTTTAGGGGGATTGGTTTAGTTTCAGCACCCCGCTTCACTCTTATTATAGCCCGCGCCGACCGCTTGGTCACAACCTATCGACGTTGGCGACTAAACCCTGTCGCGCCGTCGCGGCCTTTGCGAGAAATCAGCAACGCGTCGAAAATTTGTCAAAAAGGCAGGAGAACCTGAGGGATAAGTCTCTGCCGCACCGTCTCCCGCCCTCTGCGCCCCGTTTACATTCTTCAGGTGGAGCAGTTGTGCAGCCATGCCCATATGCGAACACAACGGCACCAACCGATTCGGCTATTCTCGACCCTAATCGGATAGCCTCTTAACCATCCGCCGACGCAGTTCCGCCATGTCAACTGGTGCGCCATGTTATCCCCATCCATTTTTTATCGTGGATAAAAAAACTTCGCATTTCGCCGCAAAGTATCTTGCGCCCTAGACAGCACCTAGAGACTCCACGCGTCGCTGCGTTGCACCAATTTTCGCTTGCGACGAAATGAATCGCCTGTGCGACGAACTGAGTCCTTAATTAACCATTTACCCTCTTGCGTCTGAAACTGGTTGAGGCACTATAGGTTGCGGTTGGCCATGGGGGCATAACTACAATTTGTGTCTCATCCTACAGGAGCAATTCTGTGGTTAGGGTAATTTGCGCCGAATTACTGGCGGCGAAAGCGCAAAATAATGCTCCCTACCCGGTCAAAAATGCTAAGAGGGGATTTGCCTCTCGAGTCGAACAAGAAGTGAACGAACTTCTTACACACAACGGTTAGCGGTGCCGGTCATCGGGGTAGCCAGAATCGTCCGGATTGGGAGCAAAGATAACATGGATTTTCGTGACACTGGCGGTGAGGCCGGGCCAAATGACAGAGTATTGGGTGATGGTATGGATGTGCTAGAATTAGCAAAAGACGTAGACGCAGCACCAGCCAAGGTTGATGCAAACGCAAAGCAAGAAAAGGCTGAATTGAAAGCCGAAAGCGACAGCAAGTCGGTGGATGTGCGGCGCTTTGACGTCGTCACCGATACCTCGCGCGATGCGTTGCTGACCGAGTTTGGCAAAGAGACTTTGCGCGACCGCTATCTGCTGCCCGGCGAAAATTATCAGGATCTGTTTGCGCGTGTCGCCTCGGCCTATGCTGACGATCAGCCACATGCGCAGCGTCTGTATGATGCGATGAGCCAATTGTGGTTCATGCCAGCAACACCTGTGCTGTCCAATGGCGGCACCGGACGCGGCCTTCCGATCAGCTGCTACCTCAACAGCGTCGATGACAGCCTGGAAGGCATCGTCAACACGTGGAACGAAAACGTCTGGCTGGCGTCACGCGGCGGCGGCATTGGCACTTATTGGGGCAGCGTGCGCGGCATTGGTGAGCCTGTTGGCCTTAACGGCAAAACCAGCGGCATCATTCCGTTCGTGCGCGTGATGGACTCGTTGACTCTCGCAATCTCGCAAGGCTCGCTGCGTCGTGGCTCGGCGGCGTGCTATCTCGACATCAACCATCCCGAGATTGAGGAATTCCTTGAAATCCGCAAACCATCGGGCGATTTCAACCGCAAAGCGTTGAACCTGCACCATGGTGTGTTGTTGACTGACGAGTTTATGGAAGCGGTGCGGCGCGGCGAAGAGTTTAACCTGAAATCGCCCAAAGACGGCAGCATTCGCGGCACGCTTGACGCGCGGTCGTTGTTCCAAAAGCTCGTCGAAACTCGCCTCGCCACAGGCGAGCCCTATATCATTTTCAGCGACACCGTGAACCGGTCGATGCCAAAGCATCACCGCGAACTGGGGCTGAAAGTCTCGACCTCAAACCTGTGCGCCGAAATCACTTTGCCAACCGGCTTTGACCATCTGGGCAATGATCGCACAGCGGTCTGCTGTCTATCTTCGCTGAACCTTGAAACATGGGATCAGTGGAGCGGTGAGAAGCTGTTTGTCGAAGACGTGATGCGGATGCTCGACAACGTGCTGACGGACTTTATCGAACGCGCGCCTGATGAAATGGCGCGGGCGAAATACAGCGCAGGCCGCGAACGCAGCGTTGGATTGGGCGTCATGGGCTATCACAGCTTCTTGCAATCGCGCGGGTTGGGATTTGAGTCAGCGATGGCAAAGTCGTGGAACATGAAGTTCTTCAAACATATCCGCGCCCAAGCTGATCAAGCATCAATGATGCTGGCAACCGAACGCGGTGCTTGCCCCGATGCTGAAGAACGCGGCGTCATGGAACGGTTCAGCTGTAAAATGGCGATTGCCCCGACCGCGTCGATCTCTATCATCTGCGGCGGTACGTCGGCCTGCATCGAGCCGATCCCAGCGAACATCTACACGCACAAAACCCTGTCGGGCAGCTTTATCGTCAAGAACCCGTATCTGGAAAAACTGCTGCTCGATAAAGCCAAGGACAGCAACAACGTCTGGAATTCCATCCTCGAAAAAGGCGGGTCGGTGCAGCATCTCGACTTCCTGACGCCAGAGGAAAAGGACACGTTCAAAACGAGCTTTGAGATTGACCAACGCTGGTTGCTCGAACTCGCTGGCGACCGCGCGCCGCATATTGACCAGGCGCAATCGCTCAACCTGTTTATCCCGGCCGATGTGGAAAAATGGGACCTCCTCATGCTCCACTTCCGCGCATGGGAGCTGGGTATTAAGTCGCTATACTATCTGCGCTCGAAATCGATCCAGCGCGCTGGCTTTGCGGGCGGGGTTGAGGCGGATAATACCGCTGACGCGCCAAAGATTGAGCTAATGGCGGCTGAACAGACCGATTATGAGGAATGTTTGGCATGCCAATAGTTTCGATCAAAGTGGTACTTTGATCGAGGTAGAAAAGGGTTTGTGATGGCAAAAAACGAAAAGACTTCGAAGGATATTGCCTCGATTGCGGCGCGTGGGTTGAAGGATCCGAAGAGCTTGTCGAAAAAGGAAATTCAGAAGATTTCGGCAGCGGTTCTGACGCAGGCGCCTGATAAACCCAAGCCAGCGGCAAAAGCCAAAGCCGCCCCCAAAGCGGTTGCGGCCAAGCCGGTTGCCTTGAAAGCGATTGCTGCAAAAGCTGTCGCTCCAAAGGGTCCAGCCGCCAAGCCAACCG
>JAYVGQ010000076.1:0-2069 GCA_043771985.1 Sphingomonadales bacterium
CACGCGGTGTTTGGATCAAGGATCGTGCCGATCGTGTTACGCATCGAACGGATCGTATTGATATGCCCCTTCGATCCAAGCGCGCCGCCCGCGACCAGATCGCTATGCCCGCCAGCATATTTGGTGAGGCTGTAGACCACAATATCCGCCCCGTTTGACAGCGGCTTGAGCCACAGCGGCCCGAGGAAGGTATTATCAATCACGATTGGCGGCACATCATCGCTACTGCCAAAATGGGCATTGCGCACGTCGGCGACGGCCTCAACATCAACGAGCACATTGGTCGGGTTGGCGGGGCTTTCTAGATAAATCATCGCAACGCGGCCCTGCGCCTTGGCTTTTTCAACGACGGCATCAATTTCTTCGGGCGTAGCGCCTGCCGGAAAATCAAGCCACGTTACCCCGAATTTGCCGAGGATGCGCCCGATCAGCGTTTCCGTCGCAGCGTAAAGCGGGGCTGAATGGACAATCACATCGCCCGGCTTCACAAAGGCAAGCAGGACGGTCGCAATGGCGGACATCCCGCTGGAGAAAGTCAGCGCATCCTCGGCATCTTCCCACAGGCCAAGCCGATCTTCGGCGATTTCCTGATTGGGGCCATTGAAGCGCGAATAAACCAAGCCCTCAGCGCCGCCGGGGCGTTTGCCAGTCACGCCCTCAAAATGGCGTTTGCCAGCGGCGGCATTTTCAAAAACGAAGGTCGAGGTCAGGAAAATCGGTGGCTTGAGCGACCCTTCGGACAGCATCGGATCATAGCCGTGGCCCATCATCAGCGTTGATGGTTGAAGACGACGATTGCCAATCGCGCGAACGCCTGCCTTAGGGCGGCGGCGCGGGGTTTCGTCGGTGGAAATGGTGGAATCGGTCATGGGGAGGACAACTTTCAAATTTTTTGCCCGCTGATTGGGGCGTTATTACACGAGTCTAATCGGTTGCTGCGCCGACGCGAAGCGTTATTGTGCACGAAGGCAAAAATCCTTTGTTTCTGGAGAGCATTCAATGACCAAAATTGCCGTTATCCAAGCGGCGACCTGCCTGTTTGATACACCTGCTACACTTGAAAAACTTGCACGGTTGGCAGCACAAGCGGCGGCGGGAGGGGCGCAGCTTGCACTTTTTCCAGAGGCTTTTGTCGGCGGATACCCGAAGGGTATGGATTTTGGTGCGCGGGTTGGGTTTCGTTCAGCAGAAGGCCGCGATTGGTTTGCGCGCTATCATGCCAGCGCAATTAATGTGCCGGGGCCGGAATGTGATGCGATGGGTGAGGTCGCGAGGCTCCACTCCCTCCACTTGGTGGTCGGCGTGATCGAACGTGACGGCGGCACGCTCTATTGTACTGTGCTGTTCTTTGCAGCCAACGGTACGCTTACCACCAAGCACCGCAAGCTGATGCCAACCGCGATGGAGCGCATCATCTGGGGGCAGGGCGACGGGTCAACCATGCCAGTGATCGATACGGACATCGGCAAAATCGGCGCGGTGATCTGTTGGGAAAATTATATGCCGCTGCTCCGCATGGCGATGTACGGGCAGGGAATACAGATTTACTGCGCGCCGACGGTTGATGACCGTGAAACCTGGGCGCTGTCGATGCGGCACATTGCGTTTGAGGGGCGCTGCTTTGTCGCCTCCGCCGTCCAATATATGACGCGCGAGGATGCGCCCGCCGATTGCCCGATTGACGCGGCACCCGGCGAGGTGTTGATCCGGGGCGGCAGCATTATTGTCGGCCCGCTTGGGGAAATTCTCGGTGGGCCGGTCTACGGCAAGGAAGCGGTATTGACGGCAGAAGTTGATCTCGCCGCGATTCCGCGTGCCAAATATGATTTTGATGTGGTTGGCCATTATGCCCGGCCTGATGTGTTCGCGCTGACCGTTGATACGCGCGCCAAGCCGCCAGTTGTGTTTGAATGATGCGCGGCTTCTTTCTCCTCATGCTGATGATGCTCTCGGCCTGTATAAAGCCAGTCAAGCCTGAGACATTTGCGGGCAACACGCCGATATTCCGCCCCGAGGCCTTTTTTGGCACCACTGCAACTGGCAACGGTGTGATCCAATCCGCCGGGGGC
>JAYVGQ010000077.1:0-2164 GCA_043771985.1 Sphingomonadales bacterium
GTTTCGCTTCGTCGATGGGGGGAACGCCCCGTTCCTGCTCGATCAGATAACGCAAGTCGCGCTCCGCCGCGTAACTCGGGTCGTAAATCCCGCGAATCGAACCAATAAGTTTCAGGAATTCCGCAGTAATGCTGACATTGAACTTAATGGGAATTCGCGCCAGTTGCTTGGTGATGAAGTTGCGCTTGGCGCCGCTGCCTTGTTGAAGGCCGGTGAAGCTAATGTCGGTGACAATTTCGCCGTCGAGGTCGCCGCCTACCCCGATGGTCAGCGACGAGTAGCGGATCGAACGCAGCGCCTCGAACGCGTAATTGGCAAAAACTCCCATATCTTCATAGGCAAGTTCGCCGAGATAACTAACCTCCCCGCCGCCGGGGCGCGAGATCAGAGCGCCGCCGACGATGCGGCCGCCGTCTTGATTGAATATCATTGGCAGGGTGCCGTCGAACACTCCGGTCACGCGGAGATTTTGAAAATCATAACCGGCGAGGAATTTTTCTGCGTCGACACCGATCACGCGGAACGTAAGGCGGCGCTCCTTCTCCACGCCGAAATCAAGAACCGTGGGTTCGAGGATCAGGTCGCCGCCGGCAAAGGGCCAACGTCCTGCTTCGATTGCGACTTGCTGATCCGGCAGCAATTGATAGCTAATCCGTCCACTGAGCGCCGGAATGCCGGGGTTGACCGACGCAATGGTTGCCAATTGTGATGGCCCGGTTTCGAGGCCCAGCAAGTCGGTAAAAACTATCTCGGTGGTCAAGCCTTCAACCGGACCGAACGCCGCCGCCAGGTTCATTCCGTTTGTCGCGAACTGCCCGGTGCTGCGAACGTCATTGGCGTTCCAGTCAATACGGCCATCGCCAGATACCGCGCCATCGACATTGGCAACAACGCCCAAGGTCAGCGGCGTAAGCAATTCAGGCTGGAGGCGGTCGTTGAACCGCAGCCCGTCAACCGCAAGCAACGCGCGGCCTGTGCCATTCCCAAGGTCATGCCTGATATCAACGCCAGCGACCTGCGTTCCGGTTTTCGGCTCTACAATATTGCCGAGGGCGGTGATGACGTTGTTTTCAAGCGATAGCATCATGTCAGGCACATTCATCGGCTGAAACCGGTCGACTGCTTCTGCATCGAGGACGCGCAAGCTGCTGTCCAAGGTTAGAACGCTGTTCAAATAGCGCCAACTTCCGGCAGCTTTGTCGATCAAGAGCGGCACATTGCCGATTTGGCCTGACCCGCCAGCCAGCGTGCCGGTTATCGCATCAGCGCCAAATTGTCCGGCGAGCATCGCCACGGTAAAATCAGTGCGGGCATCGGCCTCGCCAAGCTCGATCTTGACGTCACGGGCGTTAAAACCTTCGCTTAATGTGAAGCGAATGCTGGCACTGCTCGCGGCAATTGGGCTACTGCCCAGGCGGCCTTGCGCGGAAAAGTTGGCGGTATTGGCTGCAAATCGGGTAGCGCCATTACCTATAGTTAGCATTGGCCTTCCAGCATCGGGACACAACCTTAGCGCCTGCCCCCGCAGCGCCAGACCCGATATCCGCAGCGCATCGAAACGAACCATCTGGCAGCTGTCATAAAGCGTCAGTGCGCTGTTGCCGAAGCGCCCATTAACCGGCAGGCTCAAACCGCTGACCAGCCCGCCGGGTAATGGGCCGGACAATTTCGCCTGGCCGTTAAACGCCCATGCGCCGCCCGGGTTGCCGCTAAAGGCAAGGCCCGGCACCGCCAGACTTGCGCCGCCTGCACTGTAGGGCGCGACCGTTAGATTGCCTGTCCAGTTGTTCCCCGGCGACTGCGAAACAGCCAATTTAGCATTGGGCAGATTGCGCCCGCTCAGGGTCAGCTCGGCTGGCGAGGTCAGCCGCCAGCCGGCAGGCGCGCTCTGCACGGCCATCGAGCCATTCTGCGCCACGCGAACTCCCGATGCGCTGCTCAGCGCCAGCGACCCGATGGTCGCGCCCGTCCGCCCGTCGAAGCCTCGGAACGCGTCAAATGATAAGCTGCCATCGAACCGGTCACCGGCGCGTTCGAGCGCGGGCGCCATCCGCGCCAGCAGCGGACCAACCGGCGTATCCCGGGTCTGTGCCGCAATATTCTGGAAACCAGCCAGCGTCCCGCGGTCTAAAGCGCCACCAGAAATATTTACGTCACCGCGCGC
>JAYVGQ010000078.1:0-7490 GCA_043771985.1 Sphingomonadales bacterium
GGAGAAACGTCTTGTCGCACAAAGTAACCCGTTTATTTTCAAGGTGAAGATATGCCAACGATTAACCAGCTGGTCCGCAAGGGCCGGACCCCGCAGAAGGTCAAGTCAAAGGTCCCTGCGATGGATGCCAACCCGCAAAAGCGCGGCGTTTGCACACGCGTTTATACAACGACTCCGAAAAAGCCGAACTCGGCGCTTCGCAAAGTTGCAAAGATCCGTCTGACCAACCAGCGCGAAGTCATTTCCTATATCCCGGGCGAAGGCCATAATCTGCAGGAACACAGCGTTGTGCTGATCCGCGGTGGCCGCGTACGCGATCTTCCCGGTGTTCGTTATCACGTCCTGCGCGGCGTGCTCGATACACAGGGTGTTAAAGACCGTAAGCAGTCGCGTTCGAAATACGGCGCGAAGCGTCCTAAGTAAGATCGGGAGAATAGAAAATGTCACGTCGTCGTCGTCCCGAAAAACGGGTCATCCTGCCCGATCCCAAATTTGGTGATCTGGTCCTTTCGAAATTTATGAACAACCTGATGCTTGACGGCAAAAAGTCCGTCGCAGAACGGATTGTTTATGGTGCGTTGGAAACTGTCGAGGTCAAGGCCAAGAAAGATCCGGTGCAAACATTTCATGAAGCACTGAACAACGTAAAGCCCGGCATCGAAGTGCGTTCGCGCCGCGTTGGTGGTGCTACGTATCAGGTTCCTTGCGAAGTGCGTCCAGAACGTGCGCAGGCGCTTGCCATTCGTTGGTTGATTTCGGCTGCGCGCAATCGCAGCGAAACCACAATGGCGGCTCGACTGTCGGGTGAAGTATTGGATGCTGCAAACAACCGCGGAAACGCCGTTAAAAAGCGCGAAGATACGCACCGTATGGCCGAAGCTAACCGTGCCTTTGCCCATTACCGCTGGTAACAGCTGGTTTTAATGACGCGTCGCGGAACTGCTGCGAGAACGTCATAAATGGAAATTAGGGGGCCGGTTGCTGACCGGCCCCCGTAACTTTAGGGTCAACACGGCCCTACTCACTGGAGTGAAGATCATGGCACGCAGCCATACGTTGGACAAATATCGCAATATCGGCATCATGGCTCACATCGATGCGGGCAAAACCACGACCACCGAGCGCATTCTGTTTTACACAGGCAAGTCGTACAAAATCGGCGAAGTGCATGATGGCGCAGCGACGATGGATTGGATGGAGCAAGAGCAAGAACGCGGGATTACGATCACGTCGGCTGCGACCACTTGTTTATGGAACGATCACCGCATCAACATCATCGACACCCCGGGCCACGTTGACTTCACAATTGAAGTTGAGCGTTCGCTGCGCGTGCTCGATGGCGCGGTTGCGTGCTTTGACGGTGTTGCTGGCGTTGAGCCACAATCGGAAACCGTGTGGCGTCAAGCCGATAAATACGGCGTTCCGCGCATGTGCTTTATCAACAAGCTTGACCGTACCGGCGCGAACTTCAAATATTGCGTGCAATCGATCATCGATCGTCTGGGTGCAAAGCCTGCGGTGCTGTACATTCCAATTGGCCTTGAAGCGGACCTGAAGGGGCTGGTTGATCTGGTGGAAAACCGTGCCGTGATCTGGAAAGATGAAGCACTGGGCGCAGAGTTTTTCTACGAAGAAATCCCTGCTGATCTTGTCGAAGAAGCTGCGAAATACCGGATGGAGCTGATCGAGTTGGTCATTGATCAAGACGATGCTGCGATGGAAGCCTATCTTGATGGCAAAGAGCCAGACGTCGCAACACTGAAAGCCTGTATCCGCAAGGGTACGCTGAACCAGTCGTTCGTTCCTGTCTGCTGCGGTTCGGCGTTTAAGAACAAGGGCGTTCAGCCTTTGCTCGATGCTGTCGTCGATTATTTGCCTTCGCCGCTGGATATCGAAGACGTCCAAGGCGTCCACATGGACACGTTGGAGCCAGACAGTCGTCCGCCTGCGGATGATGCGCCGTTCTCGGCGCTCGCGTTTAAGGTTATGAACGATCCGTTCGTCGGCTCGCTGACCTTTATCCGCATCTATTCGGGTTCGCTGCTGAAGGGTACGTATCTGAACTCGGTGAAGGACAAGAAGGAAAAAGTCGGGCGTATGCTCGAAATGCATGCCAACGAACGTAAGGACGTTGACGAAGCATTTGCAGGCGACATCATTGCGCTTGCCGGGATGAAGGAAACAACAACCGGCGATACGCTTTGCGCCGAACGGTTCCCGATCATTCTGGAACGGATGGAATTTCCTGAACCCGTTATCGAACTGTCTGTGGAACCAAAGACTAAGGCTGACCAAGAAAAGATGGGCATCGCGCTTAATCGTCTGTCCGCTGAAGATCCCTCGTTCCGCGTTTCGACCGATCACGAATCGGGCCAAACGATCATCAAGGGGATGGGCGAGCTTCACCTCGACATCATCGTCGATCGTATGCGCCGGGAATTTAAGGTTGAGGCCAATGTCGGCGCGCCGCAGGTTGCATACCGCGAATATCTCGCGCGGACTGTGGACGTTGATTATACCCACAAGAAACAATCGGGTGGTTCGGGTCAGTTCGGTCGCATCAAGTTTACCGTGAAACCAGGCGAGCGCGGCACAGGCATCATCTTTAACGATGCGGTCAAGGGGGGTAACATTCCAAAGGAATATATCCCTTCAGTGGAAAAGGGCATGCGCGAAACCGCAGCATCCGGATCGCTGATTGGCTTCCCCATTATCGACTTTGAAATCGAGCTGTATGACGGCGCGTATCATGACGTTGACTCTTCGGCATTGGCGTTTGAAATTGCTGGTCGTGCAGGCATGCGTGAAGCGGCGCAAAAAGCAGGCATCAAGCTGCTTGAGCCAATCATGAAAGTCGAAGTAGTGTCTCCAGAGGAGTATCTGGGTGACGTGATCGGCGATATGAACTCACGCCGCGGGATGATCCAGGGCACTGACACGCGCGGTAACGCGCAGGTCGTTGAATCCTTAGTGCCGCTGGCGAACATGTTCGGCTACGTCAATCAGCTGCGCTCGTTCACACAGGGACGCGCCAACTATTCGATGTTCTTCTCACATTATGACGAAGTCCCGGCCAACGTCGCGGCGGAAATCAAAGAGAAGCTTGCTTAAGCCTTAAAGCTATTGGGCAGTCGCTTTCAAAAAAGGCGGCTGCCCAGCGGCACTTCATGGTCTGGTGCGAACAGCACGACCGCTCCGGCTTTGTCCGGAAAGCCGAGCGTTAGCACCTCGGACATAACGCTGCCGATCTGGCGCGGCGCGAAATTCACCACAGCGGCGACCATACGCCCAGGTAGATCCTCTACAGCATAATGCTCGGTAATCTGTGCAGAGCTTTTCTTCACGCCAATCGTTGCGCCAAAATCAATCGTCAGCACAAAGGCGGGTTTGCGTGCATTGTTCAATGGCTCAGCCGCGATCACCTTTCCAATACGAATATCGACAGCCAGAAAGCCGTCGAAACTAATGATCGGTGCGGCTTCGGCTTCGGGATTTGAAACGATGTGCATTTTGGCTCCTATCGATAATTGCGACGTTTTTGTCACAATGCGTAACAATCGTTTGCGTCCCCTTTTATTTGCGGCACTTTTGTTCAATACAGCGCGGCGAGGGAAAGTTTGCAGCTAGCGAAATAACGCCGCAGTTGTCCGAATTTATCAGGGAGAATACAATGTCGCATATTAAATTCACGTCCAAAACTTGGCTAGCGTGCGGAACGGCAGCGATTGCGCTGTTTACCATCCAGCCAGCCATGGCGCAGGACACCGCCACTGAAACCGCAGAAACGGCGGATGCCAAAGCAGAATCCATCGTAGTTATTGGCTCGCGCCGCACCGACCGGTCAGCAGCGGATTCAGCATCGCCAGTCGATATTATCGGTTCCGAAGAAATCGGCGCACAGCCGGTCGCGAACATGCTCGATGCGGTTAAGAACATCGTCCCGTCGTTCTTCGTCAGCCAGAACACAATTTCTGATGCATCGACATTCGTGCGTTCGCCTTCGTTGCGCGGTCTGCCTGCCGATAACATCCTCGTGATGCTCAATGGCAAACGCTATAACCGTTCGGCATTGGTGCAGGTATACAGTGGCGGAGATACCGCACTTGGCTTTGGTTCGCAGGGCGCGGATATTTCGGCCATTCCAGCAATCGCTATCGGCAGCCTGCAAATCCTGCGCGAAGGCGCAACGGCGCAATATGGCTCTGATGCTATCGGCGGCGTATTGAACTACGGCCTGCGCAAGGATGAAGGCATCGAACTGCAAGCGCGCTACGGCCAGTTTTTTGATAATGGCGGTGACGGCAAAAGCTATCAAGTCGCTGGTAACTTTGGCGTTAAAATAAGCGACCGTGGTTTTGTAAACCTTTCGGCCGAATATAACGATGATGGTCAGACCAGCCGTGGTGCCACACGTCCAGTTGCCATCCAATTTGCCGCAGCTAATCCGACGCTCGCTGCGCAATTGCCAAACTTCCCCGGCCCTGTGCAGATATGGGGTTCGTCGCCAAGCAGCGGTTACAAGACAGTGCTGAACGCCGGTTTTGATGTAACTGACAGCAGCGAGCTATATCTGTTCGTCAACGTCGCGCGCAGCAAAGGCAATCAAAGCTTTAACTATCGCTCGCCAATTTCGGCAACCTCGCCGTTGGTTGTGGATATTGGTACCGGGACGCCTTCAACGCGTTCGCCAGGCCGCAACGGTGCGTTCGCGCATCCTGCCTTTCTGACACGCTGCCCAACCGGCAACGCCACTTGCCCGACGACTGGATTTGTGTTGTCGAACCTGGCCAACACGCAGCAGACCTACAACTTCTCCACACTCTATCCTGCTGGATTCACGCCTCGGTTTATCGGCGTGAACAAAGAAATGTATGGCACCATCGGCTATAAAGGCGAAATGGACAGCGGTTTCCGTTATGATGTTTCAGCTTCGTTGAGCAAAAACTCGCTGGCACTGTCGATGACCGATTCATTGAACCAGTCCTTTGGCCCGCAAAGCCAGACCGAATTTGAATTTGGCACGCTGAGCCAGAAAGAGCTGAACGTAAATCTCGATCTTAGCTACCCAGTCGAGGCTGGTCTTGCCAGCCCGATCACATTGTCGGCAGGCGCAGAATACCGCCGTGAAACATACGGTGCGACGGAGGGTGACGTGCAGTCCTATGCTGCAGGTCCGTTTGCTTCACAGGCGCTTTATGTGGAGACGACACCCGGGGTTTACGCGTTCAACTCGACAGTCAACTTCAGTCCAGCAGCAAGCGGCTATGGCGGCACAAGCCCAGCCTCGGCAGGTAGCTTCAGCCAAAAGAACGTTGCAGTCTATGTCGGCGCAGAAACCGACTTGAGCGAAGCGTTCAGCATCGGTCTTGCCGGCCGGTACGAGAACTACAATACTTTTGGCGGTACGTTTGTTGGCAAGTTCAACATGTTGTATAAACTGACAGATTGGTTCTCGCTTCGCGGCACGTTCGGTACAGGGTTCCACGCACCGTCACCGGGGCAAAGCAATGTCGAAATTTTGACGACAAACTTTGTTGCGGGTAATCAGGTTCAGACCGGAACCTATCAGGTCGATAACGCGATCTCGCGCTATTACGGATCGAAGGATCTGACCCCTGAAAAGTCGACGAACTTTGGTTTTGGTTTTGTTATTAAGCCAACTAACAACCTGTCGCTGACCATGGATGCGTATTCGATCAAAGTGAAAAATCGCATCGGTATCACTCAGACATTCCGCGTAACAGCAGCGGATATCATCGCCTTGCCGGAATTGGCATCGGTGGGTGTTGGCGGTGACGTCAACTACTTTACCAACGGCTTTGATACCAACACGTCGGGCCTGGATGTGATCGGAACGTACAAGACCGATCTTGGCAGCGGTAAATTGAATATGACGCTGGCGTATAACTATAACAAAAGCGAAGTGACCGATTTTGATCCGCAGGTTATCAGCGCGGCGCAGCGTAAAGACATCGCGAACTTTGCACCGCGCCACCGCGTGATTTTGTCCGGCGGCCTTGAACTGGGCAACTTTAACATCAACGCGCGGCAGAACTATTACAGCTCGTGGAGTGTAGAAGCAGATTATCCGGGTCAAACATTCGGCGCGAAGTTCACGTCCGATTTGGACGTCAGCTACACCTTTGCCGAAAGTTACACGCTGACCTTTGGTGCGAATAATATCTTTAATACCAAGCCAGACCGGATTGCGCCTTCGACATCGAATCCGATCTATGCGTTGACCGGCAGCACAGCTGATGGCCAGATCTATCCACGCAGCGGTGGTCCATTCGGGATCAACGGCGGCTTCTGGTACGCACGCGTCCGCGTCAAGTATTGATCTTGACCTAAATTAATAAGCGGGCGAGGGGAGACTCTCGCCCGCATTTTTTCGGGCATCATTGGCAGGGTAGCGTAATGGGTCACGACTTCACGCACCGTATTGCAGGTTTAGACGACCTAAAGGCGCTCCATGCTTTAATGGCCCGAGCGATTGGGCAGAACCAGTCTGAATTTCTAACACCCGAGCAAGTGGCTGTTAGCGATCAGGTAATGGGGCTCGATACGCAACTGGTCCGTGACGGCACGTATTTCATGATCGAATGCGGTGACCGTCTCGTGGGGTGTGGAGGCTGGAGTTTTCGCGCGACGCTTTTTGGCGGCGACAACAGTGTGATCGAGCGGGAGCCTGCGCGACTGGATCCTGCAACCGATGCTGCAAAGATCCGCGCAATGTACACCGATCCCGATTTTATACGGCGGGGCATCGGTTCGATGATTCTTTCGCTGGGGGAAGACGCTGCGCGGCATGCCGGCTTCAAACGTGTGGAGTTGATGGGAACAGCGGCGGGTGTGCCATTGTATCGGTCACGGGGTTATACGCCCAACGCAGAGCCGCAGTTTTCCAGCGTTGGCGATATCAAAATACCTCTGCTACGCATGGAAAAGAGCCTCGTTTAGGCTGCTGGCATACAGGTTCGCAAAGGAATCGAAGGCAAAGCTTGCAGAACCTAAAAAGACCTACTAATGGCACGGCCTGATTCAGCTGGCGTGTCCGATCTGAACGTAAAACGATATTCCAAAGTAAGAAGGTTTGAAAAATGGCAAAGGCTAAATTTGAGCGGACGAAGCCGCACTGCAATATCGGCACCATCGGTCACGTCGATCATGGCAAGACCACGCTGACTGCAGCAATCACGAAGATCATGGCTGACGCCTTTGGCGGCGTCGCTGTTGATTTCGCAAACATCGATAAAGCACCAGAAGAGCGCGAGCGCGGCATCACGATTTCGACGGCTCACGTCGAATACGAAACCGCCAACCGTCACTATGCGCACGTCGATTGCCCGGGCCACGCTGACTATGTGAAGAACATGATCACTGGCGCAGCACAGATGGACGGCGCAATCCTGGTGGTGAACGCTGCTGACGGCCCAATGCCGCAGACCCGCGAACACATCCTGCTCGCTCGTCAGGTCGGCGTTCCTTCG
>JAYVGQ010000079.1:0-15381 GCA_043771985.1 Sphingomonadales bacterium
CGGCGTCCGGCTCGATCAACTCGCCCCGCAATTGCAGACGCTAGACGAAAACGACCCGGCGTCGCGCGAAGTGCGAAAGCTGGTGGGCGAACATCTGCCAGAGCTGATTAATGGCTATAAACGCATCCCCGAACCGCTGAAGCGCACAGAGCATGGCGGCAAAACACCGGAACAGCAGCTGATTGACGGATTAAAAGTCATCGATAGGGAAATCGAGGCAATGACCGGACAGATATCGCGCGGCGAGCTCGATAAGCTGGCGACACGCGAACGCTTTCTGGAAATCCGGTATGACGGAGCCGCGGATAAGATTTAGCCCAAAGCGGCTATGTCAGGCCTTTTTGCGCGCGTTAGTCACCGCCTGTTTCAGCGCATCATAGCCCAAAGCGCCTTCCAATATCTGGTCGCCGATAATGAAAGTCGGTGTGCCGCCAACGCCAAGCTTTTGCATCATCGCAAGGTTCGCTTCGATCTCGGTGGCAACGGCGTCACTGTTGGCGTCAGCCTCAGCCTTTGCCATGTTGAGACCAGCCTTTTGCGCCGCCGCGCGGATCGAGGCATCGCTTGGCTTGTCGCCCGCAAACATCGCGTCGTGAAAAGCTTTATGCTTGCCTTGTTTCGCCGCAGCCAAAGCCCATTTCGATGCTTCGCGACTAGATGCAGACAGGATCGGCACTTCGCGGAATACAACGCGCAGGTTTTTGTCCGTCCCGATCAATTTTTGGACATCAGCTACGCTGGACCGGCAAAAGCCGCAGTTGTAGTCTGTGAATTCGACCAACGTTACGTCGCCTTGGGCGTTGCCATCAACCGCTGCGGCAAACGCTGTTGTCAGCGCGTCGCCAGCGGCATCCAAACGTTTGGCGACGGCGCGCTGCTCCAGGATTTGTGCCGCCTCGGTTAAGATTTCCGGATTTTCAAGGATATATGCGCGCACAACTGCTTCGGTTGCTTTGCGGTCTGCGGCCGACATGCCAGCCGCTGCACTGGCGCGGTCGGCAGCAGCAAGCGCAGATTGCGCGCGACCGCCCTCATCACTGCCACGTTGAGCGTAAAGATAGCCGCCACCTGCCCCAAGCAATGCGAGTGCCGCCATTGCGACGAAAAGGGGCGTGCGGTTGCTGCTTTGGAACATCATACTGCGCCCTTAGCTGTGATTATCGGCGCTTGTCACGCTGCTTTGCGATCTCTGCCTCGGCGACCAGCTTGATGTCTTGCGCACGGATCCAGTCTTGCGAATACTCGGGCAGCCCGGCCATCGCCTCCGCCGCATTGGGCAACGCCAGCTGCGGCGCATTTTCCATCATATAGCGTTCTGCACTGGCAAGGGCTGCGCGCGATTGGTCGCCCTTGGCCTCATAGACAACGCCCAATTGATACCAAGCAAACGGGTTCCGATTGTCTTTAACAACGGCGGCCCGCAGCACGCGTTCAGCCTCTGCCAGATTGGCTTTGTCTTCGGTTGCGATCAAGGCGTGGCCAAAAACGGCTGCGATCAAGGGTTGATTGCCCGTGATTTCAACGGATTTACGAAGCGATTGCAATGCCTCTTCCGGGCGACCCGATTCCAACAATATCTGACCATAAAGTTCCAAAAAATAGGGGTCTTCAGGATTTTTGGCAATTAACGCATCCGCCTCGGCCAGCGCCTTTTGAGGATAAGCAGCTTTATGCCAAGCATACGCACGAGCATAAAGCGCCGGGATGCTTTTATCGCTTTCGGGGTAATCGCGGAATGTATCTTTGGGTTCAGCGATAAAGCCCGCCAGCTTTGCTTTGACCCGAATAAAATCCGATTCCCACTTTGCATTAGCGGGTACGTTCCAAGCGGCATCAGCTTGGTAGGTATCCTCAAGCACTGTCACGCGTTCGCCCGAAAGAGGGTGGGTGCGATCATAGCTGTCGGTTTGCGCGATACCTAGGCGGAATTCATAATTCTGCAGCTTTTTGAAAAAGCTGATTGAGCCTTTGCCGGTGATCCCGGCAGCAGAGAGATAGCGCGCGCCTGACGCATCCGCCACGCTTTCTTGAACGCGGCTGAACGCCAGGAACTTGCCAAGCGCCGCTTGTTGGCCAGCAGCAAGTATGCCCATTCCGGCTTCACCAGCACCAGCCGCGATGGCGGCCGCTGCAAGCACCAGGCTGATGATCGAGATGTTCCCTGCAACAGACACACCTTCGTTAAAGCGAATGACATGGCCGCCTTCGATATGGCCAAGTTCATGTGCAATCACGCCCTGCACTTCATTGGCGGACGTTGCTGTATTGATAAGACCGGAATGCAGGTAAACGGTTTGGCCACCGGCGACAAAGGCGTTGATCGATTTGTCGTTAATCAGAACAATCTCGACATTCGCAGGGTCCAGCTTAGCCGCGCGGATCAGCGGTTCAGATATATCTTTTAAGAACGCCTCAGTCTCTGCATCGCGCAGGATCGATTGGGCCATTGCGGGCTGTGCCATCAGTGTCAAAGCAGCAACACTTGCAACGATGCGGCGGGCAAACGCGCCGCTGAAAATGAAAAAGGCCATGCACGCGGCATGGCCCTTCACAGATGAACGCGCAATGAAGAAATCGTCACGTTCTTTGTAGCCGAGACTGTGTCCAGTCCCGGCTTAAAGTGGTTTACCCAAAGGTTCGCGACCACCAGCCTGCACGGGGCGGGCCATCGTTGGCGGTGTCTTCTGGTGCTGCTTTCTTTTCAACGGCATCTTCAGACTTAGGGGCAGCCTTTTTGGCTCGTGCTTTTGGCTTAGCCGCTTCTGGTTCATGATCAGCTTCCACAATGACTTCGGCAACTGCTTCAACCTCTGCGGCTACTTCTGCCGTTTTGGCTTTCCCACGCGCGCGGCTTCTGGGTTTAGCGACAGGGGCTTCTTCGGCGGGTTCAGCTTCGGTCGCGGCGGCAGCCTCAACCTCTAGTGCCACATCCGCTACTTTCGCCCGGCTGCGACGTTTCGGTTTCGGAGCGTCCTCAACTGGTGCGTCTTCCACTGGCGCTACTTCAGCTTCTTCAACAGGCGCTGCATCGGCGTTCACGTCGTCAATGGCATCCGTTTCACCGGCCTCGGCTGCTGGCTTTCTGCCGCCACGACGTGTGCGGCGCGGCCGGCGGGCTTTGCCATCGGTGTCGTCGCCTTCAACAGCGGGTACAGGTGCGTCAGTGGCTTCGGTTGCCTCAGCAGTATCGCCTTCTTGACCCTCAACCTGACCTTCAGCCAACTCGTCACGGTCCTGATTACGACCACCACGGCGACCACGGCGGCGACGCTTGCGCTTGCTTCCGTCGCCGTTATCTTCGCGAGGCGCGCGGGCTTCACGCGGCTCCCGAGGCGCGCGTTCTCCTTCGATTTCTTCTTCGTCGAAAATGTCGTCTTCGATATCGTCGATATCGTCATCCATCTCGATGATCGGTGCCATCGGTTCGGGCTGTTCAGGGCGTGGTCCGGCGGCAGAGACCACCATCCGCGCGCCTTCAACTTCACCATTGGGCAGCACTGCTACATCAACATGATAGCGCGCCTCGATCAAAGCGAGTTCGGCGCGTTTGTGATTGAGAATGTAGATCGTCGCTTCCTGGCTCGCCTGCAGCGTAATTTGGCTGCCATGGCCGCGCGCCGATTCTTCCTCGATCAAACGCAGCGCGGACAATGCTGATGACGATGCGGTGCGGACAAGGCCGGTGCCTTCGCAATGCGGGCAGACGCGGGTTGATGCCTCGAGCACACCGGTGCGCAGACGCTGACGGCTCATTTCCATCAGGCCAAAGCTTGAGATGCGGCCGACCTGAATGCGGGCACGGTCGTGCTTCAACGCTTCTTTCATTGCACGCTCGACTTTGCGGGCGTTTGAATGATGGTCCATGTCGATGAAATCGATCACGACCAAACCGGCCATATCGCGCAAGCGCAATTGACGGGCAATTTCGCGCGCCGCTTCCAGGTTAGTGGAAAGCGCGGTTTGTTCGATGCCATGCTCTTTGGTCGAACGACCAGAGTTGATGTCGATCGACACTAACGCCTCGGTCGGGTTGATAACGATATATCCGCCCGATTTCAGCTGGACGATCGGCTGATACATTGCATTCAGCTGATCCTCGACGCCGTAACGCTGAAACAGCGAAACCGGATCGGCGTAATGTTGCACGCGCTTTGAATGGCTTGGCATCAACAGCTTCATAAAGTCCTTAGCGGCTTTATAGCCGTCAGGGCCTTCGACGATCACGTCCTCGATATCCTTGTTATAGATATCGCGGATCGCGCGTTTAATCAGATCGCTGTCGGTGTGGATCAGCATCGGTGCCGCGCCAGACAACGTGCGTTCGCGCACTTCATCCCACAATCGGGCGAGGTAATCAAAATCGCGCTTAATCTCTGGCTTGGTACGCGCAAGGCCTGCGGTGCGAATGATACAGCCCATGGTAGCCGGCAGGTTCATGTCCGACACGATAGTCTTCAAACGCTTACGGTCACCGGCACTATGGATTTTCCGGCTGATGCCGCCGCCATGCGAGGTGTTAGGCATCAAGACGCAATAGCGTCCGGCGAGGCTGAGGTAAGTCGTAAGCGCCGCGCCTTTATTGCCGCGTTCTTCCTTGACCACTTGGACCAGCAAAACCTGACGGCGATGGATGACGTCCTGAATCTTGTACCGGCGGCGCAGGTTCATGCGCTTGGCGCGGGCTTCGTCGCTGGCTTTGGGTGCGTTGCCACGCCCACCGCTGCTGTTGCCGCCCTTGCCACGACGGCGCCGATTGCCGCCACGACCGCCGCGATCATTTTCGCCGTCGCCGCGTGCTAAGTCTTCATCGCTCTGTTCGTCATCATGATGATCGTCGTCACCATTGGCATCCAGATCAGGCTCTTGGCCTTCGCTGATGTCGAACGTGTCGATACGCTCATCGCTTTCGACCTCGATGATGTCGCTGTCTTCTTCATCGACCGCTTCGGAGCGCATCAGGTTGGAGGGTTCATCATCCTCTTCCTCTTCCTGCTCACGCAGCGCAGCTTCCTCTGCGGCGGCGGCGGCTTCTTCGGCCAGCAGCCGCTCACGGTCTTCGCGCGGGATCTGGTAATAATCGGGGTGGATTTCGCTAAACGCCAAAAACCCGTGACGGTTGCCGCCATAATCGATGAAGGCCGCCTGAAGCGACGGTTCAACGCGGGTTACTTTTGCGAGATAGATGTTTCCTTTGAGCTGCTTGTGCTCAGCAGATTCGAAATCAAACTCCTCAATCCGGTTTCCTGTGACGACGGCTACCCGGGTTTCTTCCCGGTGCCGCGCATCGATTAGCATACGCGTGGTCATTAATAATACTCCGCGCGGCGGAGTGCGCTACCTGCGGCAGCGCTGCGCCGCGATTTTCTGTTGAATAAAAGGGATGGCCAGACGTGCCCCGACGCCAAGCGTCCGAATTCTGGCCAGTGGATATAAATGCGAATGTGTCTGCTTCACGGGCATCGCGGGCGCAAAAGGCGCGGGCGTAATTCACCACCAACACACCGGACCCGTTCGGGACGGCGAAGGTGGGAATTTTATGCAACATGCAGCATCAACCTGTAATAATGCCGGAAAAGGATAGTCCGACGGAAAAACGTGCCGCCAAAATCGCGGCTTTCGTCTCGCGCTGTGCTAGCACCCAATCATAGGGACAGCAAGGGCAGGGGCGTCATTAAATCGCCACCCGTCAAATGACTGACACGCCCTACTGTCAAAATAATGACTAACATGCCGTTAACCCTGTCTCGATACGCCTTTTTGCCAAACTATCGTTAATGCCATCTTCATCATCGCGGTGGAGTGGATTCAAGTGATAGCGAAAAAATTCTGGACCGGGCGCGGGCAACAGGTACATAAACTGGCTATGTTTACCCCGGCTTTCTTTTTGGCGTCGCTGCTCCTTGGCGGTTCTGCTGATGCAGGAACGATAAAGTCGGTAACGACCGATCATGACAAAGTTGTAATTACATTCGATGACGTAGTGAACAAAGCATCTGTTTTTGGTCTTGCAGGGCCGAACCGAATTGCGATTGATCTGGTCGGTGCGACTGTTAGCAGTGCGTCGCCGGCATCCGGCACATTCAAAAATGTGCGACAAGGGCAGTTTGCGGCTGACACCGCCCGCCTGGTGCTAGACCTTGATTATCCGGCGAAAGTCACAAGCGGCAGTTTTTCAGCGGATGGTAAGACACTAACGCTTTCCGTCATTTCAACCACAGCATCGGGGTTCCTTGATTGGTTGGGTCTGGGGCGCAAGGATTTCGATCCGCCCGCCTTGTTCCGATCAAAAAAAGTCAGCAAGTACGAAGTGTCTGCGCCGATTGGCAAAGCGGGCAGTATGCGCGGATTGCCGAAAATCTATGGCCCCGCTGATGCGCGCCTGCCTTTGGTGGTGATTGATGCGGGCCATGGCGGCCATGATCCTGGTGCGATCAGTCCGCATAATGCCGCGCGTGAAAAAGAAGTGACGTTGGCAATTGCCATAGCCGCGCGCGATGAATTGTTAAAATCCGGACGGGTTCGTGTGGCGCTAACCCGCGACGGTGACAGCTTCATCGTATTGCAAGACCGGTTCGCGATCGCACGCAATATGAAGGCTGATCTGTTTATGTCGATCCATGCCGACAGTGCAGAGAACCAAACCGCCCGCGGCGGCAGTGTTTACACACTTTCCGAAGTCGCCTCTGACCGCGAAGCACAACGGCTGGCATCGCGCGAGAACAAATCGGATATCATCAATGGCGTCAACCTGGGTGGAGCAGACGTAAACGTCTCCTCAATCCTGATCGATTTGACTCAGCGTGAAACGATGAATGTGTCGGCAGGGTTTGCCAAGCTGTTGTTGCGTGAGGCGGAACCCAACATGATGCTACGCGGCAGCGCGCACAAATTTGCCTCGTTTATTGTGTTAAAGGCGCCCGATACGCCGTCGGTGCTTTTTGAAACCGGGTATTTAAGTAACTCCGAAGACGCCGCATTTCTGACCACCGCTTCTGGCCGTCAAAGCGTGGCGCGCTCGATATCGAGCGCGGTGCAAGCGCATTTTGCGCGTCGGCTTGCAGTCGACTAAACGGAAAACACGAAACAGCCTTCGACAAAATTTGCGGATGGTTCTAATCACCGCGTGATGGATGATTCACCGCCGATGGATGTTGCAGCCCGCGACCCCGATATGCCTGACGATGCGTTGGGGTTGGGGCTATCGCCGTCGCCTTCCGTCGCGGCAGCGCCATCTACCCCATACCGGGTGCTGGCGCGCAAATACCGGCCGCAGAATTTTTCGCAGCTGATCGGCCAAGACGCGATGGTCCAAACACTCGGCAACGCGATCAAGCGCGACCGGCTGGCACATGCGTTCCTGATGACGGGCGTGCGCGGGGTCGGAAAAACCTCGACCGCGCGGCTGATTGCAAAGGCGATGAACTGCATCGGGCCGGACGGAATGGGCGGTCCGACGATTGATCCGTGCGGTGTTTGCGAACCCTGCGTTGCGATTGCCGAGGGGCGCCATATTGACGTGATCGAAATGGATGCCGCCAGCCATACTGGCGTTGATGACGTGCGCGAGATTATCGAGGCTGTGCGCTATGCAGCGGTTTCGGCGCGTTATAAAATTTATATCATCGACGAAGTTCACATGCTGTCAAAAAACGCGTTCAACGCGTTGTTGAAAACACTTGAAGAACCACCGCCGCATGTGAAGTTTTTGTTTGCCACTACCGAAGTCAACAAAGTGCCGATTACCGTCTTGTCGCGGTGTCAGCGGTTTGACCTGAAACGAATTTCGGTTGAGGCTTTGGCTGGCAATTTCCGTATGATCTGTAATGCCGAGGGTGTTGAGGCCGAAGACGAAGCATTGACGATTATCGCGCAAGCTGCCGAAGGCTCGGCGCGCGATGGGCAGTCGATCCTTGATCAGGCCATTGCTCATGCCGATATGGACGGCGACGGCAAAGTGACTTCGGCGCAACTGCGCAACATGCTTGGCCTATCGGATCGCTCCGCTGTGCGCCGCTTGTTCGGGATGTTGCTGTCGGGTGAGGCGCAAAATGTGCTGGCGGAGGCAAAGGCGCAATACGCGCTGGGCGTCGAGCCGGCGGCGACTTTGACAGGCTTGCTGCGCGAAGTGCATCTGGTGACTTTGGCCAAATTGGGCAGTCCGCACGACCCTGCTTTACCCGAAGAAGCGCGGGTGGTGATAGAACGTTGGTCCGATCAATTGTCATTCCCGATGCTGCACCGTTTGTGGCAATTGTTGCTAAAGGGACATGAAGAGGTTAGCCGTGCAGCGCTTCCGCTGGAAAGTTGTGACATGGCGTTATTGCGTGTGCTGCACGGCGCGAGCATGCCCGATCCCGGCGAGTTAGCGCGGCTGTTGAAAGAGGGTGCGGCGGTCGCTCCAATGGCATCCGTAGTACAAAATGCTGCACCGATTGCTGCGCAGCAATCTGCAACAACGAACGCGTTGCCTGACGATTTTGCAGCCTTGCTAAAGCTGCTTGGTGAAAACGGGCATGTGATGCTGGAATCGACGTTGCATGATGTGATGCGGGTGATCGATTATTCTCCGCCATTGCTCGCCTATCAATTGGCTGGACCTGTGATGCCAGGCTTTGAAGCTCAGTTGCGTGACGCCTTGATGCAGGTCACGGGACAACGCTGGGACTTTGAAGAACGCAGAGGTGATGCACCGCCGACAATTTTAGAAACGCAGCAAGCTGCAAAGCTGGTTGCGCGGCAAGAGATTTTGGACTCGCCATTGGTCAAGGCGGCGCAGGATGCGTTCCCCGAAGCCAAGGTTGATTTCGACAATATCGAAGACATCATACGGAGTGCCACGGCATGAAAAGCATGGAAGACATGATCAAGGCCGCACAAGAAGCGGCGCAGACCATTCAGAAACAGATGGATGAAGCGCAAATCACGCTCGACAAGATCGAGGTCGAAGGCGTTTCCGGCGGTGGCCTCGTCAAGGTCCGCGCCAGTGCGAAGGGCCGGATTATCGCGCTTGCCATCGACGACAGCCTGATTGTTCCTGCTGATAAGCAAATGCTCGAAGATCTTGTCGTTGCCGCATTTAACGACGCCCGTGAAAAGGCCGATGACGCCAGCAACGCTGAGATGAGCAAAATGTCCACCGGTTTGCCGCTCCCGCCGGGGTTCAAGCTGCCGTTCTAAGCGCGGTTTTTCCCCAGATAATCCTCGCTGTTAGGCGGTTTGCCATTGAAAGCCTGCGCAAACCCATCATATTCGGATCAAAGCGGCGCTGTGTTTGGCCCGCGCTGGAGTGAATATGACGCAAATTCTACCTTTATTGCCGCTGCGCGACATCGTGGTTTTTCCAGGCATGATTGTGCCTTTGTTTGTCGGGCGCGACAAATCGGTTGTCGCTTTGGAAAAGGCGATGGCGGCGGATAAGGAAATCTTTCTCGTCGCGCAGCTGGACCCAGCGGAAGACGATCCCGATGCTGATGATCTGTACACGGTCGGTGTATCTGCAACGATCATGCAGCTGCTGAAACTTCCAGACGGCACCGTTCGTGTGCTGGTCGAGGGTAAGCAGCGTGCAAATATGATCCGGCTGCACAGCGATTCCCCGAATTTTGTTGAGGCCGAGATCGAGATGATCGATGTGCAAACGTCGGAGGGACCCGAGACAACAGCACTAATGCGGACAGTGATCGACCAGTTCGAGAATTACTCAAAGCTCAACAAGAAAATGCCTGCGGAAACAGCGGTGCAGCTGGCCGAAATTGACGAGCCGGCGAAGCTGGCCGATGCGGTTGCAGCCAATTTGTCGCTGAAAGTATCGGATAAGCAAGCTTTGCTGGTCGAGGCCGATCCGCTCAAAAGGCTGGAGATGGCCTTTGCCTTTATGGAAGGCGAATTGGGTGTCTTGCAGGTCGAAAAGAAAATCCGTGGCCGCGTGAAGCGCCAAATGGAGAAGTCACAGCGCGAATATTATCTGAATGAGCAGATGAAAGCGATCCAGCGCGAGCTTGGCAACGCCGATGAAGACAGCGGCGATGAAATGGCCGAGTTGCAGACTAAGATCGACACGCTGAAGCTATCGAAAGAAGCGAAAACGCGTGCGACGGCCGAAATGAAAAAGTTGCGCAGCATGGCGCCGATGTCGGCGGAGGCGACCGTCGTGCGTAATTACCTTGATACGTTGCTTGGCATCCCATGGGGTAAGAAATCGAAGTTAAAGCGCGATATTGCCAAGGCTCAAGAAGTGCTCGACGAGGATCACTTTGCACTGGAGAAGGTCAAAGACCGGATCATCGAATATCTGGCGGTACAGGCGCGGACCAACAAATTAAAAGGCCCGATTCTGTGCCTTGTTGGCCCTCCCGGCGTTGGCAAAACCTCGCTTGGCAAATCGATTGCCAAAGCCACTGGGCGTGAGTTTATCCGCCAGTCGCTTGGCGGGGTGCGCGACGAGGCCGAAATTCGCGGTCATCGCCGGACCTACATCGGCTCGATGCCCGGTAAGATTGCAGCAAACCTGAAAAAAACAGGGACGATGAACCCTTTGTTCCTTCTCGATGAAATCGACAAGCTGGGGCAGGACTTCCGTGGCGATCCGGCATCGGCATTGCTTGAGGTGCTCGACCCTGAACAGAACAGCAAGTTCAACGACCATTATCTCGAAATCGACCTTGATCTGTCGGACGTGATGTTTGTGACCACCGCGAACACGATGAACTTGCCGCAGGCTTTGCTTGACCGGATGGAAATCATTCGGCTGGAGGGTTATACTGAGGATGAGAAGCTGGAAATCGCTAAGCGGCATCTGGTTGACAAGCAGGTCGCGGCGCACGGGTTAAAGGCAGGCGAGTTCACGCTGACCGAAGCGGCGCTGCGAGACTTGATCCGGTATTACACCCGCGAGGCTGGCGTTCGTACCTTAGAGCGCGAGATTGCCAAGCTGGCGCGCAAATCGCTGCGCCGGATACTCGAGGGCAAAGCGACCAGCGTTACGATCACGCCAGAAAATCTGGCGGAGTTCTCTGGCGTTCAAAAATACCGGCACGGTATCGGCGAAGAGGAAAACCAAATCGGCGCAGTCACAGGCCTTGCCTGGACCGAGGTTGGCGGCGAGTTGCTGACGATTGAGGCGGTGACGGTTTCGGGCAAAGGCCTGATTAAAACCACTGGCAAGTTGGGCGAGGTAATGTCTGAATCGATTCAGGCGGCGCTTTCCTATGTAAAGGCGCGCGCGCCAAGCTATGGCATTAAGCCGTCAGTATTTAACCGCAAAGACGTGCACATCCATCTGCCCGAAGGCGCTGTCCCCAAAGACGGCCCGTCGGCTGGCGTTGGCATGGTGACCGCGATTGTTTCCACATTGACCGGCAATGCGGTGCACCGCGATGTGGCGATGACTGGTGAGGTAACGTTGCGTGGCCGCGTTCTGCCGATTGGTGGTTTGAAGGAAAAGCTGTTGGCTGCGTTGCGCGGTGGGATTAAAACTGTCCTTATCCCGCAAGACAACGAGAAAGATCTGGTCGAGATCCCAGCTAATATCAAAGCAGGGCTAGAGATTATTCCGGTCAGTCATGTCGATCAGGTGCTGGCACGCGCGCTGGTCGAGCCTTTAACGCCGGTTGAATGGACCGAAGCAGACGAACTGGCCAGCCTGTTGCCACCCGTGGTTCCTGCCGCGCAGAGCACTGCGATAACGCATTAAGGCGATATTGTGACTGGTTATCGACAGATTATCGTAAAAATCGGCTAAACCCACGGTTTCTTGCCGATTTTTTCTTTGACACCTGTTCGGATATCCGCATTAGTCGCGTTCCGGTTTGCCCGTGAGTCCGTTACGGAACGAGCCGATATATTCACTGTGAGGGGGGATCCCAAGATTATGAACAAAAATGATCTCGTAAGTGCTGTTGCAGAAGCAAGTGGCCTGACTAAAACTGATGCTGGTAAAGCTGTCGAAGCAACTTTTGAAGCTGTGACCAATGCATTGAAAAAAGGCGATGAAGTTCGCCTTGTTGGCTTTGGAACCTTTGCTGTTGCAAAGCGTAAAGCATCGACCGGCCGCAACCCGCGCACCGGCGAAGAAATGAAAATTCCTGCGTCGAACCAGCCTAAGTTTAAGGCCGGTAAAGCGTTGAAGGATGCCGTAAACGGATAATGTGATTAAGCGGGGTTTAGGCTCCGCTTATCCCAACACAAAAGGGCCGTGCGATTGCGCGGCCCTTTTTGTTTGCCCGCATGGCGGGTGAGGAGATTGCAGGCAGTTTGCAACGATCTCTGTTAAACTAGCTTCCACCCGGAACGCGGCGCGCCAACACGAATAGTACGCACCACTGGCTGACCGCGCGACGCGATCACAGCATCAATCCGCGGCATCGCACCCAACACCGAAAACCCGATAGCCGCAAAAGCCGCGAGCAGTGCAGCAACAAATAGGACGGTAGAAAACAAGACCATGTGAACCTCCGAAAACGACTGGATATACGTCTATGTTCACTATATGTTCTCACTTGTCAAGCGTAAGTTGGGGGCAGAGCATCTTTGCAAGCTAACGCGCCACATCTTCTCCACCGTGACGGCGTTGGCTTTCTCGGACACTATGTCGCCGCAACGGTCCGGCTTGACCCATTCGACACCGATAATGGCGCAATGCAAATCATCGCAGCGTCCCGCCGCGATGATTGCGACCCAGCTGCCGAAGCTTTTGTGCTCACAGGCGATGTAGGCGACATATTATTGTTTGACCCCGAAGTGTTGCACGGTGCGACGGCAAACCAGTCCGATGCGCGCAGGCGGTCGTTGCTGATATTCTATGCCGCAGTTGTTTTGCGAGATTAGCATAAGCAGACCGAGGCGCTGCCGTATGCGCGGATCGATACCAGCGAAGCCTTTGCGTGACATATCCGATCATAGTATTTGCAAAGTAGTTGAACATATCACAGCGTCGGAGGTTTAAGAACGAGTGGCCCGTATAGCACACCTTTCCGACATCCATTTTGGTGCGCATGATCCACAGATTGTGGCCGCGACCGAGGAATGGCTGCGCAATAAGCAGCCTGCCCTAATCATTATCAGTGGCGATTTAACACAACGTGCAAAAGAGGATCAATTCCGCGAGGCCTCTGCCTATTTGGGGAGGCTGCGCGCTGCCGGCTTTCGGATTTTGGTTGTTCCGGGCAATCATGACGTGCCGCTGTATGATGTGGTCAAACGCTTTGCTGCGCCGCTTGATCGGTATAAGCGTTACATCGATAACGATCTGTCACCGTGGTTTGAAAATGACGAGGTGGCCGTGCTGGGAATCAATACCGCCAGATCGCTGACATTTAAAGATGGGCGGATCAATCATGAACAGATCGCAATGTTGCGGAAACGCTTTGCTACTGTCCCGTCGGCCAAAACGCGCATATTGGTAACGCACCATCCTCTATTTGCGATGCCCATCGGCGACGGTGGCGAACTGAGCGAAGCTGTTGGGCGGCACCGCGACGCTGTGGAGGCAGTGGCCGAGGCAGGCGTGCACCTCGCTCTGGCCGGGCATTTTCACCGGACTTATGCAGAATCGGCGCTAAAAATGGTCGATACGGCGGGCAATGTACTTGTGATGCAGGCAGGTACCGCAACGTCGACCCGGCTGCGCAATAATGAACTGCAAAGCTTCAACTGGATCCATGCCCACCGGTATGACGAGGTCGAGTTACAGGTGATCGCATGGGATGGCGTGGCGTTCAAACGGGGTAGTCATGAAAAATTTAGGCATGACGGCAGCAGCTGGTCTTCGCAGCCAATGCTCCACCCGCAGGGTTCAAATCCATGACCATTGCGGCAACTGAAGCTGCGCAAAAGGCGACGCTTCCCAAAACAGCCATCTTGATCGTTAATGCGATGAGCCGCAGCGGTGCCGACGTATTCGACGAAGTTCGAACCAAATTGGTTGCTGCGGGTATCGAGCTTCTCGACGCGCAGGCTATCGACAATCCCGAAGATATTGAACCGGCGATGCGCAGCGCAATCGCCCGCGCATCAATGGTGATCATAGGGGGCGGCGACGGGTCATTGTCCTCCAACGTCGATTTCTTCGTTGGCCATGATGTTGTGTTTGCCATATTGCCGCTTGGAACAGCGAATAGCTTCGCTGGCTCGTTGAGCATCCCGAAAGATATCGACAGCGCCATTGACGTTATCGCAAATGGGAAACGCAAGTGGATCGATCTTGGGCGCATCGACGAGGATTATTTCGTCAACGCAGCGGCGATTGGCCTGTCGCCACTGATTGCCGAAACCGTCCCGCACAATTTGAAGCGGTATCTGGGCGTTGCCGGTTATTTGATCTGGGCATTTTGGTGTGCATTGCGGTTCCGGCCTTTCAAGATCATCATCGAAAGCGCGGATGGACGCACGGAAAGATTTTGGGCGACCGAGGCGCGGATCGCCAATGGCAGTCATCATGGCGGGGTAGAGCTTATCGAGAGCCAGAGCCTGGACAGCGGCGAAATCGTGATACAATCGGTCACTGGCCGCAGCATTTGGGGACTGGCTTGGAGCTGGTTTGCCACCATCCTGAAATTGCGGTCAAGACACGGGACGACGCGCGAGTTTCGCGGCACCAGCATTAAGCTCAACACGCGCCCGCATTTGAACATCTCAATCGACGGTGAAGTGTGCGCGAGAACACCAGTGACCGTATCGATTGCCCGCCACGTCATCGAGATTGCCGCGCCGCGTGAGGGGCAGTTTTAGACGTCGTTACTTTCACCATCTTTCTTGATAGGACTAATGTGACCCTGCGATTCTAATATCATCCGGGTCAGCTGCTTCATTTGCTCAATTCCAGCCAGCTGCATTTCGAATTCCACTTCGCTTGGCGTCATCCGGTCGCGGCTCAGATTGCCTTTGATGAGCGCCCCGTCACGAAATACCAACGATATAGAATTCTGGAAATACAATACCTAATTAGGTCAATACCTATAACACATCAGTAGCTTGATTGAAATTATTGTGCTTGCCAAACAGCGTATGTTCTGCCATTGTTCTAGTAATTCCAGATCTGATATCGTCATTTCCTTTTTAATAAAAACTTCACTACGCAATTGCGTCCGTCCGCTACCGCGCCGTCACTCCCGATACAGTTTAAGGTGAGACTTTAGTGTGACCTTTCAGCCTTCGCTAAAGCTTTGGCTAACAAGCCAGCGTTTATGGCTGTGTTTACCCACCACCCTTGACGAATCGCACGGGCCCGTCTAACCGCCGCCGCACTCCACATGGGAAGCGCACATCACCGGTGCCTTTGCCGGTCAATCACGTCCGGTTTTGGTTCTTGCTTCCCAGAGGTTCAACCGGAAGGAAAAAGACTATGGCGGCACCTGTCGTTACCATGCACCATTTGCTCGATGC
>JAYVGQ010000080.1:0-2505 GCA_043771985.1 Sphingomonadales bacterium
CATCGCCAGCTTCACATGCAGATTAGGATAGATGATGGTCGAGAGCAGATCATAAAGCGGCGCGAGGGTGATTGCACCGCCACCATTACCACCGCTGTGCAGCAGGCTGAAATTCTTGGCATGGGCATCGGCATTGCCAATGATCAGGTTGAAGATCGCGGCATCGAGAAGTTTCAGAATTTCGCGCGCAGGGCGCGTTGCTGCACGGCGCAGCAGCGCAAAACAGTCTGGGAAGATTGGCCCGCCTTCGCTGGCATATTTGCGGTGCGAGGGGACGCCAAGGGCTTGGGCAAAGTCTTCCTGATGGAGACGGGTGACGCTTCCCCCTGCGCTAACCGCGCGGTCGTAGCGGGTGACGAGCAGAAATGACCGTTCCGCAACAACGCGCATTTCCACCGCCGCAACGTCCAGCCCTATCGCGCTTGCTAGCGACATGCAGAAATATTCATTCTCCGTCGTGCCTTCAAACCGCGATATGGGCGGTTTGAGGATATGGCTTGTCGGTTGTCCCGGCGCAGGGAGCGCGATTTGCCCGTCGATCAGGAGCACGGGCAATTTGGATTGCGCGCCCGCCAGCGACAGCCGCAATCCATCTTCGCCCGCCAGCATTGGGCGGAGCGGGAGATGATCGAGCAATTGCACAAGCGCATCGTCATCGAGCAGTTTTGGCGCGGCGTCGTTTGGTGATGCAGGCACTTCCCCTTCGGGTATCAGCGTGAGTGCGCCCGCGACTTCGCCGCCGAGATATTCGAGCAGCCGAAATTCATTGTCCGCCGACACGCCGAGCGCACGCGCAATCGCGGTGCGCTGTCCTTCTTCTGGCAATATCCCGCCGAAAAAGGCTTGGACCGCGCTGCGCTTGAAAGGTTCGGCTTGCTTCGGAAGCGAGAATGACAAGGCCGGTGCCTGGGCATCAGCCAGCCACGCGGCATCATAAGCAAACAGCGTTTCGCCATCGGGGCCGAGATAGAGGCAGCCGGTGATGCGGCCATCCCACCAGATAGATAGGCGGTTGGTCATAGGTCACCCGCAGGTGGTGCAATGGTGACATGGCAACCAAGCGTCGCCAGAACATGCAGCACCTTTTCGAGTTGGAGCGTGGGCTTGCCCGCTTCGAGATCGACGATGAAGCGGACGCCAACCCCAGCCGCCGCTGCAAGCTCCGCCTGTCGCAGCATCTGCGCCTTGCGTTCGCGGAGAACGATCAATCCGAGTGACTTGCTATCCATATTACCGATCGGGACATTATTGAGGTTCACGGTCATTTGCAACGAACTTATTCCCGATCAGGAACAATATAGGTATTCCCAGCTAAACAAACGTAATTATTCCCGTTCGCACAATTTTTGAAAGCGCGCCTTACTCAACCACGGCGCGAGATGGCGGCACAGTGGGTTTATGGACTTGTTGCCAGTAAAGTACGGCTTCATGATGAGACATAAACAAGGATCACAGATGCCCGAAAATGAAATAAGAACAATCGTTCTTCACCTTCTTCGCGGCGCTGTGCCGGAACGCGCGAACGAGCTATCTTCACTCTTCAAAAAATATCAGGCGAATGTCGCAATCATGCCTAACGAAACCGGCATGACAATGAGGGCCAACAAGGACGGAATCAAATTTAGCCTAAACGACGTAGATGTGATTTGGCTTTTCTCATTCAGCGCTGGGCGGGCAATCGAGACATATGCACCATCAATTGTTTGCGCTGAAATCGGTGGCTTGGAAGTCGGTGCCGTCCTCCAGCAAGATCATGGACTTGGCCCGGTAGAACAAGATTACAAGGCAAGAATGTCAGCCGCAGAAGCGTATGCAACCGATCCAAATTCTTCGTCGGCTCAATGGCCCTCAGATATTCCCAAGGTAACCAGCGACCGTGCGTCTTTAACCAATCACGATGCCGCAGCTTTCGATCTGGCCTGTCTTGCCCTTGCGTCGTTCTTTCTCCACGAAATAAAGCACGTAGAGTTCGCTAATGCGGCGAATAGACCCGTAGTTGCAAACGAGGAGGAGATGGCCTGCGACACATTTGCACGTAGCTTTCTGACTGATAAGCTTGCGGCCTATGCCGAACAAAATGCACATGATTATCAACAAGTCCTAAGCAAGCGCGCCTTCGGATTGGCCATCGGTGCCATTTCCATTCATGGAATGACCCCGCATTTTGCACGCTGGGGCAACATCGAATATCCATCTATAGGAGACCGAATAGACGCTTTAATTGGTGGAACCCCACTGGATGACAATGCACATTTTTGGCTATTCGCGGGGTGTTTGCTTACTGGCATTATGCGGCGCGAAAATCGGCCTTTGGATTTAGTTCCGATCAGCTACCGCAAATATGCGGAAGGATTGGTCAAACAACTGAAATAGAAAACATAATTTTTATGAATATCCGATGCGCTGCAAATTTCGCAAGCTGTCGGGGAAGTGACGCCGCCGAATTTCTTCGGCCATCAACCATTGTGCGTTATCGCTTCGAGATAGGGACGCATCACCTTCCAC
>JAYVGQ010000081.1:0-26321 GCA_043771985.1 Sphingomonadales bacterium
GCCGCAGTATTGCGCTCGCTGATGCCTCGGTAGCTCAGTTGGTAGAGCAGCGGATTGAAAATCCGCGTGTCGGCGGTTCGAATCCGTCCCGAGGCACCATTTTTCCAAAAACCAGTCCAGCCGCATATCTGATGTGGTTAGCGGCACGAACAGCCCGCATTCCTGCGCCGTTGTGGCTCCGCTGTGTTATGCTCACCGTGCTAGCAGACGATTTCTTAAGGGCAACACAGTCCCAATCATGCCTGATGTCTGCCAGCTGCCAAAAACCAGTCGGCTGATGCGATGCGGATTTGTGAGGTTTTTCCTTAAATCTCGCGCGAACTGAGGCCTATCGTCTTAGGCGAACCCAAGAGCCTCGCGCTGGCCCTGCCAGTTTATAGGTAACGAAGCTGTTCGCGCTAATCGCTGGCGGCTTAATTGTAGGGGCTGCCTACCATCAAGGATGGCGGCTGTAATGTCGGGAGCGAGATAGGCGATGCGCAGCAAGACCACATAATAATTTCGGCTATAGCTTTGTTGCGAGGCCAACTGTTCTATTGTCATCTCGCTTGATTGTTCGAGCGCTGTACGGGCCATGTGTGCACGCACAACAAACTGGATCAGCGCTGGATCACGCTCGCTTTTGGCGTCGCCATGTTCTGGCGCAATCGCGAGCTTCATTTCCGTACCGCGACGGAACAGCTTTGCCGGAATGGTCACATCAATGGCGGGCTGACCGTACATGGGCCGGAACCGAATGGTGACATTGTCCGGTGCAACCTCAACGCGTTCAACACCGGCTAAGACCAATGCCGTGTCAAACATTTCGGATTTGGCGGCAGCTGGGAAGTCGCCGAACTCTCGCGCCGCATCATCGGTGCGCGTCCTTAGTTGGGCCATTACCAACCCTTCGATATCGCCTGCGGGTATCGGTAAAGGCCTTTGCCCGGTGGCAAGTGCGGCGGCTTCCTCAATATAGTAACGATAACGCTTACCGCGTTTCACGCTATGTGACGGGGTCAGTCGATGGCCACGGACATGCCAAATAATCCCGGCCAAGAGACTGGGATTATAAAAGGATGTTCCCATCACGCGGTCAGACGAGTTCGTCTTTAGCAGTTTACCCACCTCCTCGAACAGAGTCCGGTCGATGATCGGATCATGTTCTCCGGCATGGTTGCACCCCTTATGACATACCTCGCTGATATAGGTCCGGTTGCGCAGAAGATTGTAGATCATGCCTCTGCTGAACTTGGAGGCACCATAGGTTCGCCCTGCACTGCTTATCCGCATTGGTGTCCGATGGCCTTGCGCTTCCATCTCTGCTGCGAGCAAGGTCACAGACCCTAGTTCAAGGTAACGCTCAAACAGGCGCTGCACGAGCTTGGCATCGTCTGGAACGATCACCAGCTTGCGGTCTATCACTTCATAGCCTGTTGGAACGACACCGCCCATCCACATGCCTCGCGCTTTTGATGCGGCTACCTTGTCGCGAATACGCTCGCCGGTCACCTCGCGCTCGAACTGGGCGAACGATAAAAGGACGTTGCGCGTCAAACGCCCCATGCTGCTGGTCGTGTTGAATGACTGGGTGACACTGAGAAACGACGCCCCTTTTGCATCCAAGATTTCAACAATCTTTGCAAAGTCGGCGAGGCTACGGGTGAGTCGCTCGACCTTATAAACCACGATGACATCGACTTTGTCCGCCTCGATATCCTCGAGCAGTGCTTTCAACGCTGGGCGCATCATACTTCCACCTGAATAGCCGCCATCATCATAATATTCAGGAATCATCTGCCAGCCTTCGTGCTTTTGGCCGGCGATGTATGCGACACAGGCTTCGCGCTGCGCATCAAGGCTGTTGAACTCTTGTTGCAACCCCTCTTCGGTCGACTTTCGTGTATAGACCGCACAGCGGATCGGAGCGCCGTCACGCGGCAACGCTGCCTCCGATGCTTGCAAGGCCAAAGAACCTAGGCCCTGACCAGTCAGCGCCCGTAATGGCTCAGGCGACGGCCGTGAGTGAAGTGACGTCCTTCGAAGTGGAATCCAGCATCGAGGACAAGCACATGATAGGTCTTATCGTGCCATCGGCGGACCAACCGTGTCCCAAGCTTCAACTTAGGTTCGCGACTCATTTCGAGTTGGCCCTGCTTTGCAAGTTGTTTCGCCAGTTTTTGCAGCTCTTTGGCCACCGCAGGCAACATTCCGCCATGCGCCTTATTTTGCAGTTTGTTCGTTAACACCCTGAGTATGAGGTCGCGGCCAGCGTCTTGCGGCATGTTCTGCCCCCGAAACAGGCGGCGCCATTCTGCGCGCAGCTGAGGCTTGGTCATAGCACACAGCACCGCCATCTGATCGGCGATCCGCGCCATCAGCTTGCAATCCGGCAGCTGGTCTCACCATCTTTCCGACATTCGCGCACAATATTGATGTTTTTCTTACGCAGACCGGTCAAAAATGCGCGTGCGCTGTGCGGTTTCCAGCCTGTTGCGGTCATGATCTCAGTGATGGACGCGCCCTTTGTCCGGCCTAGCAATTTCTGCACGACGAAAGATTTAGCTGGCGCCTTGGGCTTCGCGGTCTCCTGCTCATTGATAGAAGTCACGGCTTTGTCAGAATCAGTTTTTAGGTCGGCGTCTTGATTTGAGGCAGCTACGGAATTGATAATGTCAGTCATAACGATGGTCTCCTGTGAAGCAGCAGGATGCTGCTGCCACCACCATCGGCCCCGACAATCGAACTGTCGGGGCAAGCGGCTCGCACCGGAGGAGCCACACTCACATGAACAGCAATGCTTGCTCGGCACAACTTGTCCAGTGAATTGTATGGATGTTCAGGGGAATTCTAGCGGCTTGGCTGTTGAACAATCTGTATCGTCGGCAATTTTGGAAAAGCGAAGCGTAACTGCTGTACATTCATCACGCCAAGCATCCGAGATCGCAGTTCGGAGAATCTTTTTTCGAAGATAGTCATCAAGGCATGTTCAGAAAAATAAGGTTCCGAACGAACTGCTACTGAAACAACGCAGCTTGCCGAATTACAATTTGATATTCTAACAACCAATAGTGCGTCTCCGACAGCGTCATGAACGACGTGTATGGAACTGCGGATCAAACCGCTGGCTCTTAATTACTTATCGAACTCGATCCTGCATTGAACATTCAATGCAGCTACCAAAACAGAGGTAGACATGATACGACGGTCTGGTCAGCACATAATGGATTTGAACAGCCGCGGTTGCAAGTTACCGAGACGACGGCACGGTTGGAATGCTCGATCTTTAGCGAATATAGTTCGACACGCCTTCAGTATCCGTGGTCGTTCGGTATTGATTTGACCAAACCACCTTTATCTCGCGATGGCTAACGAAGGCGAATTCAGGTTTGTGAAATTCGATGGCTGTTTTCGCAATCTTAACGGGTGGTTCCCTAAAGCGAATTGTGAATGACCTTGCGTACATAAAAACGGTACCTGTTCCGAACCGACTGCCGGGCTAAATACAAAGCCCTGCCCCATAGTCGCTCCCAGTTGGACGAGTTTTTTGACCTGATCCCAGGTCTCTATACCCTCGGCGACAGTTTCGATGCCTAGCCTTTTCCCAATGGTGGTGAGCGCCGCCACAATCGCCTCGTCGTCCATATTTGTGCAGAGGCCGCTGACGAAGGACCTATCAATTTTCAGTGTGGTGATCGGAAATTGCTTCAGACTTGTCAGGGAAGCATAGCCCGTTCCGAAATCGTCCAGCGCAACTCTGACGCCATTTTTTCGCAAAAGCGAAAGTGCGCGATGTACCTGTTCTCCGCCACGACTAAGGATAACGGATTCGGTGACCTCAATTTCGATCATCGTTGGCAAAACGCCAAATTGCGCAATTTTTTCGAGCAACCGCTCTCCAAATTCATTTGACGCAAAATCAGCAGCCGAGGTGTTTATCGCAACGTGATCGAATTTAACTCCAGTTGCGGTCCAGGCGTGCATGTCTGACAAAACGCAATCGATCATCCGGTCACTTATCGCAACAGCAAGCTCGCGATCGTCGAAAGCCGGCGTGATACTCGATGGATATTCAATAGCGCCCGCCGCATTCGTCCATCGTAACAGGGCTTCAAAGCCTTTGACCTGCCCAGTGACCAGCGACAATTTGGGCTGATAAAACGGCTGAATAAGGTTGTGATCGATTGCATGACGCGCACATTCCAGCATGGCGGTGACGGAATCGAATTCCCTAGCAAGTGCAGGACGAAAAATTTTCGCGCAGTTCCGGCCCGCCAGCTTTGCATCGGCAAGCGCAAGGTCAGCGTTTTTGATTAGCTGATCCTCTGAACCTGCATGATCGGGGAATATTGCCAGCCCAACACTTGCGCGACACTCCACGTACCGCCCATTATATTCGAATGGCTTGCGCAGACTGTCCAGTCCGCCGGTGATAAGCTGGTCCAAATCTGATCGCGCCATAATGTCGGGGAGTATGACCGCAAATTCATCACCGCCGATGCGCGCCACAGTACCGATTGTCCCGATTATGGATTTTAAGCGTTGGGCAATGGCGCACAATAACGCGTCGCCTGCATCGTGTCCGTGGCTGTCGTTGACCTGTTTAAAATGATCAACGTCGATCAGCATAACGACGGTTTTGGATTTATGTGTTCTGGAATTCGCAATCGCCGATTTCATCTGTTGTTGAAACAACGCCCGATTGGGTAGTTCCGTCAGCTGATCGTGGTTTGCCACCCAGTTCAGTCTATCAGTGAGCTGAACCTGCCGCTCGTTATCGCGCTGCGCCTCATTGATACGGCGGCGCAACTCAAGCTGCATTTCGACCTGCCGCGCCAGCATAATCAAAGCCTCGGCCTCGAACTGTTCTAAGCCATTCGGTTGAGGTTCTGTGCCGACGACACATAGTGTACCCATCGCTATTCCATCATGCGATCGAACGGGAACACCCGCATAAAAGCGTACGCCAAATTCGCCTGTCACGAGCGGATTGTCCGAAAACCGTAAATCGTTCGATGCATCAGAGACAATGAAAATGTCGTTGTGTTCGATGGCATGCGCGCAAAACGAATATGTCAAAGGTGTCTCGCGAACGCCAAAGCCAATCGATGCCTTAAACCATTGACGCGCCTCTAAAACAAAGCTGACCGCCGCAAGCGGTAGGTTGCAAATGCGCGCGGCTAGTATGGCTAAGTCGTCAAACGAAGCCTCGGCCTCTGTATCAATGATGCCGTAGGACTGTAGCGCGCGCAGACGCTCCTGCTGACTATCGCTGTGTGCAAGCTCCATCATGGGTGGCTCAACATTTGGATCGGAAATGGGGCAGTTCAACGAAGATCGCCATAGGTGAATTGCAGGATCGATATGGGGGTGCTTAACCGCACACCAGTTCTGTTGCCGTCGTTCCACACCACTTCGGCAGGGACGACTTTGTTGTTGCTGAGTTTGATAAATAGCTGCTGTCGTGGCGACAATGCGAGCTCGGTATCGATCATCATTCCTGATTTTGAGATGTTGCGGATTTTTGCTGGAGACGATTGCCCGCACAGCCGGATCTTCGCGATCAAGTTAGTCGTAATGCGCGGCTGGCGCTCTCTAAGCGCAGTGTTGTTGCCTATCTCTTGCCGAGAACGGTCTGGAAGGCCGTCGAGGATACTGTCGAATTGCACCCCAAATCGGCGTTGATCAATCCAGCGCACCTCCCCAGAACAATGGGTGATGTCGTCCAGGCTAGCCACAACCGACTGGCCGATCGTCAACGCCATATCAGTTACGCCGCGTAAACCGCTGCGTGAAAGGTTGACAATATGTGCATGCCCAAATCGAGTGATGGGTTGCAGCTTCGCGCTCAATATCACGAGCCGCCTTATCTCACTACGTTTAGACGGCAGTCCAACGTCGTCGGGATTAGGACCAGTTTCAAATTTACCGTTCATTTTTTCAAATAACATTTTCCATACACCATCAATGAATGAGTACGAAAACGCGCTGTGGTCCAGCAGCAGGTTTCCCTGTTAGAATTGTCCGATTAGATTTAGAAAAACTCCCTTACTGCTATATTCAAGGTTGGTCAGATCGTCAGAAAAATCGCTAAAGCTATAGCCCCCACCGATTTTCGCATTGGCACCCAATTGCCGGTAGAGGCCCACTAACACTCCTGTCCGACTATCGCCTGCCTGTTCAACACCAAGATAGCGTGCCTCGATTAGAGCATCCCATTTTTTTACAACGTGGAGATCGGCGCGAACAATGGCGAGATGAGCCTTGTTCGAGACGAAGACATCGCTGCCGCGGCTAAGCGCCACTTCACCAAAACGAAACCCGTATTTCCCCCCGAGCGAGAGCCAGTTTGTCAGTTTATAAGTAACATCGGCGCTTAATATCTGGCTGCGTTGTTTCGGTGCCGCTGTCGTTCCCGATGCGGTCAATTGGCCGAACGTCGCGGTATCCTGAAAATAAGTGTACTTCACCAGCGCGTTAACGCGGTTGTTCGTCACCGGGCGATAGGCGACACCCACCACGCCCTCGACAAAACCGGCGTTGAGCAGGCTGTCGTTATCCGCATCTGAAATCGCGAAATTCAATCGTCCCAGCACACGCCACGCAGGATTGGCATCATAGCCAATCGTGCTGCGGCTCAGCCAGCTTGTCTGATTGCGGTCCAGCCCCTTTTCAAAACGGGCCTCCAGCGACGAAGCCATACGAAAACCTTCGGCTGAATAGCCTAAACTTGCAGTAGCCGCGGTCCGGTCGAAACTGCCATTTTGCTGATCGGTGATCGTGCCATCTTCAAATGTGCCCGACAAAGTCCAGCGCTTGCCAGGGGTGAATTCAAAGCCGTAGCTGTGCAATAATTCGCGCGTTCGCGAAGCAAGGCCGAGCCGCTCTTCACCGTGGATGCTCAGGCTATCGCTCAAGCGCGCCTTGCCACCAATAGTGAACGTGCCGAAGTTGGAACGCGTTAGCAACGACTGCGCCTCGAAACGGCTGTCGCTGTTGTCGGTGGTCAGCGCATAGTTCAAATAGGTCTCGGCATTTTCACCGATACGCCGCGTTAGGCCCACAGATGCACCCAATCCGCCATCACCCTGGGAGACTTCTGCGTTAAACGACATGCGATCATTGAATTCATATCGCCCGCCGATGCCGGCCCGGCTGTTTGCCTGCCGCCCGGCATCGCGGCCAAGTGTAGTCTGGCCAAAGCCGAATACACCCCAACCGGCAGGTGCATCATAGCCGATCTGCAACGCAAGGTCGGTACGCTTGCCGTTTTGCACGACATTGTTCAGGACATTAGTCGCACCCCGGTCTTCGTAACGCACGCCAAGGTTGGCCTTTACCGCCCCAAATTTTTGCTCGATGCCCAAATCCACCGAACGACTGTCGCCCAGAACGCGAGCCTGAACCTCGTCGTAATCTGCGGTCAACGTCGTGCTTGCTGTCATAGGCAATGCCAGCTTTGCGCCCCAGCGATCGACGCTATCGGCTGACAAGCTTCCTGCCCCAGAAAATCCAGCTCCCAAATGTTCGTAATAGGCAGAGACGTTGCCATAGTCGTTGGCCTGAGCGTCCTTGCCCAGCAGATCATTAAATGCCGCTGCCCCTTCGACCCGCCAAGACGTTGCTTTCTGGTTCCGCTGCCCCGGCCCGGCGACGGAGAAAAAGTTCAATCCGCCATCCACAGAATTGGCCTGCCCATAAGAAGGACCTTCGGTTCGAGCGATCTCGGCCTTGAGGAAAGTGGTCGCCGATCTGCGGAGCAAGATGTCGGCGCCCAGCAAACTCTTATCGGCGTCGCCCGTTGCCTCACGCTGCGCTGTAGCACCGATACGCACTGTTTCGCCTAGCCACTGTGTTGCGCGACCGCCGAATGTGTACCCGCCGATATCGGCAACGGTCGGGGTATATTCATACCGGACCACAAGCACAGCAAGATTGCCCGGGCTGTTGCCAGTCCGCACCGTTGCGTCATCAGCCACAGACGAACTCAGCGGGCGGGTAAGCAGGACTCGACCCTGAATATAGTCGATGTCATAGTCTTCCTGCGGCCGCAGATCGCGAGTTTCAAGGACCAGCCCTGAATCCTTGTCGCGAATTTCAACGCGAAGCCGTTCCGAACCAATCGACAAATCCTGCCTCTGAAGGAAATAGGCTGATCCGCCAGTGCCGCGAAATTCTTCACGCGCGGGCGCTGTGCCGGGATCGGATGCAAAGGCGGTGACGCGCGTTTTGCGTTCGCCAAAGTTGGTCGATCCTGTGCTGACATAGTCACCCATCGCGCCGTATAGGCCGCGGTCCAGTTGCGCCAGCGTGGTGCCCGACGCATCAAGGACATAATTACCCAGCACCAGCTTGCTGTCGTTGCGGTCGACACGCAGGTAAAATCGACCTTGTGTTGGCGCGTCCTCAACCGTTGAGCTATCATCACCATAAGAGGGATAATAAAGGCTGGCATCCAGCCGCCGGAGCAGCTGACGAGGATCTTTATCGTTCAGATTACTAAAAATGTTTTTGATCGAGGCTTCCCCGGTGTCAAGCGACGCAGTCAACCGCGTGCGTCCGCCAATCTTACCTTTCACGTAAAAGGCTCCGCGCGTATTAAGGTACAGCCGGTCGAATTCCTCATCATTGCCGGTAACCAACGCAGCAGGCCCGCTGGCGTCGTTTGACCCGAGGGTAATGTCGCCAATAGCGACATAAAACCATTCGTTTTTCGAGATATCAATCGTGCGGCTAAAATTGGTAGTGACAGCTGTGGGATTGGTCACTTGGACGTTAATATCCTGTGTGCCAAACGGTAGTATTTGCTGGGCAACATAGCTGCCATCTTCGGCCACCGGTACAGGCTGGCCATTAACTTTCACACTGCTGCCGATGTCCGTCACTTTTCCTGTCGCTGTAAAGCCGCTGCCATGAACGACGATGTTGCGCCGGGCGCTATTATCGCGGCCAAACAGCAGCTGCGGATCAGCGGGATCAACGCTGGGCTTTTCATGCGCCGCAAGGCTCAGTTCCGCAGGCCGCGTTTCGTCGAACCCATCGCGTTCATCATAAACGCGCAGTACATAAAACATCGCTTGAGGATCAGCTGCACTAGGCGTAAATTCTGCTATCCCATCTGGGGACAATGCTACCACCTTGAGCGGTGTTTGATCGACCGACTGTTTGGAATTAAAAATCCGGATTTCGCCGCGTTTGATATAATGGCTATAGTTCCAGAACGTTTTAAACGTTATAGGCTTGCTGATTTCGGCCAACCGCGTGTCGCCCGCGTCCATTACTACATTCAACATCGGTTGCACGGCATTGCCATCGACTTTGATCGCAATGCCGCTGTCGGAGCTTTCATGCGTCAATCGGACAGCCGGTTTTTCGGTTTCGGTTTGTGCATAAGCGGCGCTTGAAACGGCAAGCGCAAGCAACGAAGCTGCAGCAAAAGAGGCTATTCTGCATGTGCGCGGAGCGGCGGAGAGCATTTTCATGCGCCTTACTCCTTTCCTGTAGAGGGTGTGGCCGTGGCCGAGATGCGTTCGATAAGCAGCGCGCGGTCTTCGCCGGTTTTGCGCCACATTTGCTGAATGTGCTCCGACAGAGCTTTCAGCCGCTCTTCTCCTCTAACATCGTAGATCGATACCGCAGTGTAATGCAGCCGGACGATTGATGGTTTGGTTTGCAAGCTGGCAATCAGCTCTTGCAATTTTGCCTGCCATTCTTGCTTTACCGCGTTACCATCCGCTTCAAATGCATCCGCTGCTAGCTCCAACGTGATCGCTTTTTGCAATGTCGCGCCAAAGTTCAGTTCGGTAATCTTGCCGCGTGTTAGGCGAACCACCCGCGGGTTTTCTGTAGTGATCTGATAACCACCGGGTAGCGAACGGGGATCAAGCTTCAGGATGAAGTTGGAACCTATCCGAGCATTGGGAACGGCGGCGCAGGTCACATGATAGCGGCCATATTGGTCAGCGGTAATCAACAGGCCGTTCACTGTCGCAACACGCGCCCCTGCTATGCCTAGCTCGTCGTCATCCTGATAACCGTTGCCATTGCGGTCATCAAAAACCTTTCCGATGATTTCGCCGCAATCGAACAGCGGGCTAGGCGTCACGCGGACAGTCGCCTGCCCTTCGTTGGAGACCAGCCGCCCACTCAGCGCGTCACGCCCTGTAGCGATGTTGACATAGTCGCCGTCATTGACGCCCGAACCCACGGTTAAGACCAGGCTGATCGTCAGCGAGCCATTGGCGGGCAAGTTCAGGCTGCGCCAGTTGAGTTCGCGGCCATTGGCAACGGGTGCAACTTCAGCAGCGCCGATCCGGCCAGTGTTGTTCACATATTTGAACCCGGCGGGCATCAGATCGACAATATCAACGCCGTTGCGCGCAATGTTCTGCGTATTGCGAACCACAATGGTGTAGGGGACAAGGTCGCCCACATTGGCGGTTCGTTTTGCGCTGGTTTTGGTGATCACCAGCGGATTAAGCGCAGCCGCCCGGTCCAGCGGGATATGGTTGTGGATCACATCCGGATCACCCGATGCAAGGCGGAAGTTGAAGAAATAGCGCGTGTCGTCGGCTCCCTGTGGTGCAGCAAAATTGGCCACAACAGCACCGCTGGTCAGGCCAGTCGGATCGAAAGGCCCTGCACTGGGCAGAATGACCGTCGAGTTACCTGGCAGAGTATCGGCAGGACCAGCGACAATGACGCGATACGCCGTTTCAGCTGTCGGGCACTGCGCCGCTCCGCCTGGAACAATATCAAAGCGATAGCGGCCATCGGCCCCAGTGATCTGATTTTGCTGTGAAAGATCAAGCAAGCAAGTGGTCGGCAGCAAGGCACCATTGGCATCGGCAATCGAAACCCGTGCGCCGGTGATCGGCGTGCGTGCAACGGAGTCGTAAACCACACCTGAAGGATCAATCGGACGATCCAGATCAACCGCCGTGACGCCCGGATTCAGGGTTATGCCATCGGTGCGGCCATAAACCACATTGCTGGTTGGGTGGCGGAAAACAACGCTGTAACCCGCGCCCAAAGGAAGTCCGGTGATGTTATAATTGCCGTTGGCATCGGTTCTGGCCGTTGCAACAACCACACCGCCGCGAATAATTTCAATGAACCAATCGGGCTGCCTCGGATCGGAAGCATCCTTGACCGAATCGCCCTCAAGATCGAGGAAAACCGTTCCCGTCAGCGCCGATATCGAGGGGTGGACGATAACCGAAACAGTCGCCGAGGTACATTGTCTGGCGGGGTCGCAAATCGTGTAGGCAAAGCTATCGGTGCCAACAAAGCTGGTGACGGGCGTATAGGTTATGGTGCCGTCGGTATTGATCACGACACTGCCATTGGCAGGCGCAGTCGCCGTTGTAACAGTCAGCATTTCGCCGCCCGGCTCGCTGTCATTAGCAAGCACAGCGATAACAACCGATTGTCCCCTAACGACTGTTGTTGCATCGTCAACTGCAACCGGACCGGGATTAACAACTGTCACCGAGGCAGTCGCAACCTGACAATTCGCAGGATTAAGCGCTTCGCAAATCTGGTAATCAAAGCTGTAAGTTCCAGCGGGTGTTCCGGCGACAACGCTTACCAGGCCCGTCGCGGTGTCGAATGTAATCCCTGAAGGAATGCTTGATCCGGCAGCTATGCTCAGCACAGCGTTGAATGGCGCGGCAGCAACACCGTTGACCGTATCGCCGGTCAAGACGTTGAGCACATTCGCAGCGCCTATAGCGCCCGATATATCGGATACGCTATCGGAAATCGCCGTCACGTTCGAGGAAACCACAATGACCAAAACGGTCGATATTTGACAATTGTTTGGATTCAGGATTTCGCAGATTTGGTAATCGAATGTGTAAGTGCCAGCAGGCGTTGCCGCATTGACGCTGACATTGCCCGTTGCAGTATCGAATGCCAGACCGGCGGGTATGGCCGAGCCCGTCGCGATGCGCAGCACCGTATTGCCTGCCGTCGCGGCCGCGCCGTTGAGCAAATCGCCGGCAAAGACATTGACAACATTTGCGGTTCCGCTTGCACCGTTTATACCGGTAGCGCTATCCGCTGTCGCAACAAGCGCAGCGGAAACTACCGTCACCGATGCGGTCGCGGTTTGGCAATTGGCCGGATTCAGGATTTCACAGATCTGATAGTCAAAGCTGTAAGTTCCGGCAGGCGTTGCCGACGTAACGCCGACATTTCCAGTCGCGGCGTCAAAGGTCAGCCCGGCAGGAACGCTGGAGCCTGTCGCAAGGCTAATGCTGGCGTTAGCAATAGTAGCCGTAGCGCCATTGACCGTATCTCTGGTCAAGACATTAAGCACAGTCGCCGCGCCCGTGGCGCCATTGATGCCCGTCGCGCTGTCGCTGGAGGCAGTGATGGCAGACACATCAACCGAAACCGAAATGCTTGCCGTGCGGCAGTTTGTCGGGTTCAATATCTCACAGAGTTGGTAGTCAAAGCTGTATGTTCCAGCACGCGTGCCTGCCGCAACGCTGACATTGCCGGTGGCAGCGTCAAAAATCAGTCCAGTAGGGATCGTCGACCCAGGTGCAACCGAAAGCGTGGCATTTGTGGTGCTGGCGGGGTTGCCATTGATGATGTCGCCGCCAAAGGCGTTTACGATATTATTGGCACCGCTAGCACCATTAACCCCTGTCGCATTGTCCGCATTAGCGACCATTACCGCTGCATCAACCGTAATCGTCGCCGTCGCGATCTGGCAGTTGGCTGGATTCAAAGTCTCACAGATTTGATACTCAAAGCTATAGGCGCCAGCAGGCGTCGCGGGTGCCACCTCAACAATCCCGGTGGCTGGATCAAAGGTCAAGTTAGCAGGCACACTCGATCCAGGCGCGACAGATAGCGTTGCATTAGCAAGGGTTGCAGGCACGCCGTTCACTGAGTTGCCGCTCAATATACTGGCAACATTGGGTGCACCGACCGCTCCGTTAATACCCGTTACAACGATGTCGTTCGCAACTACAACTGAAGGGTCAACGCCAATGCTGACGGTCGCTGTCTGGCAATTGGTTGGATTAAGCGCTTCACAGATTTGATATTCAAAGCCGTAAGTACCTGCCGGGGTCGCGGGAGCCACGCTAACATTGCCGGTAGCAGCATCAAAATTTAAACCGACAGGAACCGTAAAGCCTGGCGCAACGCTGAGCACCGCGTTCGCCATAGTTGCAGTCGCGCCATTGACAGTGTCGCCGTTCAACAAATTCAGAATGTTGCTGGCCCCGTTCGCACCGTTAACGCCAGCGAGCGCATCCGCCACAGCGACCACATTCGACGCAGCAACTGTGACCGAAACCGTTGCCGTCTGGCAGTTCGTTGGATTGAGGATTTCGCAAATTTGATAGTCAAAGCTGTAAGTGCCAGCAGGTGTTCCCGACGACACGCTGACGTTTCCTGTCGAAGTATTGAATGTCAGGCCAGCAGGAACCGCCGAACCTGTGGCGACGCTGAGCACGGCGCTGCTCGCATTTGCGGCAATCCCGTTCACCGTATCGCCGCTGAATACATTGGCGATGTCATCAGCACCGCTGGCGCCGTTGACCGCTGCGCTAGTATCAGGGCTAGCGACAATAGCCGCCGCCTCTACCACAACCGAAATACTCGCGGTTTGGCAGTTGGTGGGATTAAGCGCCTCACATAATTGATAGCTAAACCCATAAGTGCCAGCAGGCGTTCCAACGACAACGCTGACATGGCCCGTGGCAGCATCGAACGTAAGCCCTGACGGAACAGTTGAACCGGGTGCAACACTGAGCACCGCATTGATCGGGGTCGCAGGTGCGCCGTTGACGCTATCGCCTGCAAATGCGTTGACTACGTTCGCCGCACCGGACGCGCCATTGATCGCAGAAACCGAGTCAGGTGTTGCGATGATTGCCGATGGAACGACCACGATGCTGATCGTGCTGATACGGCAATTAGCGGGATTAAGGGCCTCGCAAATCTGGTAATCGAAGCTGTACGTACCCGCCGGCGTCCCTGCCAGAACATCAACTTGGCCCGTGGATGCATCAAACACCAAGCCAGTGGGCACAGCCGAACCTGTAGCTACACTCAGCACCGCATTGATCGATGTTGCAGCCGCACCGTTGATCGTGTCGCCTGTGAACGCATTGACAACATTAGTCGCGCCAGATGCGCCATTGATGGCACTTGCGTTATCGGCTGCAACCACAATCGCCGAGACGTCGACAGTCACCGAAGCGCCCGCCGTTTGACAGTTCGCAGGGTTCAACGCTTCACATAGCTGATAATCGAAACTGTACGTACCTGCAGCTGTTCCAGCAATCACGCTGATATTGCCCGTTGCGGGATCGAACATCAGGCCCACTGGAACAGTCGACCCAGGTGCAACGCTAAGGATCGAGTTACCAATCGTTGCGGCAGCGCCATTGACGGTATCACCGGCAAGCGCATTCAGCACATTGCCAGCCCCGCTCGCGCCATTGATAGATGATACAGAATCATCGCTAACAACGATCACCGAAGTGTCAACGGTCACGGAGATGCTGGCTGTTTGGCAGTTAGCCGGGTTAAGCTGCTCGCAAATCTCGTAATCAAACGTGTAGTTTCCAGAAGGCGTTCCAGCAGCGACGCTGACGTTCCCCGTTGTGGTATCGAAGGCCAGACCGGCAGGAACCGTTGAACCTGTAGCGACCGCGAGAACTGTGTTGGCGGAAGTCGCGGCCACACCATTAATTGTATCGCTAGCGAACGCATTGACGACGTTCGCCGCTCCGCTGGCGCCGTTGACGCCAGAAACGCTATCGCCTGTCGCAACGAGCGGCGCGGCATCCACTGTCACCGAAATCGTCGCGACCCGGCAATTTCCAGGATTCAACGCTTCACAGATTTGATAGTCAAAGCTGTAAGTGCCCGCAGGCGTTCCGGCGGCGACGCTTACGTTGCCTGTGGCGGCGTCAAAAATGATAGCTGCTGGAACAGCTGAACCCGTCGCAACCGACAGGCTGGAATTCGTCGCATTGGCTGACGCACCATTGATCGTATCCCCGGCGAAGACATTGACCACATTTGTAGCCCCGCTTGCGCCGTTGATGGCGGACACTATGTCGGCGGTCGCGACAACAGATGCTACGCCGACAGTAACGGACGCAATCGCAACTTGGCAGTTCGATGGATTAAGCGCTTCGCAAATCTGGTAGTCAAAGCTGTAGGTTCCACCGGGCGTTCCGGCGGCGACGCTTACACTGCCGGTAGCGATATCAAATGTGAGGCCAGCTGGAACCAAAGAACCTGTCGCAACTGTTAGCACAGCGTTCGCAGCAGTCGCGGCAGCGCCGTTGACTGTATCAGCGGCGAACACGTTGAGCACATCGCTGGCGCCGCTGGCGCCATTGATGCCAGACACACTGTCCGCTGTTGCGACAAGCGGGGCGGCATCGACCGAGACGGAAACGCTAGTGATCCGGCAGTTCGTAGGATTGAGCGCCTCGCAGATTTGGTAATCAAAGCTGTACATTCCCGCCGGAGTAGAAGCGACTACACTGACCGCACCCGTGGCAGTATCAAATGTCAGACCCATTGGAACGGTTGAGCCTGTCGCGACGCTCAGCACCGCGTTGGTCGTTGAGGCGGCGGCACCGTTTACGGTGTCTCCTGCAAATACGTTCAAAGCGTTAGCTGCTCCGGATGCTCCATTGACCGCATTAGCGACGTCAGCATTGGCAACTACGACGGCGAAGTCGACGGTTACCGAAATCGTCGCCGTTTGACAGTTCGCTGGGTTCAACGCTTCGCAGATTTGATAGTCAAAGCTGTAAACGCCAGCGAGCGTTCCCGGTGCCACGCTGACACTGCCGGTGGCGGTGTCATAAGCCAATCCTGCAGGAACAACTGAACCGATCGCCACTGACAAAATGGCATTGGTGGTTGTCGCTGGATTGCCATTTACGGTGTTACCCGCCAGCACATTCGCAACATTGGTGGCTCCGGAGGCACCATTGACGCCGGTCGCGGTTATATTCGCCGCCGTGACTATCGACGCTTCAACGACAACCGATACAGCCGCCGTTTGGCAGTTGGTCGGGTTCAGAATCTCGCAAACCGAATAAGTGAAGTCATATGTTCCAGCCGGGGTTCCCGCGGCGACGCTGACATTGCCAGTTGCCGTGTCAAAGTTCAGCGCTGCGGGAACACTTGATCCCGACGCGATGCTAAGCGTGACTGTCAACAGGGTGGCAGCACTTCCATTAAGAGTATCACCGCCAAGAACATTGACCACATTGGTCGCACCGCTTGCACCGTTGATGCCGGTTGCGCTGTCTGATGTTGCAACCAAGGGCGCGGCAACGACCGTCACTGATACCGTTGCGGTCTGGCAGTTAGCCGGGTTGAGCTGCTCGCAGATCTGATAGTCAAAGCTGTAGGTGCCTGAAGCTGTGCCCGCTGCCACGCTAACATTGCCGGTGGCTGTGTCAAATGTGAGGCCTGCAGGAACGGTGGAGCCGGTAGCAACGCTGAGTGTGCTGTTGGCCGAAGTTGACGCTGCGCCGTTGAGGGTATCGCCGGTGAACGCGTTGGCCACATTGGTCGCACCGCTTGCACCGTTGATGCCGGTCGCGCTGTCTGATGTTGCAACGATCAGCGCCGCCGGAATGCCAACGGTTACGCTGATCGATGCGGTCTGACAGTTGGCGGGATTGCCGATTTCGCAGATTTGATATTCAAAGCTAAACGTACCCGCTGCTGTGCCAGCGGCGACGCTGACGTTGCCCGTGGCGGTATCAAAGTTCAGGCCAGCGGGCACTGTGAACCCTGGCGCTACGCTGAGAGCGGCATTGGCCGATGTTGCTGCTGCTCCGCCAATGGTGTCGCCGGTAAAGGCATTTACGACATTGGCCGCGCCAGCGACGCCATCCACCGCTGTTGCGCTATCCGCTGTTGCAACGATAACAACCGGAGGCACAGCAACGGTGATGCTGATCGTCGCCGTTGTACAGTTGGTTAGGTTGATCGCTTCGCAGAGCTGATAATCGAAGCTGTAAGTTCCAGGCGCAGTGCCCGCAAGAACGCTGACGTTACCGGTCGCAGTATCAAACAAAAGGCCGGTCGGAACTGTAAAGCCAGTTGCAACGCTCAAAACGCCATTGACGCTGGTTGCAGCCACGTTGTTTACGGTGTCACCGGTAAAGGCATTGAGCACATTGGCAGCGCCTGCCACTCCATCAGCACCGGTTGCGGTATCGTCAGTTGCGACAATAGGGGCGACGGGGATCACTATGATGACAGTGACTGTGGCGGTTCTGCAGTTCAGTAGATTTGCAGCCTCGCAGATTTGATAGACGAAACTATAGGTTCCAGCAGTTGTCCCCGCAATTACGCCAACATCGCCGGTGGCGATATTGAATGTCAGCCCGACAGGTATCGATGATCCGCTTGCAACGCTTAATACCGCATTTGCAGCCGTCGCGGGGAGCAGATTGACGAGATCGCCGTTAAAGACATTGATCAGGTTGGTCGCGCCCAGCGTCGCATCGACACCAGCGATGGTATCGTTGGTCGCAACGAGCGGATTGTAGGAATTTATGGTATTTGTCGCGGTCGGCGACGCAGGCCCGCCGTTTGCAGTACGCGCGTCGGCATAGGTCACAACGACGGTATCGGCAGCTTTGACGTTCATACTACCACTGTTGTTCGCTCCGGCGACAAGACCGGCTACCGTTGGCAGCGTGCCGGAAAACACGCCGGTATTGGGACCCGTTTCGGTCAGCGTGACCGTCTCAATTTCACCGGTCACGCTGTTGACCAGCGTTACGATGACGGTTTCAGCGACCAGCGCATTCGCGTTCAAATCGGCGTCGGCAACGCCGATTATCAAAGTATCACCTGGGCCGGATGTAGGTGTGATACTGACAGTTCCGGTCGCTCCGCCGCTAACGGTATCATCGGCGGTCCGGGCAACTGCTGTGCCTGTCGAGCTTAACGCATCATTATAGGTGACGGTAACGGTATTGGTTGCTTGCGTGCTCAGCGCGCCACTGTTGTTCGGTCCAGCGACTGTGCCGAATATGGTGGGCAAATTTCCTGTGAAAATCCCAGTATTTGCTCCGGTTTCAGTCAGCGTCACGGATTCCGTCTCTCCAGTGACATTATTCCTAACAGACACCAGTACCGTCTCGATGATGCCTGGCAGTGAGTTGAGGTCGGCGTCCGTCACCGACAATGCCAGCGTGTCCCCCGGCCTTGACGTTGGCGTGATTGTGACTGTGCCATTGCTACCCGTTAGCGGAGCATCGTTTGCGACAATCGCTACAAACAAAGATGCCTGTGTTGTTTTGCCAAATGCAAAGGTATCGACGAAACGGTTATTACCGAACCCGCCGCCGCCCGCGTCGAACGTACCCCATGTATGATATCCGGCGGTTGTGCCGGACAATGCACCCAGCGGGGTATTTGCCGAACCACCCGCTGCGACGCCCAAGACTGTGACATCATCCCAGTAAACTTGCGTTGGCACTAGTGTCGACGGCGATGTTGCCTCATAAACGGTCAAGCCGTTCTGCGTGCCACCGCTGGTTTCAACATCATTGGCTATGAAATGGAATTCGCCCAGCCGGATTTCGGCGCGTGCTTGATAGGAATCGACGGGCAACGTCACGCCGCTGTTATTTTTGCCATCCCACACTATTGAGTTAAAGCCGTTGATCACATTGCCGGTCAGCCGGACGTCACCGGCGTCGCCAAAAATACCGTTTTTGTTAACGTCGATGCTTATCGAGTATGTTGCGTTGTCGACGGCAGTCGTGAATTCAAAAGTACCGGTATCTTGAACGCCAGCGGTCAGGCCAGGCGAAATACCATAGTCTTGGCCGGCGCTGTCTATAAACCTAAATCCGGTAACCGCAGGTGCACTTGATGGAGGCGGGCCTGCGATTGCTGGATAGTTTATGTAGTTTTGGAATTGGGTCACCACCGCATTCCCAGCGATGTCTGTCGAAAAGCCGGAGCGCGGTGCGTTAACGCCCTTATTGTTCGCAGCAATGCTGTAGCCGTTACCCGCAAGCGCGTTAAGGTCCAGCTGCCATACGTAATTTGTGTTTGGATATCCGCCCGGCGTCAGGACATAATAATCAGCATTGGTTGCTGAAGTTTGGGCGAAAGATCCGGTTGAATATTGCCACGCCAAAGAACTGACGCGGCCTTTGATGCCAGTGGCATTGGTCGGATCGGGATTAACTGTTACGTTCGCAGTGACGGTGACGTCAAAACGGTTAAAGACTGTAGCGGTGACGTTGATTAACCGTACCTTGTAACGGCCGGCAGCTGTTGTTGTGTAACGATATGGTGTAGTAATTGGCGCAGTCATAGTGTTGGCGCAAAGAATTTTGCCTGCGAGCGCGGTCGGCGTGTACGTAGGCAAAACGGCACCCGATGGCGTTTCTATAACAAAGGCTAGCGTGTTGCTGTCAGCTGCACCACAGGCAGAAACGTTGATTACCTCCCCGGCCGTGACAATATCCACCAGGATGTCGCGGCTGGATGCTGCGCCTGGAGCGGTGGCGTTGGTTTCGACAAAAGGCTGGTTCAGCCCGACCTGAAACGTGCCCTCAGCATGCGCCGGCATGGTCGCAAAAATACCATACAGTGTCGTCATCACGAGCGTAGCGATGGTTTTTGGTTGAAAAATAGTGCCCAAAAATTCGAACATATGGCAATTCCTGAAAACGGCGACGAAATTATATTTTTGTAATAATATCTGTCAGTGCTATTATAAACGGGTTAAAAAACTGTTAATTGTAATTGTATTATTTTGTTTATAGAATATTGAATCAAGTATGACGGAATAATTTTCAACTATTCCGTTTGTAATATTTCGATAACATAAATTTTATTTGAGATTTATTTTAGTATTTTTTCGACATATTTTTTTCCTTAATTTTATATTTCGTCAATTTGAATTAACGTCACGTTCTATCACTTATTTTACGACCAGATCGACTTTTCCAAATGCGACGCCCCCGTGACCGTCGCTGATGCTGTAGTTGATCGCGTCAACCCGAGCGTCTCCGGGATTTGGTCCATAAACGATCACGCCGTCAGCCATGAAGGCGACGGTTCCATGCAACGCCCCTGCATCAATCAGCACCAGCCGATCACCATCAGCGTCGGTATCATTAGCCAATACGTTTATTTGCATGGGCTTTTTCGACAAATGCAGCGCGTCACCGATCGCAGAGGGCGGACGGTTTTCAACGTGCAGCTTAATCGTGGACGCGCCTGATGCCGTATTTCCCAACGCGATATTTACCGTAATGATAAATGGCGCACCGTTGTTGCGGTTCGCTTCGCGCTCAAAAATACCGCCAATTACCCCCGTTTGGGGATCAATCGCTAAACCGACCGGTAGGCCGGATGCACTAAAGCGCGCGCGGGGCAGAGCTTCATCAAGGCCGATGATGCGAACAGACGCTTGTGCGGACTGAATGACGCGCTCCGGCTTATTGCTGCTCGCAAAGTCCGATGCGTACGGATCCCCGTCGCTAGCGTCCACCGCACCGCTCACGCCGGATAAGGCGATCGCAGCACCAGTAAGGAAAAAGCTGATTCGTTCGCGCGATGGCCGACGTGCCGTTGAAATATTGCCATTCGTCCCGTTCACGGACGCAGGACCAGATGCGAAACCAGTGGTAAGGCTGGGATGTGTGGGCATCCAAGCCTTCGTGAACGGGACGACGGCTGCGAAGGATATGAAATAGCCTTCGGAAGTTCTCTCAATCTGACGCGTAATCATTTGCCGGTCGCGCCATATTACCGCTTTTAACCGTTGGATCATGGCATCTTTGGCAAACTCGATCTTCATCGCTGTACCCCCAAACTGTTCCGAGCGACCTCGCGCATTCCCCCTACGCAACGATAGCCGAGCTGCACTTCTCGGGCGCACGCCCCAAAAGAGGAGAGCGTCCGAGAAGTGGTGCGACCCGAAAGGCTCGAGGCCTTCTCAGATGACAATGCATTGCCCAGATGTTCGAAAAGCGGAAGTTTCGGATTGTGACGCCTGGCATCATAAAAAATGATTCATAAAGTTACCGATTATTAATGTTTATTGACACGTTTTGCTTGTACTTACGATGCTACGTATCAAATATTGAGAAAAGTTTATGCCAAAAATCAACAATCTACGTCAAATAAACCTTAACTCACTACCTATTCTGCGAGAAATACTTAGACATGGAAGTATCGCGAAGGCAGCGGAAGTTTTGCACCTTACTGCACCGGCTTTGAGTAACACTTTACGCCAACTGCGGGGGTATTTCGGCGACGAGCTCATCATCCGCAATGGGCGCGAGATGATTCTTACACCAAAAGCCGAAGCAATGTTACGGCCGTTGGAAATCGCATTGTCATCCGTTCAGGATGTATTGTTGGATGGTGACTTCGATGCCTCAAAATCTACCGATCAGTTTCAAATCGCTATGACCGATCACTCCATGAGTTTGCTGGCAGCGCCATTAACGGTCATAATGGCTGATGAAGCACCCGCGATGCGCGCCAGATTTATTGGCGTTTCGCGTTCGATTGTCGATGATTTTGCCACGGGCAAGATTGATGTAATCGTGACCCCTCGGGCAATATTGGGGGCAGGCCATTTCAACGCGGCACAGTTATCGCGGATACGAACCGAATTTCTGCATTCAGAACCCATGGTGTGCATCGGCCACGCCGACGATGCCGAATTGGCCGCTGGGATAAGCGTCGAGCAGTATTTACAGCGTCCACATGCGGGATTTTTTCTTAACGCAGACCAACATGCTAGCCTTGAACAAGCCTTTCTAGCGTCGATGGGGCATCGGCAACACGACAGACTGCTGATGTCGAGTTACCTGTTATTGCCGATGGTGGTGGCAACGACCGGGTGCTTGTCGCTTGTTCCGTTAAGCATTGCGGTGCTGGCGGCCCAAATTCACCCGATTCAGTTCGTACATCCCCCAATAACGTTTCCGGACTTTGAACTGGTCATGGTTTGGCATGAGCGTGATGATCACAATCCCGGTGCAAAATGGCTACGTGATGTTCTGAAGCGCTGTATCGCAGCACCAGAGGCTGGCCGCAGCCCCGAATTCGCCGATTGCGTCATGGCGGCCTAACGCCTCCGCCTAGGGCTTTCTCGCCGGAAATATCATTGTGACTTTTAAACCTGGAGCGTTATCAGCGAGTAGAACGTGTCCTCCGTGCAACTGCGCAACGGCCTCAACCAAGGAAAGGCCAAGTCCTGACCCAGGGATATGTCGGGCCGGATCAAGCCGTCCATAGCGGCGTTTGGCATCATCGTAACGGTGTGCAGGAATACCCACGCCGTCATCAGCTACAGCGATATTAAGGTTTTCGCCGTCACGCGCCACGCTTAGTATCAATTCCGATCCGCCGACTGCATAGTTCAACGCATTTTCGATCAGATTAGACAGTGCTTGACCACACAACTCGCGGTGCAGTAATTTTGTCATGCCATCAACTGCCGATACGGTGATCGCAAAGCCCCGCTGTTCAGCAAGCGGACCATAAATCTCGGCTAGATCATTCAACAGCGCACTTACATTCGTTGCAGAAAACCGCTCACGACTTGCGTCTGCCTGCGCATTGCTGATTTGCAATGTCATTGCCAGCATCGCCAGCAGAGCATCAGTTTCGACCATCATCTTTTTCATTGCAGCCACCGCTGCGGGGTCTTTAACGTTCTGCAGACCTTGTTCCAACGTCACACGAAGCCGCGTGATCGGCGACCGAAGATCGTGCGCAAGGCCGCCACTGACCAACCGTAATTCGCCAACAACCGTTTCGATCCTTGCCATCGCTTGGTTGATCCAAAGCATCAAATCGTCGAAGCGGTCACCACTGCCACTTACTGGCGCACGTGCGGAAAAATCTCCCTCGCCTGCCTGTGTTGCGACGTACGTAATAGCATTGAGATGGCGGCCCAGCATCAACGACGCCAGCCAGACGATCAGGATCGAAATGAACACCGCGATGCCCACGGACAACAAGACCATTTTGGAATAGGATGCGATGAAGCCGTCCTCTGAAATAATCGCTGTTCCAGTCAGCAATCGGTATCCATCGTCAAGTTCGGTTGTCAGTAACCCCATATATTGCGTACGATCGGCTCTCCGCACACTTATCTGACCCGTGCTCCATGTATTATTACCGGTAAGATGTGTTGGCCAGCGCCTAAGGTTGCCGGCAAGAATTCTGCCATCTGGTGCAGTTAATAATAGGGCGATGTCATGCGTGTAATTAACGGACACACGCTTTTTTATATAAGCCGAGAGCCCATCAATTCCGGCCAGCCTATATTGTGCAAAAACACTGTCCCGGAACCGGCGAACAGGAACTATCTCGTGGCGTTCAAAGCGGCTCCACATTTCCCGTTCTGCGTACACGCCAACCCCGACGATCGCCGCAGCTTGGAATAGAAACACCATCAGCGCGAAGCGTGGCCCTATCGACCTGGTCAAGCCGTGCCAGGTGAACAGCCAGCGGCGTTTCATTCGGCGGCCGCCCCAAAGCGATAGCCCGCGCCGCGCACCGTGTGCAACATGGGCTGGTCAAACCCCTCGTCCAATTTTTTGCGCAGTCGGCTAACGTGAACATCAATCACATTCGTACCGGGATCAAAGCTATAATCCCAAACGCCCTCTAACAGCATTTTGCGGGTCACAGTCTGTTCAACGTGCCGCATAAGATATTCGAGCAGCCGAAATTCACGTGGTTGCAGATCAATATTTTTGTCGCGCCGCTGCACAGTCCGCGCAACCCGATCGAGCACCAGATCACCATAGGCGTGGCGAACTACGTTTTCGATAACAGGCAGTTTGCGCGCAAGCACTTGAACGCGCGCGACCAGCTCTGTCATGGCGAAAGGCTTAATCAAATAATCATCCGACCCCGCTCTCAGCCCATCGACACGATCATCAACTGTCCCCAATGCAGACAAAAACAGCGTTGGTGTTTCAACCTGCGCAGCGCGCATGGAACCCAATATTGTCAGTCCGTCGATTTTTGGCAACATGCGGTCTAAAATAACAACCGCATAAACACGCTTCAGCGCAAGATTCAAACCGGTCTCACCGTCGCCTGCATGATCAACGCTAAACCCTTCAGCTTCGAGCGCATCGACAACGTACGACGCAATCGCTTCGTCATCTTCGACCAGCAAGATTGTGTTCGGCATTGTCCGTTTCCATTCAAACTTTTAAGTGACGTGACACTAGTACATCGTCGTTGTGCGAGCCGCAAACGCACAACGGGAGTTTCCCTCACCTTATCAACTGCACGACTATCGGATTAAAGTCACATTACCACTTTGTAATTTGTCCACTGTAACTATTAAGGCGGCTAACTCGGCGTCCTTTGTGACGCGGCTACCCGCTGCAAATGTCTCTGAGCCAGGAGAAGCCCTCGTGACCGCTATGCCCAAAAGCGAACTGAAATCAGCGGCCAAAGACCTGGAAGCTGCTCCGCGAAGTACAAACTAAGTTCCCCCAGCCAAAAGCCCAGCTCCTCTACCGAGGTTAATCGCGCGAAAGTGGTGATGTCGTTACGATAAGATTGCGAAACTTTCTGGGTTTTTTTGGATACTCAGCGAGCGCTTTTCCCTCTCGGGAAGCGCGTTCGGTATAAGAGCGGCTTTGCAGTCTCCGTTTATGATTTTTCGGAAGGCTGTCATTGAGTAGGTCGAATATGCGCTGCTCAAAGTGCCACTCGTCCAGCCAAAGGGCCTTTCGCCTGGGGTCCCGCGCATTGCGATGTCGTTGGGCGAAAACAGAAACTTCTTCTTGAGCTTCCGTCATGCGCCGAAAGCGTTCCTCCCAGAACGCCTTCTCCTTATCGTTCATAGGCCCCTCAACTTCGGTCTTGCCGCTAAGCAGATCAACAAAGATATTGCCGGGGTGAGGCACCGGCTCTGGCGCCGAAATTTCCAGCCGTTGGCGCCGGTCCAATTTCGCTGTCCGTTTTTGCTTGTACTCAATGACCGCCTCAAGTGTCTCTAGGTGTTCAGCATTGCGCCGTGCTTCAACCGCACGGACGATACCGGATAGTTGCTTCTGGGATAGACGACTGCCTTTCATGGCCGAAATGGCAAGTGCCCGCATCGACGCCTGTATGGCCGGCAACTCAATCGTTCTGTCACCCTCACGGATAGTGACTGGTCGGTATGCCTGTTCGAGTATTAGTTGATCGGTTGGCCGCAGTACGGGACCCCAGTTGGGCTTTTTGACAGCTTTGTTGCGAGGCCTGCCAGTAGGGTTGCCCGACCGACCCTTCTGAAACCTGCTCTCTTCAGGTGGTTTGGCATATCCAACTCGGTATGGAACCAAGCCGGCGGCGTTTTCATCATCCGCCGCGCTCATTCGGCTGCCTCCGCTGTCGCCAAAACAATGCCGTTGCGCACGTCATCAATCTCATCGAACTTATGGCTGCTAGATGAGTGCGTTGCAGACTTGCCAGTATAGGCCTGCCATCTGCGGACTATGGTATCGCAGTAGAGCGGGTCATATTCGATGAGGCGCGCCGCGCGCCCGGTCTTCTCGGCAGCTATCAATGTCGAACCCGAGCCGCCAAAGCCATCGATGCAACGCTACGCTCGATAACTTTCGTAACTGCCTTCATAATAAAGAATCCCTGTTGAAAAACGCACAGACTGAACCCTTTTTGTTGTTTTTTGTACCGCCTGCAGGGTTCGAACGAAGAGGAATTAATACAAGAACATGAGGCAAACATTCATCTCTAACACTGCTTATCGCAAGAATGCGGAAGACTCTGTGGATGGCTGGCAGGGCCAATCGTAACTCCGCCCACCCAGTGGGTCGCGCGAGCAATCCCTGATTAGCCAACACGCATTCGCTGTTTGTCGCAAAGCGATTCCCTGTTCGGGTCAAACATATGCCCTGTTAACGCCAATCGACTTCCCTGTTATTTGTCTAGGGAACATGTTCCCAAAGTCTCGGACTTCTGCGCACCTCAGCCTGTAATCTGCCCCAGAACACGGCTGGAAAATTGACGATTTCCCTGATAATTCCCCAATAACAGGGAATTTGCGAATTGAGACGCGCTCGCACCAGACTGCCTGCCGCACCGCTATTTGATCGACCCTTAAGCACCGGGCGGTCGCATCCGCGACCTTGGCTACCTCGCATTAGCTCGGACGGCCCGTCGGCCTTGCGAACCCCATCGGGTTCGATGCGCTCTACCGTAATCAGTCGACAGCCAACATTTCCTTTAGCGGGACATTTGCGTCAGCCAGTAATGCAGGATCAATAACCGCACGGGCCTCCACCAGCTTGCGACCCTGCACATAATCTTTGACC
>JAYVGQ010000082.1:0-17495 GCA_043771985.1 Sphingomonadales bacterium
TGGTCATCGGGTTGAGGCAAGAATGCCAGCATCGCCGAGATAAGCTTTGCATCGTCGTCGCGCACCGCTGCACCCGTTTCAAGTGCATCGGTTAGTTCAGATATTCGGTCGATCAACAACAATACCGCTGTTACCAAGTCGGTCGATGGCGCAAGTTTACCATCGCGCGCGGCACTTAAAACTTCTTCAGCGGCATGGCTAAGTTTCAGCAGCCGGGGCAAGTCAAGAAACCCGCAACTGCCCTTTACCGTGTGCACAAAACGAAAAACGCTGTCGACCAGACTGTGATCGCCAGGCGTCTTCTCCCAAAGCACCAGCTGCCCTGACAAAATTTGCAATGTTTCGCGGGTTTCGGCGATAAACTCTTCGCGCAGATCATCCATCAATGGCAGCCCTAATACTTGGGCATCCATTTAGGCAGATGATGGTTAAAAAGCTGTTTACGGCCGGATGCTGTTACCGGACAAGCGCGCCGACAATCAGTTCAGTTTCGCTAGGTTTTGCAATTTGCACGTTACCGCCGTTTTGCGCGCAAAGGCTGTAAACCATCCACGCCGCCGCAGTTCGGGAATCGATCTGTGATGCCGCCATTTTGCCTTCAAGCGTATTGCGGACGGTTTCGTCAAAGATCACGCGCGAGCCATCGGCGTGGATGACAATTTCTTGTTCGCCTTCTCGCATCTCCGCGCCAACGTGAAGCTTGCCGCCGCGAACAAGCGCATCATTGGCAATCAAAACAAGGTTCAATAACACCTTTACCGCGCGTTTAGGCATCAGGACGCTGGGAACCGACCAAATTAGCTCAGTTCTTTTGGTCGCTGTGACTAATGGTTCCACCACAGCACGCGCCTCTGCCGGATCAACTTCGCTACCAAAACCGCCTGCTGCGCCGAACGCAAGGCGAAAAAACTTCAGCTTATCTGCCGCCGACTTGGCGCTTTCGGCCAGCAAATCCATGCAGCGTTTGCGCATTTCGGGATCATGCTCATCCGCCAGCAGCTCAAGCCCGTTGTTCATCGCACCGACGGGACTCAACAGGTCATGACATAGCCGCGAACACAGCAATGCTGCCAAATCAATGTCATTTTCGGCCATGTTGCTATGAATTCCTATCTGTTTAGTACCGTCAACGCGCAATGAACTTTGTGAAACAATGTTTCAAGCCCAGACTGATGCCATCGTGTCACGATATTCAGCTTGATAACTTTCTAGGTGCAACCCACATGAGCGGCATGGCGGACGGGTACTCCATATTGGAAGGCACGCTGGGCGAAGGCCGGCTTGATCGCGCGCTGGTCAAAGTTCTTCCTGATCTGTCGCGCGCCCGTATTCAGGCACTGATTGCGGACAACGCGCTGCACATAGACGGATTGCCAGTGACCGACGCTTCGTCGGCGCGCTTCTGTGGTCGCCCATTCTTGCTTCGCATTCCCGCTGCTCGCCCAGATCGCGCTATTGCGCAAGATATCGAGCTGACCATCGCATTCGAAGACGATTATCTGATAATCGTGGATAAGGCCGCTGGTCTAGTCGTGCATCCTGCCGCCGGACATTATGACGGCACGCTTGTAAATGCTTTGCTGCACCACTGCAAAGGCCGGTTGTCGGGCATCGGCGGCATCCAGCGCCCAGGCATCGTCCACCGTATCGACCGCGATACATCAGGACTTCTCGTTGTCGCAAAGACTGACAAAGCACATGAAGGACTGGCCAAGCTGTTCGCAGCGCACGATATAGAGCGGCGCTATCTGGCCATTGTCGCCGGACAACCCGCCCCGCCCGCTGGCATCATTCGCACTCAAATCGGCCGCCATCCGGTTGATCGAAAGAAAATGGCGGTGCTGCTTGATGAACGCGGCAAACATGCCGTCACACATTTTCGCATGATCGAGCAACTAAAAGCCGCTTCGCTGGTTGAATGTAGGTTAGAAACCGGTCGCACACATCAGGTGCGCGTCCATATGGCGCATATCGGCCATCCGTTGATTGGAGATTCCGTTTATAATAATCGACAAAAGACATTTAAATTTGGACCAAATCAGTCGTATTTCACTCGGCAAGCCTTGCACGCCGCTTCGCTGGGGTTTATTCACCCTATTACCGGTGAAAAGCTGGCTTTCGCTAGTAACCTTCCTGCGGATATTCAGGAACTACTAATGTTTTTGAGGCCATGAGTTCACCGTAACCGTTCTGCCAAGGGGTGCTTAATGAAGGCCCGGCGGGGGACACACTAAAGGAAGAAAAATGTCGAAGACAAAAAATGTTCCGGCAACAATCCCTGCCCTTGGGGGGGACGCAAGCCTTAACCGTTATCTTTCAGAAATCCGCAAATTCCCTTTGCTCGCGCCTGAGCAGGAATTCATGTTGGCAAAAGCCTATCAACAGCATGAGGACCCCGCAGCGGCGGCACAATTGGTATCGTCACACCTTCGCCTCGTTGCCAAGATTGCTATGGGTTATCGCGGATACGGCTTGCCCGTCAGCGAGCTGATTTCCGAAGGCAATATCGGCCTGATGCAGGGCGTCAAGAAATTCGATCCCGATCGTGGTTTTCGCCTTGCGACGTACGCAATGTGGTGGATCAAAGCATCGATGCAGGAATTCATCCTGCGCAGCTGGAGCCTTGTCAAAATCGGCACCACCGCTGCGCAGAAAAAACTGTTCTTCAACCTTCGCCGGATGAAAAGCCAGTTGCAAGCGTTTGAGGACGGCGATCTTAATCAAGCGACGCTGACCAAAATCGCGACTGACCTTGGCGTTGCCGAAAAAGAAGTCATCGATATGAATCGCCGCATGGCGATGGGCGGCGATACTTCGCTGAACGTTCCGATGCGCGAAGATGGTGATGGTCAATGGCAGGACTGGCTGGTCGACAATGAACCATTGCAAGACGAGCGTGTTGCCGATGCACAGGAAGCCGATGTACGCCACGCAATGCTTGCCGAGGCCATGGACGGCCTGAACGAGCGCGAAAAGCACATCCTGATGGAGCGCCGCTTGGTCGATGAGCCAAAAACGCTTGAGGAGTTAAGCCAGCGTTACAGTGTCAGCCGCGAGCGTGTGCGCCAGATCGAAGTGCGCGCGTTTGAAAAGCTACAAAAAGCCATGCTGCGGATTGCGGGCGATAAGCGGATGCTTGCGGCGTACTAAGGGTAATTTACAAAACGGGTGACGGTGGCGTTGCGGTGGTTTAGCGTCACGCTATGATAACACCGCAGCGCTCACCGTTCGCCCGCTTTTCGCTGTTCTTGGTTAAATCCGGCTTGTGGTTCATCGCGGTCAGCCTGCTGCTGGTGTTCATATTCCGCTTTGTTCCTGTTCCGATCACAGCAACGATGCTGTTCGATAGCAATGGCGCGGAACGCGATTGGGAACCGCTTTCCAACATCTCACCCAACCTGACGCGCGCGGTGATTGCTGCCGAGGACGGCAAGTTTTGCCAACACAGCGGCTTTGATACCGAAGCCATCGAAAAGGCGATCAAACGTAATTCCCAAGGCGGCCGCATGCGCGGTGGATCAACGATCAGTCAGCAGACGGCAAAGAACGTCTTCCTGTGGCAGGGCAGCGGCTGGACGCGTTACCTGCGTAAAGTGCCAGAGGTCTGGTTTACATTCCTAATCGAAACATTCTGGGGCAAGCCGCGCATTATCGAGGTGTATCTGAACGTCGCGGAGACCGGCCTTGGCACGTATGGCGCAGAGGCCGGGGCGCAGCGTTATTACAACAAAAGCGCTGCTAAGCTGACCCGGGCTGAAGCAGCACGGATCGCCGCAATCCTCCCTCTTCCCAAAAAGCGTGCGGTCAACGGCGCAGGCGGCTTCACCCGCCGTTATGGCAATACCATCGCGGCACGGATTGGGGTGGTTAAGCGCGATAAGTTAGACAGCTGCGTCTACAAATAAAGCGAAGGCGCAAAAAAGGCGCGGGAAATGTCCTCCCGCGCCTTTCAATTTTGCTATGATCTTTGTTTAGAACTTGATCCGTGCACCTACGCGAATTCCGTACAACGACTGACGCGTCTGAAGCACTTCATTCGGCGCGAGCACGTTGCTGTAACGATACTGAGCGCAATTTTGCAACAGCGTCGCGTTTACCCCAGCAGTGCCTGTCGGCGTCACTGTCGAATTAGTTGTTAGGCAGTTCACCCGCACCAACGTCGAATTGTACGGGAACTGGACCTGACGCAACGAACCCCAATCTTTATTGATCATGTTCAACACGTTTTCGATGTCTGCAAAGACTTCGAACTTCCCGCCTTCAACTAAAGGAAGCGGAAGCTCTTGACCAACATGGAGGTCAATTTTGAAGAAATCAGGCGAGGTTTGCGAGTTCTTCGGAACAATTTTACCGCGGTATTTTTCGAGACCTAACGACGTCACGAGCGAGTTGAATGCTGTCTCGCTAGCAACGTTATCGAAAGTGACACGCGTGTCACCAACGGTTGGCACGTACAACAACATGTTGCCAAGGTTCCCGACTGTACCGAACGTAGCACCGCGACCGCCAGTATTGTCCAGCATCGTGACGCTAAACGGACGTCCCGAACGATTTTCACCAAACAGGCCAAGGCTGGTACGATTGTCACCGAACAGGTTCTTGCGATAGTTGACGCCGAATTTGAATTGATCGCGATATTCGTAAATTGATCGCCCGTATGCCGGGAAGTTCGGATCAACAAATGCGTTATTCTGGTAGTTCGACGATGATGTCGAAGAGGTCAGCGACGAGCGATCCTTAACATCCGAACGCGTATAGCTGCCTTCGATGCTGAGGCCGTTGTCAAAACGCTTTTCAAAACGCGCCGTGGCAAAATAACCACGACCGTCGCTAGTATTGGCCAATATCAAGTCACGGTTGGTGCTTGCGGCGCCAACGACACGGTACCGAGTACGTCCATCAGGAAGCACGCCCAGCGCGCCGACGCCAGGTGCAGAGCGAAGGTCTGTCCACAAATAAGCATCCACGGTTTTATCATATACAAACTGAACACCAAACAACCAGTCGTCGCCCAAGGGCCCCAGATTGGCGCTGTAATCTGCTTGGAAAGTTGCCTTAAACTTGGATGCAAGATCAAGGTTTGGATCGATGAGATCGGTTGGGGCAAGCGTTAGCGACGAGATGTTGTTCGTCAAGGTAACCACGCTGGCTGGTATTGTACCATTGGTGATGCCGTTCAGCGCACCGCAGGTCAAAGACGCTGCACAGTTTCCACGGTTGATATCAACAGCGTTGGTCAACAAGCCGGTGTTGGAAAACACATTCGACAGGAACACATCGGGCGTCCCGCCTGCAAAAATACCAGCACCAACGCGGACAACCAAACGGTCGCTTGCATCCCAATTCACGGCAAAGCGAGGTTGGATGACACCACGTCCCTTAAATGTCGCACGATTGGTAATACCCGTGCGCGCCAACAAATTAGGGTTCAATGGCGGTGCTTTGTTGTTATCGAAAAGATCGTAACGCAGTCCAGCACTAACCTTCACGCTGTCAGACAGCTGCCAATCATCCTGAACACCAAAGGTGAAGTTAGTGGTCGAAAAGCTTGCAGCAGCGTCATTTGGATCATTCGACGGAACGGCGTTGCCATAACGCAAGCGGTTTGCGTTACCAGCGTTGAAATCAGCAATCGAGTCGAAGTAGATGTCGCCAAATGAACGCTGAAGGAACAGGTTAAAGGTGCTGACTTTCGTGTAGCCCGTCATGAAACGGATAGAGTGGTTCCCTGTCTCAACACGCGCGGTAAAGTCTAGCGATAGATTTTCGGTATTTAACGCATTCGAATGGCGCGAGATATCGGGGCCGAATACGAGGTTTGTTCCACCGCAACTTGTATTTTGACCAAGCGGGTTTCCTGCTGATACAGCATCGGTACAAACCGTAATTTGCGGGAAATTTGTGGCGCCAAACGGTGTCTGACCACGGTTATAATCGCGGTAAGATGCCCGCGCAGTGGTCGAGAACGAATCCGACCATGTCGAGTTCAATTCAAAGGTGCCCGAATTGACTTCTTCGGTCAGTTCATAACCATTCGACTGATAGCCGAGCGAGAAAGGCGCAGTCAGAAAGGTACCTTGCTGAAACTGGTTCGAACCAACGTTGCGGATGTAGGTAAACGACGCGCGCTGGTCATCAGTGATGTTCCAGTCAATTTTGCCAACGATCTTTTCATCGGCTTCTTGTGTGGTCGCAATAAGGCCGAGTGTATCGTATCCATAGCGGCTTTGTGCTGTTGCCGTGACGCCATCAATTACGGATTGTGTCAAACCGGGAACCTGGTTTGCAAAGCCAGTTCCGAAGCCAGCATCAAGCGGCTGGCCTTCTTTGGTACGTTCATAGGAAAGCATAAAGAACAGCTTGTCCTTGATGATCGGACCTGAGAGCCAACCACCATATTGCTTTGAGTCAAAGTCAAGTTTTGGCGACGCATTTCGCGACTTATCACCGGTCAGATTGTCGTTCGTATAACCGAAAAATGCGCCACCATGGAATTTGTTGCCACCCGATTTCAAGACAACGTTGATCGCGCCGCCCTGCATATCGCCCTCGGCGATGTCATATGGTGCAACCTTTACGGTGAACTGCTCAATCGCGTCGAATGGCACTGGACCGCGGTTGGTTGGCAGGCCGCCACCATTCAAACCAAAGTCGTCCGACATTTGCATGCCATCAACCGAAAAACGGTTCAAGCGACCGCCATTGCCCGCGATTTCAATTGCGCGGTTATTGGTTAAATCAATGGTCACCAACGGATCGCGGCGCGCAAGGTCGCGAATGTCGCGGTTGATCGACGATGCAGTTTCGATGTCTTCACGTGTCAACGCGGTCGTTGGGCCATCGCTAAGGTCGGCAGCCGATTGGATCGATGCAGCCGTAACGATGATCCCCTCGTTCGATTGCAGCGTGATCGGCAGGCGAACAGGCTGCCCGGCCTGTAATGTTAAATCCGTTACTTGGCCGGTTTCATAACCGTCAGCTTCAACTGTCACGGTGAAAGGTCCGCCAATGCGGAGGCCATTGAGCGCAAAGCTGCCGTCAACGTCGGTCACTGTCGTTGCAGTTGTGCCTGAAGGCTCATGGAACACTTTAACGTTTGCACCTGCGACAGGACCATCAGTTCCATCAACCGTGCCGCGTACCGACGAGGACGTTTCCTGCGCAAATGCTGGTGCAGCAATGACGCTGGCAATAGAAAGAGCGGCTACTCCGGCCGCAAGATAATAACGGATCTGCATTTTACACCCCTGTGATGTGACAGAGGCAAAGGCCTCTATTTGAAAAACTCCACAGCGACTCGGCCTCGAAAGGTCGGGCTGTGTCACGATGAAAAGGGCATTGCGCATCCTATGTGGCAAATCAATGACAATGGTGTCATATCATTGTCACAAACGAATGACTTTTACGTTTAACTACAGGGTGTTAGCGGCAGCTCGCGCAAAATGCGCAAAGCGGCGGAGTCGCTTTTTCGCGACCTGTTGCTGCAATGCAACAATCTTGCGTATTAAGCGGCGTCTTCCTTGGCAGGCTTGTTCTCAAACACACGCACAGGCTCTTTGCGTCCCTCGATAACGTCCTTGTCAATCACGATCTCGCTGACACCGTCCATATTGGGTAGTTCGAACATCGTATCGAGTAGGATCGCCTCCAGGATGGACCGCAATCCGCGCGCGCCAGTTTTGCGGGCAATCGCTTTTTTGGCGACCGCTTGCAGCGCATCGTCGGTAAAGCTGAGACCGACATTCTCCATCTCGAACAGCTTGCGATACTGTTTCACTAGCGCATTCTTTGGCTCGGACAAAATTTTGACCAATGCCGCGATATCGAGATCTTCTAAAGTCGCTGTCACCGGCAAACGGCCAACAAATTCCGGGATCAAGCCATATTTCAGCAAATCTTCGGGCTCGCACTGCATCAAAATTTCGCCGGTGCGTCGGTCATCGGGGTCAGCGACATTGGCGCCAAAGCCCATCGATTTGCCTTCAAGCCGATTAGAGATAATCCGTTCCAGTCCGGCAAATGCGCCGCCGCAGATGAACAGGATGTTCGTTGTATCGACTTGTAGGAATTCCTGCTGCGGATGCTTGCGCCCGCCCTGCGGCGGGACAGACGCAGTCGTGCCTTCCATCAGCTTTAGCAAAGCTTGCTGCACACCTTCACCCGACACGTCGCGTGTAATCGAGGGGTTTTCCGCCTTGCGGCTGATCTTGTCGATTTCGTCGATATACACGATGCCGCGCTGTGCGCGTTCGACGTTGTAGTCGGATGCTTGCAACAGCTTCAGGATAATGTTCTCAACGTCTTCGCCGACATAACCCGCCTCGGTCAATGTTGTAGCATCAGCCATTGTGAACGGCACGTCGAAGGTTTTAGCCAGCGTTTGCGCCAACAGCGTCTTGCCGCAACCGGTGGGGCCAACGAGCAAGATGTTGGACTTTGCCAGTTCAACGTCATTGCTTTTCTGGGCGTGATTCAGGCGCTTGTAGTGGTTGTGGACCGCAACCGACAGGACACGCTTCGCCTTAAACTGTCCGATGACATAGTCGTCGAGAATATCGCAGATTTCCTGCGGGCTCGGCACTTCGCCGTCCTTGCGCGCTGCCAAAGCACCTTTGGTTTCCTCGCGGATGATGTCATTGCACAGGTCAACGCATTCGTCACAAATGAACACAGTCGGGCCCGCAATAAGCTTGCGCACCTCATGCTGCGATTTGCCGCAGAAAGAGCAATATAGGGTGCTCTTTGTATCCGAGCCGCTCAACTTCGTCATAAACGTCCTGTTTTCCGCGCGCGAGAGCCGTTCCTCGCGCTTTCAATCTTTCATCCTATCGCGCAGCCGTATTTTGGCAAGTGCGTTAAGGACACTCGATCACCCTATCAAAACGATAAGGTAAACTGGCGCTGCCACACATCGCCGATGCGCGGCAGGCATCCTTATTCCTTTTCGGCGGCTGCTGGACGCTTGTCGAACACATCGTCAACGATGCCAAATGCCTTGGCTTCATCAGCTTCCAAAAACGTATCGCGGTCCATTGCCTTTTCAATCTCTTTTAAAGGCTTGCCAGTGTATTTGGCATACAGATCGTTCAAACGTTTGCGCATCCGCAGGATTTCTTTGGCCTGGATTTCGATGTCCGACGCCATACCGCGCGCACCGCCCGATGGCTGATGCACCATGATGCGCGCATTGGTTAGAGCGATCCGCATGCCCGGCTCGCCCGAGGCCAGCAGAAAACTGCCCATCGATGCGGCTTGCCCGATGCACACTGTGCCAACGCGCGGCCGGATATATTGCATCGTATCATGGATCGCCAAGCCAGATGTCACCACGCCGCCGGGCGAATTGATGTACATCCAGATGTCTTTTTTGGGATTTTCAGATTCCAGATAAAGCAGCTGCGAGACGATTAGCGCCGCCATGTGATCCTCAACTTCGCCGGTCACAAAGATGATCCGCTCGGTCAGCATTTTAGAATAAAGGTCGGAGAAAAATTTGCTGCTGCCGATTTCGATTGGCACGCCAACCATGCTTTCACGCTCCGCCATCATCGACGGGCTATAAGCGAGATTGGGAATTGAGAGCGGGTTGTGCATTAAAGACCTCTGGATCAAGTGTTTTGGTTCATCACCATACATCGGCGCGACAGCCCCAAGTTTCAAGCGCAAAAGGGTTAAAGTCCGGTGAGGATAACACCCTATAATGCGTAAAGGGCCCCGATTTTCACCGGAGCCCCTTTGGATTCTACAGACTGTTGCCTTATTTTTTCTTTGGCGCTGCCTTTTTGGCCGCAGGCTTCGCCTCGGTTTCGGCGGCCGCTTTTTTAGGAGAAGCTTTTTTGGCTGGCATTTCGTCCGCGGCCTCTTCCTTCTTCGCGGCCGCTTTTTTGGCCGGAGCCTTTTTGGCAGGCTTTGCGTCGGGTTCCGCTTCGATCGCTGCTTCCAGCACAGCACGGGTTACCGTTTTGTCGGACACTTTGGCCTTAGCAAAAAGGAAATCGACGACCTTGTCCTCAAACAATGGTGCACGCAGCTGCGCTGCTGCCATCGGGTTTTCCTGCAAATACTGCACAAACCGCTGACGATCTTCGGGACGATACTGCTGCGCTGCTTGCTGCACCAGCATGTTCATTTCCTGATTGGAGACCTCAACGCCGTTGCCTTGACCAATTTCAGACAGCAAAAGGCCTAGGCGTACGCGGCGGACAGCGATGTCGCGGTAATCTTCGCGCTCAGCTTCCATTTCGGCTCGCGCTGCAACGGGGTCCTCTTCGCGCTCTACTTCTTGCTCAAGCTGCGTCCAAATCTGTTCAAATTCAGCTTCGACCATCGCCGGTGGCACTTCAAAGTCGTGCGCTGCAGCCAGCTGGTCAAGCAGCTGACGCTTCATATAGGTGCGGGTTAGGCCATTGAGCTCTTGCTCAACCTGAACCTTCATGACCTCTTTCAGCTTGTCGAGGCTTTCAAGGCCGAAAGTCTTCGCCATTTCGTCGTCAAGCTTGGCATCCGCTGGCTTGCGCACTTCGCCAACGACGATGTCAAAGGTTGCGGCTTTACCGGCCAGATCTTTCGATCCGTAATCTTCGGGAAAAGTCACGTTGATAACTTTGGCGTCATTGGCTTTCAGGCCGACCATCTGGTCTTCAAAACCGGGGATCAGCTGGCCCGAACCAAGCTCAACCGACATGGCTTCGCCTTTGCCACCATCAAACGGCACGCCGTCAACTTTGCCTTCAAAGTCGATGACAACAACGTCACCAGTTGCGGCTTTGTAGGTTTTGGCCGCTGCCTCGAAACGTTTTTGACCGCCGACCAGACGCTCAAGCGCGGTATCGATTTCGCTGCCTTCTGCTTCAACCTGAAGGCGTTCCAAATTCAGATCGTCAATCGCAACCGCTGGAATCACTGGCAGGACTTCGAAATGGAAATCAACAACTGCATCTTTGCCGGGCGCATATTCATGATCGAGATGCACGTGCGGCTGTGTCGCGGGGCGCAGCTTGTTATCGGTGATCGTTTTTTGAACGCCATCCTGGATCGAGCTGTTCAGCGCATCTTGCATCAATTGATCGCGATGCATTTTCTTCACCAGATTGGCGGGCACTTTGCCGGGGCGGAAACCGGGCATTTTAATCTGCGGGGCTAGCTTGGTAACCTCGGCATCAATGCGTGCTTCGATATCGGCAACAGTGACGGTCAGGCGATATGCCCGTTTCAGGCCTTCATTCTGGGTTTCTTGCGCTTGCATAATCGTAAACTCTATTCCTCAAAAAATACGGTCAATCTGGCGAGCCAGACGAAATCTTGGGGTCGGGCGAAAATTGGTGCGGGCGAAGGGACTCGAACCCCCACATCTTACGATGCCAGAACCTAAATCTGGTGCGTCTACCAATTCCGCCACGCCCGCTCCGCTACGCCCAACGGGCCTGCGGTCGCGTGCCTCTAACGGCAAAGCAACATAAGGGCAAGAGTGGATGCGGCGCTTTGAAAACTGCCAACACTAAGGCTACATTTTTTCTTTAGACATCGGGATAATCATTGGCACCACAGACACTTTTTTCTTCTTCGTTTTGCTGTCCGTGGCGACTTTTGCCTTTGGCGGATTGATCGTGATCCCCTCCAGCATATTCCGCACGTCACCAATATCAGCGTCAAAATAATGCAACGACGGAGCGACAAAATTCACAATATACAGCTTGCCCTCGACAATCGCCGCTACGGCCTCGCCGCGCCGCTCGATATCTTCGGCTTGTGCCGAATAGCTATAGCTGAACCTGACGCCGTCATGCGTGCCGAGCTTTGCCGGTTCGACTTTACCCATCCTAAATACCGGCGATTGCAGGACCATGCGATTAGTCGCCTCGAACATTTCGGTGATGTCGGTTGGCAACATGTCCGATTTGAATTTCGGCAGCTTTTCAGTGGTGGTGTAGCCTTGCCGCAGGACCGATTCACCGTCGGCAATAGCGCCGAAGAAGGTCAGCTCGTTCAAATTGACGCCGTCGCGCGTCCATGCCTCGCTGCGGCGCGAAGGACGCTGCGACGACCGGTTCCATTCAGCTGTCGGCTTGACCGTCATTGTGCCTTTGGCGACCTTCACCTCGGTATCGGATTTTATCACTGCCCAGTTGGCAAAGGCTGGCCCGGCTAACGACCCGAGCAGTGCCAGAGCCAAAAACACGTGCGTCCTGTATTTCATGATCCAGTCGCCATCATTGAGACAATGCCGTGATCGTCAGCCGTTGGCCGCTTCTCCAGATATTGCTTCAACGCCTTTTTGCCTTCGTCTTTCAACCCAGACCGCATTAGCGATACGCCCAATCCGCGATAGCTTTCCGCTAGCATTGCATCCTGCGAAATCGCCTGTTTGTAATAGCCAATCGCAGTTGCAAAATCGCCGTCCTTGCCGCGCGCACGGTACAGTTCACCGCGCGCATAAAGCAAATCGGCACTCCATTTCCCGCGCGCCATGCTGTTCAGCAGGAATTCGGTTGCGCCAAACTGGTTCAGCTTAATCTGGTCATTGATCAGCTGCGGCCACCACGGCGCCATCGCGCGGCGGTAACTGTCTGTGCCCATCGTCTGCCCCCTGCTGCGCTTGCCCATTGCCGCCGCCCTCAAATATTCCATGCGTTCTTTGGTGTTGGGGTGAGAGCTGAAAAAATCGCCAGCGTTATCCATCGCTTTGCGCATCCGCTTGCCCTGCGCGGTCGAATCCATTTCGGCGCGTAATTGCTCCCATATTTCGGACGCGGCAATCGGGTCATAGCCGTTACGCGCCAGATCATCGAGCGCGGCCAGATCAGCCTGCCGCTCCATATCGCGGTTGAACGACATCACCGATCCCATCAGGCTCATCTGCGCCAGAAAGCCGCCCGGCAGCACGCTGATCCACGTCATCGCATCGGTTTTCGATTTGATGTTATTGTACATCTGGATCGAGTGACGCTTTTCGAAATGCGCGAATTCATGGCCAAGGACGGTCGCCAACTCAGCCTCATTCCGGGTACGCAATAATAGCCCGCTCCATACGATCATCATCCCGTTTGGCGCCATCATCGCATTATATTGCGGTGTGCGGACGATATAAATCCGCGTCGCGCCGCAGCGTTCGGTGCCAACCGCTTTACACAACACACCCTTTACATAAGCATTCAGCGCAGGATCAGTCATCAGGAACTCGGAAGTTTTCAGCTCGCGCTCATACTCGTCCATCTGCTGCCACAGGCCGCGTTCGGTTTCATCGCGCGGACCGTAGTCAGGTGTTCCGTTGGCGGTTGCCGAAATACCAGCCAGCACGGCGGCGCTCACAGCCAAAATTCGCAGCATTTTCCTCATTTCTTCACCTTTGCAGGTAGCAGCCCTGCCCGCACCGGAAAGCCATCAAGCAATTCGGTAATCCGTAACGCTGCACCCTCGCTCGTCCGCACATCACCCGCCATTTTGACGTCAACGTTAATCCAGACAAGATCGCCAGTTTTCAAATCGACCAGCCCCGCATAGCCCATGTTCGTTTCATTGGGCTGCTGCGCCCCCATCTGCGACGCCAGCAGTCGCGCCATTTTGCGGCTGCCCGATTCGTAACTGTCGAGCGTGTAGAAAAACAAGCCGTAATCACCGCCACCCAGCGCGCCAAGCCGCGAAGCCCCCTCGCCCAGCGTCCAGTCGAATTTCTCTTTTTTCGTCGGCAGTGGATCAAGCCCGAACAGCCGGTGTTTAATGACGCTATCTGCTACGGTCTTAAATAGCTTACGATAATCCGACATCAGCTTGGCGTCATCACCAGCCAATTCGGGCATCAGTTTCAATTCGATGTTACGTTCTGCCTGCGCTTTACCCAAAGCCGCCGTCAGCTGCTCGCGCGCCTGTTCGGTCCAACCAGCATTGGGTTGATCGAGGCCGCCGGTTGATTGCTCGCCCACCGACACATCGGGGCGAAACAGAACGACACGCACTTGCCCCGTCGCGGGCAAAGCAAAGGCGTCTTTAGTTAGCGATTGACGTGATTGCGCTTGCAAAGACGAAGGCGTCGCCAAAGCTATCAGCAGTGCCGAAGTTGCCAATATAGATACATACTTACGCGCCATGTGAAGTCCTGCGAGTGACCAGCAACGAGCGCCGTGTCTGAACGCTTGTGTCGCTCTTATGGCGAATTTGCGCAAGCAAGAAAATCATGCACTTATCGTGCAGGTCCGGTGCACAACGATGCCACTGAACCGCGTTTACCCGAGTGCCTTTTTCAGCAAATCATTGACCACGCCGGGGTTCGCTTTGCCTTGCATTGCCTTCATCGTTTGCCCGACAAAGAAGCCGAAAAGCTGCTCTTTGCCGCCGCGATAGGCCTCAAGTTGGCCGGGGTTGTTGGCGAGGATTTCGGCGATCACGGCTTCGATGGCGCCAGTATCGCTGGTTTGCTTCAGGCCTTTTTCCTCAACAATCGCGGATGCAGATTGTCCGGTTTCGAGCATGATCTCGAACACTTGCTTAGCGATGCTGCCCGAAATCGTGCCATCGGCGACAAGGCCGAGCAATTCGGCGGCTTGGGTGGGCGAAACGGGGCTTTCGTCCAGTGACTTGCCCATTTTGTTCAACGCGCCGAACAGTTCGGATAGCAGCCAGTTGGACCCTTGCTTGGCATCCACACCTTCGCTGAGCAAATCCTCGAACCAGAACGCGGTTTCGGCTTCGGCGGTCAACACAGCGGCGGCATAGGAGGTCAATCCCATTGCCTCATAGCGCAACCGTTTTCCATCGGGCAGTTCGGGCAAGGATGCGCGGCATTCCGCAAGGAATTCGTCGCTCAACTCGACCGGCAACAGGTCGGGGTCAGGGAAATAGCGGTAATCATGCGCGTCTTCTTTGCTGCGCATCGACCGCGTTTCCATCTTGTTCGGATCGAACAGCCGCGTTTCCTGTACCACCGCACCGCCGTCTTCGATCAAATCGACCTGACGCCGCGCCTCGACTTCGATTGTCTGCATGACAAAGCGGATCGAGTTGACGTTTTTCGTCTCCGTCCGTGTGCCCAGTTCGCCACCCGGTTTGCGCACGCTGACATTCACGTCGGCGCGCATTGATCCTTCCTCCATATTGCCGTCGCAACTGCCGACATAGCGCAGAATTGAACGCAGCTTTTTGACATAAGCCCCTGCTTCGGCTGGAGAGTTCATGTCGGGCTTAGACACGATTTCCATCAACGCCACGCCGCAACGGTTCAGGTCGACATAGGACATTGTCGGATGCTGATCGTGCATCAACTTGCCCGCGTCTTGTTCCACATGGATGCGTTCGATGCCGATGGTTTTGCGCGGGGAATCGGCGTCTTTCTCGTCGAGAATTACCTCAATCTCGCCCTCGCCCACAATCGGGTGATAGAGCTGCGAAATCTGGTAGCCCTGGGGCAAATCGGCGTAGAAATAATTCTTCCGATCAAATCGCGAATAGCGGTTGATCTGCGCGTTAATCGCCATGCCAGTGCGCACAGCCTGACGGATGCACTCACGGTTTACGACAGGCAACATCCCCGGCATCGCGGCATCGACCAGCGACACATGGCTGTTCGGCTCGCCACCAAAAGCGGCTGAAGCCCCCGAAAAGAGCTTTGCGTTTGACGTGACCTGCGCGTGAACCTCAAGGCCAATCACGACCTCCCACTCGCCAGATTCGCCTTGGATGCGGTATGTTGATTCAGTCATCGGTTTTTTGCTTTCCTGACTCGCTGTCAAAGCGCGCCTCGCCTATATTCTTTTTGCTGCCAAAACGATTGATGACGTAAAACAGAACACCAAAGCCTATTGCCGAATAAAACAGCCAATCTTTGTCTATCATACTACCACCACTTCTCCGCCTCAGCGGTAAATCCAGCACGTTCTTCAATTGCCAGCCCCGCGTTCAGCACAGCCTGCTCGTCCAATGCCTTGCCGATCACTTGCAAACCGAGTGGCAACCCTTGCTTGTCGATACCGCCCGGAACCGACATTGCAGGCAGGCCAGCTAGCGAGGCAGGCACAGCGAACACATCGTTTAGATACATCGACAACGGGTCGCTGGTTTTCTCGCCTAGACCAAACGCAGCGCTCGGCGCGGTTGGCGCGAGGATCAGGTCGCATTGGCCCCATGCTTGCTCAAAATCGCGTGCTATCAGCGCGCGCACCTTTTGCGCTTGCGTGTAATAAGCGTCATAGAAACCGGCGCTGAGCACATAAGTGCCGATCATGATGCGGCGGCGGACTTCTTCGCCGAACCCTGCGGCGCGGGTCGCGGCGTACATGTCTTGCAAGCCCGCTCCGTCTGGCAAATCGCGCAAACCGTACCGCACGCCATCATAGCGCGCGAGGTTTGACGAGGCCTCGGCAGGGGCGATGATGTAGTATGCGGGCAGTGCATATTTGGTGTGCGGCAGGCTGATCTCGACGATCTCTGCGCCTGCGTCGCGCAGCCACGCAATGCCATTGTCCCACATCGCGGCGATGTCGTCGTCGATGCCGTCGAGGCGGTATTCTTTTGGAATGCCGATTTTCTTGCCGCGCAGATCGCCGGATAAGCCAGCCTCCCATTCAGGCACAGGAAGATCGAGCGAAGTTGTATCCTTGGGGTCAAAACCCGCCATCGCCTCCAGCATGATCGCGCAATCGCGCACGTCGCGCGCCATCGGGCCGGCTTGGTCAAGCGAGCTGGCAAAAGCGACAATGCCCCAGCGGGAGCAGCGGCCATAAGTAGGCTTGATGCCGCTGATCCCAACGAACGCCGCAGGTTGGCGGATTGAGCCGCCAGTGTCGGTGCCTGTGGCGGCGGGGCACAAACGCGCAGCAATCGCCGAAGCCGAACCGCCCGATGAACCACCGGGTGCCAAAGCGGCATTGCTGCCGTCATTGCGCCGCCACGGCGAAATTACATTGCCAAAATAGCTCGTTTCGTTCGATGAACCCATGGCGAACTGGTCAAGGTTCAGCTTGCCCAGCATCCCTGCCCCTGCGCGCCATAAATTGGCCGACACGGTCGATTCATATTGCGGAATGAAGCCTTCAAGTATGTGGCTGGCCGCGGTGGTCTGCACGCCTTCGGTACAGAACAGGTCCTTCATGCCAATGGGAACGCCTGCCATTTTGCCGAGCGGTTTGCCAGCAGCGCGGTCCGCGTCGACAGCCTTTGCGGCCTCAATGGCCTTTTCGGGTGTTTCGATAATAAATGCGTTGAGGATTTTGGCGGCAGCGACATTGGCGTTGAACGCTTCAGCGGCTTCCACAGCGGTAAATTCGCCAGAGGCGACGCCAGAACGAATAGCGGCAACGCCAAGTTTGGTCAGGTCGCTCACAGCCGCACTCCATGTCTTTGCGCCTTAGCGTCTTTGCGCGAAATTGAATCTTTTTTGTTCGCGCTAAGACGCAAAGACGCAAAGAAGATTTTCATACGCATCACTCAATCACCTTTGGCACGCCAAAGAATATGCCTTCTTTCGCAGGGGCATTGGCGAGCACTTTGTCGCGGATGTTGCCATC
>JAYVGQ010000083.1:0-10244 GCA_043771985.1 Sphingomonadales bacterium
CGGAATTTCCGCATCTTCCCCGCCGTGTAAGCGATTATCCGGTGATCATTTTCCAGCATGACGCCAAAGCGGCCATCAGGATAGATTTCGTCGATCACGCCTTCGAGCGTAAGAAGCTCTTCTTTCGCCAAGGTTTAATCAGCCGCCGAAAGATTGATGGCCGATTGCTTGCCGTTCTTGCCGTCTTCGATTTCGTAATTGACGCGCTGATCTTTATCGAGCGTCATCATGCCGGCAGCTTGCACAGCCGAGATGTGAACAAAGCTGTCATTGCCGCCGCCATCGGGAGCGATAAAGCCATAGCCTTTGTCGGTGTTGAAGAATTTTACGGTGCCAGTAGGCATAAGATGTTCCTTTCACGAAACAGGTTACCACACAGCAACAGCGCCGCGTGGGGAGGCCAGGGTCGTGTCAGAAAAGGCGTTGTGCGCGCCGGACTTTTGTCCGAGTAGCACCTCAAATTTCCGTCGCGTTCGACGATAGCATGCCTCCATATAGACCCGATTGCATATTTTAGCAAATCTTGCGGTTTCCTTGCCCCGTTGGCAACTCTACTCTATACGTTGAGTATGCTATCGCAAAAGACCCGCTATGCCATCCGTGCCATGCAACATCTGGCCGATCACTATGGCAAAGGGCCAGTGCAGCTGGCCGATATTGCGGCGGAACAAAACATCCCGCCCAAGTTTTTGACAGTGATACTGTCCGAGCTGACACGCGCGGGACTGGTTGCGTCGTTGCGCGGTAAAGACGGTGGATATTGGCTGGGTGTGCCGCCGGTGGACGTCCGTTACGGCGACCTGATTCGCATCATGCGCGGCTCCCTTGCGCTTGTGCCCTGCGCCAGCCGCTATGCGCACGAGACATGCAAGAACTGCCTGGAGGAAAACAACTGCCGCACAAGGGCGTTGATGCTCCAAGTGCGCGACGAGATGGCGGCGGTCCTCGACCGGATTACGCTGGCTGATCCGATTGAATTGAGCGTCGCAGCGGGGTGAGCAGCAATATCGGTTCGCCGCATGCGACGCACGCGTTGGCCGCATCGAACACCGGATATAGATATCTGTTCATCTGCCAGACAGGTTCAGTTGAACAATCGGGCGCAGCGGGGCAGCTTTAAGGAGTAGCTCTATGCGCATTTTTTCTACAAGGGCGGCAAGCCCCGTCATGCTCGCCTTGGTCGCCCTATCCGCATCCGGCGGCTTGTCCGCGCAGGATCAGGACGTAACCGACCCGACGATAACGGTAACGGGCGAAGCGATGCCCGATATGTCTGAAATGATCGCCGGGCCAGAGATCAAAGGCAACATCACCGCGCGAAGCGGCAGCCAAATTCAAGTGACCGCCGCTGACGGTGCGAATACCGTGTTCACGGTCAGTGACGCCACGCAGATCAAGGCGAGCAAGGGAATTTTTGCTAGCAACACATTGGCTGCGGACTCGTTGCTCAACGGCTTGCCGGTGACGGTGAAGACGCTGCAATGGAGCGGAGGCCTGGTCGCCAGCCAAATCAAATTGCGCAACAACGACCTGAAGACTGCATCGATGATCCGCAACGGCACAGCGCAAGGCTTTGCCCAGCAAACTGCGGCAACGCAGGCGCTGCGCGGTCGGATGGGTGACATCGACAAGTATAACATCAAAGGTACAACCAACGTCTATTTCGACACCGGCAAATGGCAGTTGTCGCCGCAAGCCAAGTCCGAACTGTGCGCCACTGCCACGAATGCTGACGCGACAGACAACGCGTTGATGCTAGTTGTCGGGTATACTGATTCTGTCGGCGATGACGATTTCAACCAAACTTTGAGCGAAAAACGCGCCAGCACTGTCATAAACCATTTGCAACAATCCTGCCGTTGGAAACCCTATCGTATGCTGACCCCTACCGGGATGGCGGAATCAGACCCGCTGGCGAGTAACGATACCGACGAAGGCAAAGCACAGAACCGCCGTGTTTCTGTCAACGTGCTGGTCAGCAAAAGCGTGGATGGATTATAGATGAGTTGAGTACGGGGTCGGGTTGCATAAACCGACCCCGCTAAACCCACGCTTTATCCTACTCAAGCGCAAAGCATATTGTCTATCGTATCGGTTGACATACTCTGCACCCAATCGCGATTCGGCGATCCAGCGGGAGCAGCATCAGATGTTCGAATTCCTGTCCTCGTTTGATTGGCAAGCGGTCGCCCCATTCATCCTGATCGGGTTTATGGCGCAGCTCATTGATGGCGCGCTGGGCATGGCTTTTGGCGTGATCTGTTCGACGTTGCTGGTCAGCGTGATGGGCGTGCCACCTGCCCGCGCCTCAGCCAGCGTGCATCTGGTGGAGACGTTCACCACTGGCGCATCGGGGATCAGCCATGTTTTGCACAAAAATGTCGATTGGAAACTGTTTTCGCGGATTGCGATCCCCGGCGTGATTGGCGGCGTGGCGGGCGCGTATGTGTTGTCCAACATCCATGCCGAGGCGGCGCGGCCTTTTGTCATGCTTTATCTGACCTGCCTTGGCTTTTACCTGCTGTATAAGGCGCTGTCATATCCCACAGTGCCAACGGTCAAAGACGCAAAGGTCACGGTGCCTTTGGGCCTGATCGGCGGTTTCCTGGACGCGTCGGGCGGTGGTGGTTGGGGGCCGGTGGTGACATCGAACCTGTTGCTACAAGGCACCGATCCGCGCAAAACCGTTGGCACAGTAAACACCGCTGAATTCTTTTTGACGCTTGCCGTCTCGATCACCTTCATCCTCAACATCGGACTGGCGGCGTTTACGCAAGTCACGTTGGGGCTGTTGGTCGGCGGGCTAATCGCAGCGCCGTTTGCGGGTTACCTTGCTAAGCGTATTCCGGCGAAATCATTGCTGCTGATGGTCAGCATCGTGTTGACCGCAACCAGTCTATTTAGCCTGTATAAAGCGCTGAGTTAAGACGTAACAGGCACAGGCAACGGCCTGCCCCGCCCCGCGTTTTGTATTACCGTTTTTGGATCTCGCTGCCTAATGCGCCATACTTCTTTTCAAAGCCTTTGACGTCGCCTGTGACCAACAACTTGGCTTGGTCGACCCAATTGTCGCGGCTGATGCGTCCAGCAAAAGTGCCAAGGCGTGAATCGATTTCGCGGACATCGGCGGCTGACCAATTCGCAACTTGTTCAAAGCTGGTGACGCCAAGCGATTTGAGCAGCGTGTTGAGCTTTGGCCCAACGCCTTTCAGCAGCTCCAAATTATCGGGGATAACGATCTTTGGTGCAGCTTTTGGTGTTGCCGCAGCTTTTGGTTTAGCCGCCGGAGTCGGCTTTACCTTAACCGGCGCTACTGCTTTTGGTTTTGCCACCGGAGCTGCCTTTGGCGCTTCCACTTTGCCTTTGGGGGCAACGACCTTTTTAACCAGCGTCGCTTTGACCTTTGGTGCAGCTACAGCCACAGCTTTGACCTTTGGAGCCGCAGCTGCCTTTGGCGCGGCTTTTGCGGGCGCTTTGGCCGCAACCTTGGCCTTGGGCGCAGCTTTGGCCGTCTTCATCAACGTCACAGGCTCGGTGGCGGCGGGCATCGATTTCGCCAGATCGGACACCGATTTTGGCGCAGACGGCGCAATTTTTGGCGGTTGAACCTCAGCCTCAATCCGGTGACGCGCCCAAACCCAATAGGCTGTGACCACGCCGATAATCAATGCAATCAGAAAAGCGAGCCAGTTGGCTGCGATCAGGTCTAGCATCTAAATTCTCCCCAAAAAAACGTCAGTGCGTTCAGGATTTATAGCTTTCAGGCGGTGCGCCCGTTGCCACCCCAAATAAGATAACCAAGGCCAAGGCCCACGGCAAAAAATGCGAGCAGCAACAGCAATGTTTCAAACCACAAAGCCATATCAATTGCCTCCTTCAGGGGCCGCAACAGCGGCAGCGATAGCGAATACGGTGCGGCGGTTTTTGGCGTTGGCCGCATCACCGCGGGCATTTTCAAGGGGTTGCGAAGAACCATAGCCTTTGGCCGTCAGACGTTCGGTTGGAACACCCTTTGTCGCCAAAGCCGCAACCACGCGTTCGGCGCGTTCTTGCGATAGGGTTTGGTTTGTTTCCGGCACACCCGACAGGTCAGTATGCCCTTGCACCTCGACAGCCATCCCAGCGCATGGCTTCAACGCAGCGGCGACTTCATCGAGCACAGCGTTACTTTCTGCAAGATAAGCGCTGCCCGATTGGAAGTTGATCGTTTTGCCAGCCATCACTTGATTGATATCTGCCTGACAGGCGGCGATCGCTTTTTTGCTTGCCGGAACTTCAACTTTGGCGGGTGCAGCCGCCGCTGTCACAACCACCGTCCCGGTATCCCAGCGCGCATCGGCGACCCCTGGAATGGCTTTCATCTTGGTGATGATATCGGCTTTTTCGGCATCAGTTTTGTCGCCCGACAGGATAATCACTCGCCTTAATTGCGGCGTGCGTTCCGCCGCAGCGGTGACGCCTGCAATCGCGTTTGATGTCAGCGCGGCGTTTGCTTTGGCCTCAAGCCCGGTGGCAAACGTTGCGCCGCCGTCCATCGCACTGTGCGATCCCCATGCGAGCAACGCGGTCAATGCCGCGCCGATCAGGATTTTATTTCCTGCTTCCATGCAATACTCTCCCAAGATCGCCTGTAACGATTCTTAACTCGCCATGGGTGTAACGCCTCGGGTTAGAGAGTCCAGCGACGGCGCGCAAAAACGCAATCGAATGCGGACGCGCTCTATTTTGCCGGTTCTATTTGGAACATGTTTCCCGCTTCACTTCGCGCCAGCCAATGTCGCTGCGGCAAAAGCCTGATGGAAAGTCGATAGCGTCGATAGCAGCATAGGCGTTGCTTTGCGCTTCGCTTGCGGTTGTGCCCAATGCTGTGATGTTAAGCACGCGCCCGCCATTTGCGACCAATTGGCCATCACAAAGCGCAGTTCCAGCGTGGAAAACTTTTGCTTTGCCGACATCACCGATCACAATTGCGCCGCCTTTGTCCGGCGTGCCCGGATAACCATTGGCTGCCATCACAACCGTCAACGCGGTTTGATCTGCGAAGATTGGATCAGGCATTTGGGACAATGTGCCGTTCGCAGTCGCCAGCATCAATTGCGCCAAATCGCCTTGATAGCGCATCATCAGTACTTGGCATTCGGGGTCGCCAAAGCGGGCGTTATATTCGATTAGCTTTGGTCCCTGCTCGGTCAGCATTAGGCCCGCAAACAATACACCTGAATAGGGTGTGCCGCGCGCCGCCAGCGTCTTGACGGTCGGATGGATGATCCGCTCCATGACTTCGGCTTCAAGCGCAGCCGTCAGAACCGGCGCAGGGGAATACGCCCCCATGCCGCCGGTATTGGGGCCAACGTCACCGTCGCCAACGCGCTTGTGATCTTGCGCAGAACCGAAGGCCATGACACTGAGGCCGTCGGTCAGCGCAAAGAAGCTTGCTTCCTCACCAGTCATGAATTCTTCGATGACAACGCTGGCCCCCGCATCGCCAAACCCGCCACCGAACATGTCCTCTAGTGCGGCGACAGCATCGTTGTGCGTTTCGGCAATAATTACGCCTTTACCTGCGGCGAGGCCGTCGGCTTTGACGACAAAAGGCGACTGGAATTGCGCCAAAGCAGCCGCCGCCTCCGCCTTGCTGTCACAGCGGACATAGCCTGCGGTCGGGATGTTGGCCTCGGTACACAGGTCTTTGGTAAAGCCCTTCGATCCCTCCAGTTGCGCAGGGGCGGCATCGGGGCCAAACACCGGAATGCCCGCCGCCCGCAAAGCGTTACCCAGCCCGGCGACCAACGGAGCTTCTGGGCCGCAGACCACCAGCCCGATGGCGTAGGTTTGGCAAAATCCAACAATGCTGTCATGGTCCAAAAGGTCCGTTTCAAAACATAGACCATATTCACCTTGGTCGGTGTATCGTCCCGGACGAGACTTAAGGATCTCTTCTATTCCGGGATTTCCCGGCGTAGCCCACAAATCTTCGCACAATGGAGATTGCGAAAGCCGCCACGCCAGCGCATGTTCGCGCCCGCCCGATCCGATCAGCAAGATATTCAACGACAGGACTCCAGTGATAGACGACGACGAAAGAGATGCGCGGCTGTTAGCCGAGGCGAACGAGGGCAGCAATGCCCCAGCATTGTCGGTGTCAGAAATTTCGTCGGCGTTGAAGCGCTCGGTCGAGGATCGGTTCGGGCATGTGCGCGTGCGCGGCGAGATTTCGGGGTATAAACGCGCAGCGTCTGGGCATTTGTATTTCAGCCTGAAAGATGCCGATGCCAAGCTTGATGGCATCATGTGGAAAGGAAACGCGACGCGACTGCCTTTCGCACCGGAAGATGGGTTGGAAGTCGTCGCTACTGGAAAGCTCACGACCTATGCTGGGCGTTCCAGCTATCAGATTGTCGCTGACCGGTTGGAATTGGCAGGCGAAGGCGCGCTGATGCTGTTGTTCGAAAAGCTTAAAAGCCGGTTGGCGGCTGAAGGGCTTTTTGCGAGCGAGCGTAAACGGCCCATCCCCTATTTGCCGTGCAAGATCGGCATTGTGACTTCGCCGACAGGTGCAGTCATCCGCGACATGTTGCACCGGTTGGCTGATCGGTTCCCCAGCCATGTGATGCTGTGGCCTGTGCTGGTGCAGGGCGACACAGCAGCGGCACAAGTGGCAGCTGCGGTGAACGGCTTTTCCGCGATGGCGCCAGAACACCGGCCCGATTTGTTGATCGTGGCGCGAGGCGGCGGCTCGATCGAGGATTTGTGGGCGTTCAACGAAGAAGTCGTCGTTCGTGCGGTGGCGAATTCCGCCATTCCGGTGATTTCGGCTGTGGGCCATGAAACCGATACGACCTTGTGCGATTTTGCAGCGGACCTGCGAGCTCCAACGCCGACCGCTGCGGCGGAAATGGCGGTTCCGGTACGGCTTGATCTGAACGAGAGGCTGGCGCAAAATGGTTCTCGGATGAACAATGCGGTACGGCGTCTGGTGCAACGCGGAACCGAGCGGCTGGAGGCGCAACGTCGGTTGTTACCAAAACCCGCTGACCTTGCCGCCCCTTGGCAGCAACGTGCAGACGAATTTAGCGAGCGACTGCGGCGCGGGCTGGAGCGACGGGTTGATAACACCAGGCTGTCGTTTGCGGGATTGGCAACGCGGCTTAGCCCGCCGCTTTTGCGGAGGCGGCTGGGACTTGCACGAGACCGGCTGGCGGCGCAGCGGTTGCCGACAGCACAGTTGCAGCGGCAGGTTGGCAATGCGCAAAACCGGCTGGATGCATTGGCGCGGTTGGCGACGTCGCTGCATCCCTTGGCCCCGCTAGAACGCGGCTTTGCCAAGATATCCGATGGCGACGGAAAAACGATCATGGGGACAGATGCGGCCAAAGCAGCGGGGCAGGTCTCGATCCGCTTTGCCGACGGCAGCGTCGATGCAGTGATTGGTGGCGCCGCGCCACGGCCACGTCCCGCCAAGCCTGCGCCACTGGCTGCGCAAAACAGCCTGTTTGACTAAACTCATTGCCCGTTCAGGTTGAAACCGCCATGATGCTTGCATGTTAATGATGAACCGAAATCGCGCAGCAAAGCTGCATTACATGGCGAGCAGCTTTCGTATGTTGGTCAGCGGCGATCATGTTGTGTGTGCTGTGTCGGGCGAGGCGATCCCGCTGGACGACCTTCGCTATTGGAGCGTTGCCAAGCAGGAGCCTTATGCCACTGCGGAAATTTCTACACAGGCCATATTGGGCAAACGCAGCTGATTATGGCGCTGTCGCGTTACTCCGCGATCAGCCTGTGCGTGGCTGCGGCGATTAGCTGCACAGCCAATCCGGCGCCGTCGTCGGCATCAAAACAGGCCATGCCAGCATTGCCAGTTGCTGTCGCCACGCCGCAGGTCAAGAGTACCGAACTTAAGGATTTCTGGTTACGAGAAGATGCTGTCCAAGGCGGTATCGTTCTTGGCCAAGCGCCAGATGGCACCAAATCTGTCACGTTAAACGGCGCCGCCGTTCCTTTGGGTGACGAAAATTTTTTCCTGATAGGTTTTGACCGCGACGCCGAAAATAGCGCAAGTCTGGTTGCTACATTGGCCAATAGCAAAACCGTTGAACGCTATCTACCGGTCCGCCCGGGCAATTGGAAAATCGAACATGTCAACGCCAACCCAACCGGCGGCGCGGCAACAACGGCGGAATTTAACGCACGGCGCGGGCCAGAGCTTGCACAGATTAACGCATCGCGGACGATCAAATCCGATAGCATGGGCTGGCGTCAGGATTTCATCTGGCCGTTAAAGGGACGCATCTCGGGCGTGTTCGGCTCGCAACGCATCTACAACGGGTCGCCTGGCAGCTATCATAGCGGCCTCGATATCGCGATGCCCACCGGCACAACTTACGTAGCCCCAGCTGACGGCGTAGTTGTGCTTGCCGCAAGCCAGCCTTTCACGCTTGAAGGCTTTTTGCTGATTATCGACCACGGCATGGGGTTAAGCAGCGCGTTTCTGCACAGCTCTGAATTGTTGGTGAAAAAGGGCGATGTTGTGAAACAAGGCCAAGCCATCGGCAAAGTCGGCGCAACTGGCCGTGCCAGCGGACCGCATCTGCACTGGGGCATGAAATGGAACGCCGCGCGCACCGACCCTTTGCTGCGGCTTCCGGCGATTTAGACCAGCAATTTAGAACGGGGGGTTCAGTTGACCCGCTTCATCCGCACCGCAGGGCCACCGTCAAAGCTGACCAGATAACTGCCCATCGTGCCGATTCGGATGCGCGCTTTCGCTCCTGCCTTTGGTTCGCGGTTCAGGATTTTGGAATCCAGCTGTTGCCAGCGTGCATTATCCTCCAGCGTGATTGTGATCTGACCGGCGCGATTCGCCGAAACCGATTTCACCACCGCTTCAATTTCTGCGACATCATCACCGCCACTGCCGAAAATTTTCAGCTTGGGTATCTGAAAACCGAACAGCCCGCGTTGTGCTTCTTTGACGGCCGCCTTGTCGGTCAGAATAATTTCGTCGTTTTTCTGCGCTGCGTCCAACACCGACACTTTTTGGTCATAGCAACTAAGCCGCAGCTCGGCGTTTTCTATCAGCTTACAAGCCACAACATCATCAAATGCTTTGGGGCGCGCCAGACTGCTGTCTTTGTCATCCTTTGCCGCCAAAGTTGCGCCGAGACTTAGCGCACTGATAAAAGCCAGCGAGATTGCGAACTGTCGGTGCATGATATTTTTCTCCAAAAAGCTGATCAGCAAAAGACCACGAATCATCCGCGCACGCAATCAGCATCCCGCCCAAAGGTCGTTTTTACAGTGTGGCAAAATGGTGACAGGCAGCGAAATTATCTTGCGCAGCGCAGCAAAGCCTTTGCTCTATCGTTCAAAATCCGCCACTCGTCATGGTAATCTGCGCTGGGGAGCCTGCATTGTTGCTTTAGCAATGTGCGGTTTTGTCACCACAGAGAAGCTTAATCAGGCGCATCCGATCCGTAAGGTATTGGCTGTCGCCCTCTTTTGATAGGGGCTGGAAACGTGAAAATGACACGTCTTAGCAATTTTAAAAACACCGTAGCGCCATTGGCACTCGGTCTCGCGCTGATCTCTGCGCCTTCTTTCGCACAAGATGCCGAAGATGGTGCCGAAACAGCGAACGACAAACCAATCGTTGTGACGGGTTCGCTCGTCAAGCGTCCAAACGAAGATTCGTCCGCGCCGGTCACTGTTGTCGGCGGCGACGATTTCAAAGGCCAAGGCGCGACGAAGATCGAAGATCTTCTGAACTCTTTGCCACAGGTTATTGCGACACAAAGCTCGGGCGTTTCAAACGGTGCCGATGGTACTGCAACAATCGACCTTCGTGGCCTTGGCGTCAGCCGCACGTTGGTTCTGGTTGATGGCAAGCGTTTGATGCCAGGCGGCATCGGCGGTGGTGCCGGCGCTGACCTTAACTTCATCCCATCGGCGTTGATCAACAGCGTTGAAATCCTGACAGGTGGCGCTTCGTCAACTTACGGTGCAGATGCTGTGTCGGGCGTTGTGAACTTTAAGATGAACCGTGAGTTTCAGGGTGTGCGTCTTGACGGCCAGTACAGCATGTATCAGCACAACAATAACAACGAAGTCCGCAATGTCGTAAACCGTCGCTTCTCGGCTCCAGAAGGATCAACGATTAATGGCGGCGCGTATGACGTGTCGATCGCAATCGGTTCTTCGCTTGCTGATGACCGCGGCAACATCGTTGCCTATGCCGGCCTCCG
>JAYVGQ010000084.1:0-9826 GCA_043771985.1 Sphingomonadales bacterium
GAACCTGTCAAATCGGCAGAACCGCCCACCATTGACGGGATCGCAGCCGTCAGAACCTCAAGCGCCATTTCGGATGCTTTGCGGGTCGCGACTTTCACAGGCGCAGCGATCAAGCCTACCAAATAATCTCGCAGCGCGCCGGTGGCATCGACTTTGCCCGCCATCCGCGCCGTCAATTCAGCGCCTTTGGAGTCAGCAGCGAGGCGCTTTTCCCATTCAGTGCGGATGTTGGCGCCCTTTTTACCAGCTTCGCGCCACCTCAATAGAACATCTTCTGGGACTTCAAATGGGGCCGAATTCCAGCCCAATTCAGCCCGAACAGCCGCGATTTCATCCGCCCCCAGCGGCGCTCCATGGACGTTATGTGTGCCTTGCTTGTTCGGTGCGCCTTTGCCGATCACTGTACGGCAAGCAATCAAGGATGGCCGATCATCCGCAACTGCCGCTGCCATAGCGCGGGCGATATCCGCAAAATCGTGACCATCACAGCTTTCGGTGTGCCAACCGGTCGCGCGAAAGCGTGCGGGGATATCTTCGCTCGTCGAAAGACTGGTCGCGCCGTCGATGGTAATCCGGTTATCGTCCCATAGCACAATCATCCGGCCTAGGCCCAAATGTCCTGCTAAACCAATGGCTTCGTGATTGATACCTTCCATAAGGCAGCCGTCGCCCGCAATCACCCATGTACGATGATCGACCAAATCATCACCAAATTGCGCGTTCAAATGCCGCTCTGCCAGCGCCATGCCAACCGCCATCGCAAGCCCCTGTCCCAATGGACCAGTGGTGGACTCAACGCCGTCAAGCTCAAAATTTTCAGGATGCCCAGCACACGGGCTGTGCAGTTGACGGAAATTGCGGATATCGTCGATAGTTGGGCTGGCATAACCGCTGAGATACAGCGTCGAATAGGCAAGCATTGAACCATGCCCTGCGGACAACACAAACCGGTCACGATCCGCCCATTTTGGTGCAGATGCGTCATATTTCAGGAACTGTGAATATAAAACCGTGGCAACATCAGCCATCCCCATCGGCATCCCGGGAGGCCCGCTGTTAGCCGCTTGCACCCCATCCATCGACAAAGCGCGGATCGCATTGGCCATCTGTTGAAGGGGGACCGTCATGCAATTTTCCTTATCACCGCGTCGTAGTGCGGTAGTTGCGCCCGGAAAGGACGGGGTCAAAGCGGTGAGTCGCTCTGCGAGTCCTTTGCGGGGCAACCGCGCCACCGTCAAGCCATCCGCCCCCAGCATGGCAATGCAATTTGCCATTCCGCTCAAATCTGCTTACCCTTGACGTCATAGGGAGCAAAATTATGCCGCAAGACAGGATGATGCAGGCGATTGGTCGCATTGAACGCGCACTGGGACGCCTAGAAGTGGTCGACTTTAATACTCGACGGCACACGACAGCACCTTCGGATTTACAGCAACGACATGACCGGTTACGCCAAGAGACACAAGCGGCCATCGGTGACCTTGATCATCTGCTTTCGCTGGTAAAGGACTAAACATGGCTGATGTCCGTCTTTCCATCGCAGGTCGCGAATACATTGTCACGTGCAAGGACGGTGAAGAAGACCGCCTCAACGCCCTCGGCAACCTAGTCGACATAAAAGCACGAGAGGCGGGCGGTTCGGCAGGTGGATTGAATGAAAGCCGTCAGCTTCTTTTTGCCAGCCTGTTACTCGCTGATCAGCTTTACGATGCTGAGCCTACGTCAAATGCCGTCACAGCCGCGCCATTCGGCGCTGGAAACGGCACTCAAATGGCTGAAGCGCTTGAAAGTCTGGCGGTGCGGATCGAAAAGCTTGTTCAGGGACTTGAGCAAAGGGCTTAAGCAGCCTACATAGAACTCGGCGGAACTGCCCGGCGCGACCTAGGAGAACATCCCTGAGGCGATAATTTCTTTCCATGGGAGCTGTCCCTGCCTGTGTTACGTTGGAAACGACGGGACACGGTGCATATGGCGCCCACCTGACGTAATGGCGTCAGAGGATATTCCGGGATACGACCCATGGTGGTTCCGCCACCCCAATTGAGGGCCAGCGCGCATGTCCGAACGAACCAAGTCCGATCTACGCGCGTTTTATCGTAAGGCTCGAGCGGACTTCGCGGATAATCTGACGGATCGTGAACGGCGGATCGCGTTTAGTGCCGCGCCAGCCGTGCTATTAAATCAATTCATCGCTGGACGAACGGTGTCGGGCTATATACCCGTAGGATCTGAAGCCGACCCGCGTACACTTTTGAGCATCGCTAGCGCCGCTGGTTGCAACACTGCTCTGCCGTTTGTAACCGGCCGATCATCTCCCATGCAGTTTCTACGTTGGTCGCCCGGCGACAGTCTGCACGAAGGTCCATTTGGCCTTATGCAGCCAAGCGGCGACACAGAACTATGCCAACCTGACGTCATTTTGACACCGCTCGTGGCTTTTGACCGGAGCCTGATGCGTTTGGGACAAGGCGCGGGTCACTATGATAGGGCTTTAAGCTTACTCGACAGCGCATTCATTGTTGGTATCGCTTGGTCGATACAAGAGGCGTCGTTGCTGCCCGCCGACCCGTGGGATATACCACTAAATGCCGTACTCACTGAAAAAGCTTGGATAGCCCGATGAAAAACGAAAATGCCCCAGTTGAACGGCCTACGTTGCGTAAGCCTGCCGGAGTTTTTGTAATGTTATTCATGATCGGAGTTTTAGCGTGGGGTATTGGCAGCTTTGACAGCGTCATCGGTGACTTGCCGATCCTGATCCAATCAGTGATTTACCTGATCGCGGGTGTCGTGTGGATTGCACCCCTAAAGCCATTATTGCGCTGGATGGAAACAGGCAAATGGCGCGAGTGACGGGACTTGAACCCGCGACCTCCGGCGTGACAGGCCGGCGCTCTAACCAACTGAGCTACACCCGCTTATTGCGGTGAAGGCGCTACTATAAGCGCCGCCTCACCCTGTCAACGCTTCATTCTGACGTTACACAAAATCTACGTGTCAATATCCCAGAACGCGGCAAAGGATTGCAAGCGGTCAAAGGCGTAGGACAGATAAGCGTTAACCGGCAACCGCGATGTTACAATGTCTTACAACGCAACAAACATGATTACCTATATTTATCAAAATGATATACTGGTTAAGAGCGTTCCTGCATTTTAACGAAATTTTGACAGTGTTTTGCGATAACGCTCAACATGTCGAAACCGAACCTTCTTACAAATTCAGCTTTCACTTATTTTGGTGGACTGCGTAACGCCGCACTTTGCGGTGCCGCAGTTATGGCGCTGTTTGCATCGAACAACGCCTACGCAGCTGGAACGCTTGCTGGAACTGATATTATCAACATCGCGACTGCGTCTTATGAAAGCGGCGGCAGCACCGTTGATATCGATTCAAACCCCGTAGTTATCAAAGTTGACGAGTTACTGGATGTGACTGTAGTGAGCGGTGATCCCGGTGACGTCATCACAACGAATGGCGCACAGAATGTCGTATCGACGTTTCGCATAACCAACACTGGCAACGGCCCTGAATCTTTTCGTATCACGCCCAACGTCATCAACGGCGGTGACGATTTTGATCCGGCACTCGTGCAAGTTGTCATCGATAGCAACAACAACGGTTTATACGATCCTGGCGTCGACACTGTCTATGTCGCGGGAACGAACGATCCACTGCTTGCACCTGACCAGATCATTCGCGTTTTTGTTCTGACCAATATTCCTACGACGCAAAACAACGGTGATCGCGCGGAAGTTCGCATCACGACAGCAGCGACCACAGGAACAGGAGCACCGGGCACAACGTTCCCAGGCGCCGGCCAAGGCGGCGGTAACGCTGTTGTTGGCACAACCGGTGCAGATGCGGACGCTGGCGGTTTCCTTTTGGTCAATGCAGCTTCTGTTGCGCTTGTTAAAACGGCGACGGTCTTAGATCCTTTTGGCGGAACGACATCAGTTCCGGGATCAATCATTACCTATACGTTGACCGCTACAGTCAGTGGCACAGGCGCGCTGAACAATCTGGCAATTAACGACCCGATCCCCACAAGCTCGCAATATGTCGCGAGCAGCATCACGCTTGCCGGTGCGCCGCTCACCGATGCCGCAGATACCGATCAGGGGAATTTTAATGGGTCGCGGGTAAGCGTCGCGCTCGGAAATGTCGCGGCAGGGCAAAGCCGCACCATCACTTTCAGAGTGAGAGTACAATGAACAATATCTTAAAAGCATGTTTTTCAATGATTTTATTGGCGGCAAGTAGCGTGCCCGCAATAGCTGCGGCACCCGTTGAGCTATCCAGTGACGTCTTTGTCGAAAAACAAGCAAAACAACCTGACGGTTCGTTTTCGACTGTGCTGGCAAAACCAAGCATGATCCTTCCAGGCGATCAGCTGGTATTCGTGGTGCGATATCGCAACGCAGGCAACAAACCTGCAACAAATTTCTCGGTTACTAATCCCATACCCGCCGCAATTGCGTTTAGCGGAACGTCGGATGGTGCCGAGGTTGTTTCGATTGATGGCGGAAAAAGCTGGGGCAAATTGTCGCAACTTCGCGTGAACAATGCCGACGGTTCCAGCCGTAATGCGTTGATGACCGACGTTACCCATCTGAAATGGCAGATGAATGAAATGCTTGGCGCGGGTGACGCGGGCAAGCTTATCTTTCGTGGGGTCGTAAAGTGACTTCGAAAACGCGCCGATTGCCGCGGACATTCCGCAATCAACGTAATGCAACAGGAGAATAAGCATGACCAGTAAGCTTAAACTGCTCGTTGCCTCAGCCGTAATCCCCGCCGTGTTTCTGAACGCGGTACCTGCTATAGCAGCGGGAACTACGCAGGGCACGTCAGTCCTTAACAACGTCACAGTCGACTTTCAGGTCGGTGGTGTCGCTCAAACCCAGGCCAGTGCGTCCGACACGTTCGTTGTCGACCGTAAAATCCTGTTCAACATCGCGGAAAAGGCAACAACTGGAACGACCACCGTCATTCCTGGCCAAACCTCGCGCGTCACTACGTTTTTGCTGACGAATGCTGCAAACGACACGCTGGATTTCACGGTAACACCTGCCAATATCGTCGGCGGTACAGCGGCACATGGCGGAACGGACGTATTCGACGTCACCAGCTTGCTCATCTGCCTTGATGGTCCGGTTATTGACGGCGTATGCGACACGGCTGCATCTGCGTCGCTGACGATTAACGATCTTGTCGCCGATGGCACTGCAACGATCCTGATCCTTGGCAACATTCCAGCTGCAGCAACAAACGGTCAGGTCGCAAACGTATCAGCCACGGCCACTGCGTTGAACAGCAATGGCTCGGCAATTACCGGAGCCGGAGCAGCAGCGGCCGATGCCACTGTCAACGGCGCGGGAACTGTTGAAACGATCTTTGCAGACGTTGCGAAATCCGGAAACGGCGGAACCTCGGTCGCACGTGACGGTATCGATGTCGCAACGGACGATTACACGGTTTCAGCCGCCTCGCTCAGCGTGTTCAAATCGAGCCGCATTATCAGCGACGGTGTCAGTACATCGAACTTTAAGTCGATCCCTGGCGCAGTTGTTGAATACTGTATCTCGGTAACGAATGCTGCCGGTGCTGCGTCTGCCACCAACATCGCAATCCGCGACGTTGTTCCGGCAAATCTGACATTCGCGCCCGGTACGATCTTCGTTGACGCGACGGTCACAAGCCCCGGTGCAAGCCAAACTTGTGCCGCGGGAACCGGCGTAACCGATGCAACCGATGCGGATGCTGGCCAGTATAATTCGGGGCTTACACGCGCCGAAGGAACGCTGTCCACAATCGCAGCCAGTAGCTCGCGCGCGCTAATTTTCCGCGCAGTTATCAATTAAGGAAAGGAAAGGCGATGCTGGGTCCGCCTGGCATCGCCTTTTTCCCCTATGAACCTGTTAACCAAGTCCTTTATCAAATGCGCCGGAGCGTTGGCCGCAGCTATTCCCATAGCTGCAGCCAGCCTTCCCGCGCTTGCGCAAAGCGCATTGGGCAGTTCTACAATCAGCAACACAGCGCAGGTAGAATGGGATAGCGGCGGGCAGCGGTTGTCTCAGCCGTCCAACACCGTCGATATCATAGTCGACCGGACGACGCCGCCCCCACCCGCAACGTTACAATTGTTCCATTTTACCGGCGGTCCATCTGGTCAGCCGACAAATTTGCCAGCAACGATGTGCATGGGCTCATCCGGGCCAAGGCCTGTCGATTTGAGCGGTGCATTTTCGCAATATGCAGCAAATCCAGCGGCGATTACGCCAACGACATCGATTCGCGCAGGCGAGCCATTGATTCTAAAGGTAAGCTCGGCGCTGCAAAACGCCAGCGCGACCGCGATTGACAGCTTCACAGCGACAATCACCACGCAAAATGGCGACCGTGAAAGCGTCACGATGACCGAAACTGCCGTGAACAGCGGAATTTTCCTCGCAGTCATCAATACAGCAGCTACGCCCGCCTCACCGGTGATTGGCGACTGCGTTTTGACGGTGCGCCCCGGCGATGCACTAAGCTTTGACCTTGGCAACGGCGTCGGGGGTGGAACAATTGCCTCAGGAACCGTCGATATCCTCGTCGACCCGTTCGGATTGACCTTTGATAGCGGCGATGGCGTACCAGTTTCTGGCACGCGCGTCACAATCGTCGATGCAGCAACCGGCGTTCCAGCGCAGGTTTTTGGCGACGATGGCGTATCCACGTTCCCGAATAGCTTAATCACCGGATCAACGGTCACCGATTCCAGCGGTGCAAGCTATTCATTTGACACGGGTTTTTATCGATTCCCGTTCCTGCGACCGGGCGTCTACCGTTTGGTCATCACACCACCAGCACCGTACACCGCGCCCTCGGCTGCGACACCTGCTGAAATCGCGCTTTTGACGCGTCCCGATGGCGGACCGTTTATCATTGCGCCGGGTTCATACGGGGGGACGATAACGTTGTCCGACCCCGCCCCAGTGCGCATTGATGTGCCCATGGACCGCCCGGGTGGGCAGTTACAGCTGACCAAAACCACATCGTCCGTAACAGCAATGCCCGGTGATATCGTTCAGTACCGTGTAGAGGTACGCAACCCTGACCGGACGCGCGCTAGCGGACCTGTGACCATCACTGACATCTTGCCAAATGCCATGCGTTTACGTTTGAATTCAGTCCGTTACAACGGTGCGCTGGTTACGCCGACGGTAGCCGCCGACGGCGCACGGTTTTCGGTAATTGTGGCCCCGCTTGCTGGCGGAAGCTTTGGCTTGCTGACATATTTGGCCGAAGTGCGCACCGATGCACGGCCCGGTAACGCTATCAATCTGGCCTCTGCGCGCGATAACCGCGGTGCGGTCAGCGAAGACGCAGATTCCACCGTTCGCATCGTCCGCGACGGCATCAGTGAACGTTTCACCATCATCGGCCGTATTACTGACGGCGGCTGCGACGTTGATCCGCGTAACGCCAAAGGGATCGCCGGCATCCGTGTGATGCTTCAGGACGGCACCTATGCGGTAACCGATCTGGATGGCCGCTATCATTTTGAGGGGGTCATACCGGGCCTGCATGTGGTCCAAATCGACCCTTCGACCTTCCCGCTCGATCAGAAGCCGGTCAATTGCGCGCGCAACACGCGCAGTGCTGGCAGCGCGATCTCGCGCTTTGTCGAAGGACGCGGCGGAAGCCTGAAACGCGCAGATTTCCGGGCTGTGCAAACTGTCGCACGCGAAGATACCCGCGCAAAAGCTGTACCTTTGCCCCCGGTTTTGACCGATGCACAAGCTGCTGGTTCAGAAATCGATTGGTTTGAAAATCAGGCACCCGGCCTTGGCTTTGTCTTCCCGGCAACGGACTACAATCCGCGCTCACGCTCCACCCGCATTGTCGTCAAGCATTTGCCGCGCCAAAAGGTTGAGCTGCTCGTCAACGGCAAGCCTGTCGACGCGCTGAACTTTGACGGCACCAAAAAAAGCACTGATGGCGAAATGCGCGCGGCTGTTTGGCGCGGCGTTATCGTTGAAGCGGGTAATAACGTGCTGACTGCCAAAATAACCGGCGAAGACGGCGTATTGATCGATACGCTAACGCAAAACATCTATGTCGCTGGCGCACCGATGACTGCCCAATTCCTAAAGGACCAATCGGTCCTGCTGGCAGACGGCGTCACCCGCCCGCGCATCGCGGTTCGGATGACTGACCGTAACGGTAAACCGATCCAGCACGGCGCTGTCGGTGACTTTACCGTAACCGATCCCTATCGCCCAGCTGTCGAAGTTGATGCACAACAAGCCAACCAGCTTTCGGGTCTGGAACGTGCGCAGCCGGTATGGCGCGTCCATGGCGACAACGGCATTGCCTATATCGAGCTGGAGCCAACCACCGCATCCGGCACCGTTGCTGTGTCGTTCAATTTCCAGGATGGAGAAGTCCGCCGCACACAACGCGTCGAAACATGGCTTGATCCGGGCGACCGTCCATGGACAGTCGTTGGTTTTGCTGCTGGAACGGTAGGCTTCAACACACTTGATGAAGGTTTGGAAACGCTTGTAGAAGACGACGATCAGCTAAACCTTGATGGCCGTATCGCGCTTTATGCCAAAGGCCGCGTCAGCGGAAAATGGCTGATGACGCTGGCTTATGATAGCGACAAGAACGAAGATGAAACCCGCTTTGCCGGTATCATCGACCCGCGCCGTTACTACACGGTCTATGCTGATCGCAGCGAACAGCGCTATGACGCAGCATCGGTGCGCCGCCTGTATCTAAAGTTGGAACGTCCACAGTTTTACGCGCTGTTCGGTGATTATACCACCGGCATCGATGAGCCTGAACTTGCCCGTTACCAACGCAATTTCAACGGTGTCAAAGCCGAGTATCGCGGTGAGCAAGTGCATGCACAGGTCTTTGCTGCCGACACACCCTATCGCTATCGCCGCGAAGAAATTCAGGGCACTGGCCTAACCGGTCCCTATGCGTTGACCGCGCGTGATATCTTGCCGAACAGCGAACGGATTACGTTGGAGACACGCGATCGTCTCCGCTCGGACCGCATCGTCGAACGCCGAGACCTTATACGTCATATCGATTATGACATCGACTATCTTGCTGTAACACTGCGTTTCCGTGAGCCTGTGCTGTCGCGTTCGTCCAGCCTTGATCCACAGTTCATCATCGCCGAATATGAAGTCGATGGCGTTGGTCAGCGGGTGAACAATGGCGGCGGCCGTGTGAAATGGCAGTCAAAAGACGAAAAGCTGCAAATCGCCGCAACTGCAATCCATGACGAGACTGACACAGACAAAACTAACCTGGTTGGCGCCGACATCCGCTATCGTCCGGGAACCGGGACCGAATTGCGTGCGGAAATCGCCGCAACCGATGGCAAAGCCCGCGCCAGCAGCGCAACTGCCGATGCAGGCACAGCAACGGCTGTCTTGCTTGAAGCCGAACATCACGGCGCGAAAGTTGATGTGCTCGCCTATTTCCGCCGCCAGTCCGCGCAATACGGCCTGGGTCAGAACAACCGTTCGGAAATCGGCACCGAAAAGATCGGCCTCGACGCTCGCTATCGCCTGACTGACAAAGTCACGGTTTCGGCGTTGGGCTATCAAGAGGATTACCTCGAATCCGGTGCGCGTCGTCGTGCTGGATCGGGCGAAATCGAATATCGTAACGACAAAACTTCCCTGCGTGCCGGCATTATTCATGCCGACGACAGATTGGCGGATGGTTCCACTAATCGCTCCACGTTGGTGAAACTGGGCGGATCGCAGAAATTCTTTGACGGCAAGCTGGAACTTGACGCACAAAGCGAATTTGC
>JAYVGQ010000085.1:0-2032 GCA_043771985.1 Sphingomonadales bacterium
GGCCAACCGAGCGTTCGTCACGCTGGCGTACTCCGATCGTAAACGGCAATCTGCAAGCAACAGGGGGGAATCCTGCAAACGCCTGAACCGGAGCAGCAAGGCCGATTATAGGCTCGTTCCCTGTCGCCAATATGAACGGATTGCTACTTGCCGCGCGTTTGTGGGCGCGGGTCGCGCCATTTGAACGCCTCGTCGGATACCGGTCCATTGAAGCGCTGATTGGCCAGACGAACCGAGGTTCGGTTGCCCTGACTGTCACGAACGACCCATCCTTCGAGCATCAAATTTGCCGGTGCAGCCGCATCATGGACGAACGCTAAAGTAATGACGCCAAATTCGGGATGACGCGGATCGCGTGCTTCGGCGAGTACCACTTTGGGATCGTCCGACGCGACAATTTTGGCAAACCGTGACAAATCCTTGTTCGCGTCAAGCAAAACACCAAGCGGCGATTTGCCAATCGGCCAGCGCTGCACCTGCTTTACCGAATAATCAATAAAGGTCAGCGCACTGCCGTCTCCCACAACAAGCAAAGGAACACCCTTTTCATACTGGAAACGAATTTTTCCCGGACGTTTCAAGGTCAAGGCACCGTTGAGGGTTTTGCCAGCACGGTCGGTTTGCGCGAATGTTGCAGTCATCGTTGTGACCGCTTTGAGATGAGCCGACACCGCAGCAATATCGGCTGATGGCACCGCATGCGCCGAAGCGCCGATGACGATCGCTATTGCTGCGAGCGGAATACGAAAATTCATGACGCTAAGTCTCCGGCAAAGTGACATCTCTGCTAGGATCGGACGGTTGAACTCCGCCTGAACCTAGCTCAATGCATCAGATCGCATGGCCTTCGGTATCGATCATGACATCGCGCCGCCCGACATGATCGGGACGGCTGACAAGCCCTTCGCTTTCCATCCGTTCGATCAACCGCGCGGCGCTGTTATAGCCGACGCGAAGCTGGCGCTGAACATAGCTAGTCGAAGCCTTCTGGCTTTCGGCAACAATCTGTACTGCACGCCGATAGAGCTGGTCTTCGGGATTATCCTCGCCCGTTGGCGCGCCGTCGATTGACCAGCTTCCTTCGGCAGGTTCTTCGGTAACCGCCTGAACATAGTCAGGCCGCCCTTGGCCGCGCCAGTGATCGGCGACCGCGCGCACTTCATCATCGCTGACGAACGGGCCGTGGACGCGCGCAATCTGCTTGCCACCGGGCATGTAAAGCATGTCGCCCTTGCCGAGCAATTGTTCGGCACCCTGTTCGCCCAATATTGTGCGCGAATCGATTTTTGATGTCACCTGAAAGCTAATTCGCGTTGGCAGATTTGCCTTGATCACACCGGTGATAACGTCAACCGACGGCCGCTGCGTTGCCATGATGAGATGGATGCCCGCCGCGCGTGCCTTTTGCGCCAGCCGCTGGATTAGGAATTCGACCTCCTTGCCCGCCGTCATCATCAGATCGGCCAGTTCGTCGACAATCACGACAATCTGAGGCAACACGTCGTAATCAAGCGTTTCATCTTCATAAACCGGCTGGCCCGTTTCGGCGTCATAACCCGTCTGGACGCGTCGCCCGAGCTTTTGCCCCTTGACCTTCGCCGCGCGCACCTTGTCGTTGAAGCTCGACAACCCGCGTACCCCGACCGACGCCATCATCCGGTAACGTTCTTCCATCTGCTCGACCGCCCATTTAAGCGCTCGGATGGCCTTGGCCGGTTCGGTCACAACCGGTGCGAGCAGATGCGGGATATCTTCATAAGAGCTCAGTTCGAGCATCTTGGGATCAATCATGATCATCCGGCATTGATCGGGCGTCAACCGGTACAAAAGTGACAGGATCATCGCATTGAGACCGACCGATTTGCCCGAACCTGTCGTACCCGCAACAAGAAGATGCGGCATCGGCGCGAGATCGGCGATCACCGGGTCGCCCGCAATGTTCTTGCCCAGGATGATCGGCAGCTGCGCGGTCTGATCTTCAAATGCCTGGCTTGAAACAAGCTCGTGCAACACAACTGCTTCACGCCGTGCG
>JAYVGQ010000086.1:0-40467 GCA_043771985.1 Sphingomonadales bacterium
AAGGGGATGAATTCGGGGTGCTGCCAGATTTGGCGGATTGGTTCGATATCGGCCCAGATGGACATCAGGCAAGCGATATTCTGGAGGGTTGTGCGCGTGCCCAGTGTTTTGAACAGCAAATCGGCATAGCCCATGAACACCGCTGGGGCGGTAATCGCCAGATGTTCCTTTTCCGTCATCGTCGCGTGAAGAAAATCGAGCGTGCGGCAATAGGTTTCCCGGTCTTCGGGCACTCCGCTGCAGACGCCCTTTGCGGCGACAAGCCAATACGCATCCATCATTTCAGGCGACATCGGCGTCATCCCGCTTGGCGGCGGGATGCTGTTGTTCAGCATCAAACGGGTTTGTTGATAATGTTCGACGGCAACATCATGATTGCCAGCGGCTGCATGTGCGACGCCGAGCCAAATGGACGGAAAGCCGAGATCGACGCAGCGCTGCGCGTCGGCGATAGCGGCGTCGATTTTGCCCAAGTTAAGTTGGCCCGCCGAGCGAACCATATAGTGCCTGCCATCCGCCGGATCTTGGTCGATCGCCTCATCAAGATAGTGCATGCTTTGCCGGGTCAGGCCGCAAAATAGCAATAATCCGCCTATCCGAATCGCCACCGCCGGATTGTTTGGCTCGACCTCATAGCCCTTGAACGCAAGATCCAACGAGCCGACGATATTGTTCTGGGTAAACTCGTGCAAGGCAAGCAAGCCGTAAGCATGACCGAGGCCAGGCTTGATCGCCAGCGCCTTGCGGACGCAATCCGCCATAACGGCTGAAGCAATCGTCTGGTCAGTGCCAGCGAGATAGATGCCCATACGTTGATGCACATCGCCCAACAAAACCCACGCTTCGGCAAAACCCGGATCAAGCGCAACCGCTTCGTCAAGCAGCTCGGCTGCCCGCGTAAGAACCCCGTCACCAAACAGCCTTGTATTTAGCGCGCGGCCTTGCAGATAAAGATCATACGCTTCTTTGCTGTGCGTCATGCCGTGCACAAGCGGCGGCGGCAACGATATGCCCAGCACGTCACCAATCGCCGCTGTAACAGCCTGCGCGACAGTTTCTTGAAGCGCAAACACGTCATCCAGCGAGCCATCGAAGCGCTGGGCCCAAATCTCAAATCCTGTTCCACCGACAATAAGATGAGCATGAATGCGTACGCGGTCGCCCTGCCGCTGAACTGACCCTTCGATCAAGTGCGTCACCCGCAACGCGTCTGCAATGCTTGCAGGCGGCCAATCGCTGCCTCTGAAATGGAATGATGATGTTCGGCCAGCCATCATCAATTGCGGTACTTGGCCCAATGTCGTGATCAGTTCGTCTGTCATGCCATCGGCGAAATAATCCTCGTCGTCCCGTGAATTGAGTGCCTGAAACGGCAGCACCGCGATGCGCATTTTTGTATCGGCGATAGTGATCGGTGCTTTTTGCAACGCTGCGGGATTGCGCTGAGCCCATGCACTTGCAAGCGCCATGTGGCCATCCATATCACCACGCTCTGTCGCAAAGGCCAGGGCGTGATCAACCGCGATTTGCAACCTGTGCTCTGCCTGCGACCGACGAATGGAAAGCCAGTCACCGAACGCTTCGCCAAAGTCCATCTGGTCAATCAACGGGGAGGTGCCAATTGTTGCTATGCGATGTGCGGCATCAGTCGTATTTTGGTCGGCCAATGCGGCTTCCAGATCGTCAAGGTCGGTGGCGATGGCTGCACTGTTTAAGCACACCGTCGTGCGCGTGACTTGCAATATACAGGAACCAAGTGGTTCGAGCAATTTGCCAAGGTCGAGCAAACATTGCCGCAGGCTGGCTTTGGCATGGCTTTCAAACCGGCCGGGCCATAATAGCTTGCTGACTTGCTCGCGGTTGATGGCTTCATCGCCGTTCAGGCACAGCACCGCCAGCAACGCTTTCGCCCGGCGGTTGGATAGAGTTATTTCGGCGCCATCAGCAGTCGCCAATTTGAACTCGCCAAACAGCGATGCATGAATGCAGTCATGCTTTGAATGTAACGCCACTCGTCGCTGAATTTGCACCATTTCTAGCCCCCAGCTGTTACAAGTGTAACTTAATGCCAATTACACTGGGGGCAATGTGAATCTTTGAATAGAGTAAATGGTGCGAAACAGATAAATTCATCAGCTTACACAAATGGCGAGGTTGCCGGTTGCATATTTCAAAAACCGGACTGTCAGTACCGTCCAACGAACTAGCGTTTCACATTGCCCGCAACGCATGCGCCGGCCACTACAGCGGATATTGTAATTCCTAGACCTCACCTTTTCGGTGCAATAGAGGTCGTATTGGTGCATAACCGTAAAACGATGCTGACATCCCTTACCGCAAAAGCAAGACTGGCTGCAGCTTCGCAGGTAGCCGTCAAATATAGTTAGCGCTGACACGCCAGAGGGCGCTTACCGATGATACGTATCATCTATACGTCCGAAATGAGTGCCGTTGCTTTTGGTTCGAACGATTGCAGTCTGCGCGGTGGTGCTTTCGGGTTGGCATGTCGAACACTATGTGCGGTAACAGGACCTAACAGTCTAGACAGCGCGCGCGCGTTCAGCACAGCAGACATTCAACGCTGAAGGAATCGGTGGTGTCGTGACGGCTTTCGTCTGAGGCATTTAGAGCATCGAATAATATCAACCCGATCGGGATTTCATAAAATCATATTCGTTTCCCAACCGTTTCTGGCATGCGTAGCCATATGAACGCCGCGGCTAGAAAGCTGATCGAGGCCAGACTCATAACAGGCGCGCGACCAAACGACTCTGCCAGTGGTGCTGTTATCAAAGGAGCGGTCATGCTTATGACGCGGCCCCAGTTAAAGATTGATGCAGCGGTTGAGCGCAGATGTGGGGGGTATAGCTCCGAAAGCCACGGCCCCCAGATCGCGCTGCACGACAGCATGATGCCATAAGTAAAGCCGGTGAGTTCCAGAAGACCGATTGGCATCGGTACGAACAAATAGACCGGGATGATCGCTGCTGCAGCTACAAAACCCCAGGCTGCGTTCCGGCGCCCGAACCGGTCGCTAATGAAACCCCATATCAGACCGCCGATCGCAGCGCCTATGAATTGCCAGCCGAGCACATCGCCGACAACTGTATCGGGGATGGCGCGATCCTCTTTCAAATACGTCGTGGCCCAGCCGGTGAACGCTTGATAGGCAAAGAAATTAAGGCCGGTCATTGTCGCTAGCAATATCGTTTGTTTGGCGACGCCGGGTTTAAACAATTCGGTGATTGGAAGTTTAGATTTCGCCACTGCTTCGTCGTCGCTGGCGCCGTCCATCGGAATGAAGTGCCGGTCATCTGGGATGACCAGAAAGGCAAACAGCGCGATGGCGACGGGAACGCCGCCTGCCCAGAGCAATATCTTCCAATCATACCCGGCCTTAAACGCCGCAGCGGACATAAAGCCCAGAGCGGCGACAGCGAGGTTGTACGTGCCCAAAACAAATCCGGCAATTACGCCGCGTACATCGCGGGCAAACAGTCCGGAGTAGATGCCAACTGCAATCGGAAACATCGAACCCATGAAAAAACCAAGCCCAATGCGCTGGATCATAAGGCCGGTATAATCCGTAATCACCAATGCGCCGAGTAAGCCCAGACCATAGCCGATCATCGATATCACCAGCGCATTCCGCCTGCCCATCTTGTCTGCGACTTGCCCCATCACAACTGCACCAATGATCGCTCCAACGGATTGCAGAGTATAGGCTGATCCCGCCTGAAAATCGGTGAGGCTAAGGCTTTCCTTGATATACGGGCGAAGGATATCGACGGTGTTCCACGACCACGCGTAGAAAAAATAGGCCACTAGCAGAAATGCGAGCGCGCCAAAGCGGCGACCTTGTGTAAATTCTTGCGCGCGGATCATAGTGTTTCCCTCTGGTAATTCGGCAGCAGGTCGATGCCGAACTGGCCGATCAGATCGACTATATCGATGAATACCCAATTCTCCACGAGCATATCATCTTCGCGTCGCCAGAAATCCATGATCCGTTGCGTGATGCGTTTGTTCGTCGCCGGAATGCCGATCCAGTCGTCGCCCAAATGCGTGGCGTTGATACTGGGCCAACCGGTTGAGGCAACGTAGCTGCCCTCGCCGATCCGGCATTTGTGGTTGCCACCGACACGGTCGGGAAATGCTTTCAGGAACGGCCCCTGATGTGCGCGTTCATAATCTGTATGGCCGCGCGCGCTGCCAATGCCGCCGGGGCCGTACCATTGGAACTGCGGCGTCCAGAACCGCTTCATCCCCATGCTCGACAGCGATTTTTGATCGTATGCCATCAGTCCGGCAATCATCGCCTCGACCAGCTTCAAGCTTTTGTCCGACTCCACAGGGTCAGCCGGGCTAAGCGCGAGGCCGTTTTGAGACGCAGGCGCAGGAGACCAGTTTTCGCCCAGTTGCGCGCGCAATGGCCATTGACCGGTTTCAATCATCAATCGGGCAAGATCGAGTATCACGTAGCTTTCGACAACGTGATCGCCAACGACTCGATCGAACCAGCCATATCGCAAAAAATGCGGCCGTCCGCTCGGCTTTATGCCAAAAAGCGCATTTTCGAAATGACCGACAAAATATCCGGTCGATGCAAACCAGTCGTTCTCTTTGAAACTTCCGCTTGTTACAATGTCGGTGCGGCGTTCAAGATCGGGAAAGGCGTGAACAAGTGGTTGCCAAAAACGCTCAATCATAGCCGCTGCGCCTGTGCACTGATCGACCGGAGCGCCGGCGTTGAAATCGCAATCCTCAGCGTAAAGCAATTCGGTCAACGCCGCGTGGTATTTCCCCAAGTCGCGATGATTGTGAATTGCTTGCCAATAGCAGGCTTTATCCAATGTCATTCTTACCCTCTCGATACCAGCGATATTGACTTCGAATGCAATCGCCGTAAACCGTTATTTGCATCCCGGGCCAAAATGGTTCGAAACCAACCGAAAAGCGTGAAATACATGGCCGATCACAATGCCAGAATCGAAAGCTGGACCACCGATGCGCTGTCGCAGCGGCTGGTGCGTTACCGCGATCTGATTCCCTGTTACAACGCGTTTATCGATTGCCGGACGCCGGGGTCAGAGGCGAAGGAGAACTTTACAATCATTGGGCCGGGGGTATCCGAAAATCCTGATCAGCACGTTCACATTGCCGAACCGCATGGCTATAATATCGGTGGTGCGCGGCAGCCTGTTGGTTGTGTAAATTCACAGCATAGCCACGACACGGCTGAGGTTTTTGTGGTCCATAGTGGCCACTGGCGATTTGATCTTGGCGAACTTGGCGACGATGCGCAGGTCGATCTGCACCCTGGCGATGTGATTTCCATCCCGACTCGCGTGTTTCGCGGTTTTACCGCAACCGCCCCTGCCGATGATGGCACTCCCGGATTTCTATGGGCGGTGTTGGGTCAAGACGATCCAGGGCGTGTGACATGGGCCCCGCAGGTTTTCGATATGGCAAAGGATTACGGACTTGTCCTCCTCGAAAACGGATCGCTTGTCGATACAGCATCTGGCGAGACTTTACCTGCGGATGTTCAGCCTATGGCTCCAACTTCGCGCCAAGACGCGGATGCGCTTGGTAAAATGAGCAGCAAGCAGGCGGACGCGATTGTTTGGCGCAACGTAGAAACGAGTGGCACAGATGTAACGGCTATTATCGGCGCAGGTGCCCGGCTCGATTGGGATCACGGGTTCAAAATGGACCGCGTTGATATCGCGGCGGGTGATACACTTGATTGGGACTGTGCGGGGAATAAAGAAGTGTTGTTCGTACTCAGCGGGTGCGTCGACATCGGATGCGACAACGGAGTTGTTACCTTGGCCGAAGGCGACACGATCAGCCTTCCAGCCGGATTACCGCGCCAACTGCACGCCAATACCGGTGCAATCACGTTTCTGGTTCATAGGTGATGGCTATCCCCAATGTAGGTGGCCGGGACATCGCGCAGATACTGGTACCGCATGGTGCACGCCGTCAGGATATTCCCGGCTTTGACGATGAATATAGCGACATCGTCGATTACATCCTTCGCTGCACGCACAGGATTTGGGAGCAAAAGGATGTCGGTTTAATCGCAACGCATTATGCCCCCGATATCGTTGTGCATATGATGACCGGACCAGTGATCGGCATGGATGGCGTAATCGCGGGAACATCACGGACGCTTTCGGCTTTTCCTGACCGGACATTGACGGGCGAAGCGGTTATCTGGAGCGATGAGGGTAACGGTGCGTATCTATCCTCGCACCGGATTACCAGCAGCGCGACCAATCTTGGCACCTCCGAACTAGGGCCAGCCACTGGCCAGCGGATCACGTTCACGACCATCGCCGACTGTTTGTGCCAAAAGAACCTCATCATCGAGGAATGGTTGGTCCGCGATTATAGCGCAATGGCGCTGGAGCTTGGCTATCATCCCAGAGCAATTGCGCAGGAACATGCCCAAACGGACAAGGCGCAAGGTGGACGCGCCGATTGGCGAAAGGCGGCGATGGAGTGCGTCCGGTCCGGCCCCGCGAACCCTTTCCCCGATGCGACTCTGCCCAATCCGGCAGCAGAGCCACAAGTATTTGCGCACGCGTTCTTTAACGCCATCCTAAATCACAGGCGTTTTGGGATGGTCCGTGATGCATATTCCCCCGTTGCGCATTGGAGCGGCCCGGGCGGACGACGACTATTTGGTTGGGGCGAGATTGCAGGTTGGTTCATTGCGTTGATCGGTAGCTTTGGTGATGCGCGGATATCGATTCAACATGTCGCGGCGGTCGATGACATGATCGCTGTGCGCTGGGAACTTGCAGGCACGCATGATGGTGGCGCGCTTTATGGTGATGCAACTGGCGAGCCTATCTACATCCTTGCCGTCACCCATTGGCGTATCGCGCACTGTATGATTGGTGACGAGGTCACGGTGTTCGATGAAGTGGCGTTGATGCGGCAGATGGAGGGTGGGCTGTGATGGATACATCACAAACTTTCTCCGTCACGAAGCGAAAAACGTGAGCGATTTAGCTTCCCTTGAAATCGCATTGCGCCGTGACCGCAACCTTGCTGCCCTTGCCGACAGCCACGTTCACCGCGCCACGCGTGAGGATAGCCTTGGCATCATCAAAAGCCGCGATGCGATTACCGCGGCTTGGGTAAATGAAGATGCGGCAGATGTAACGATTATCGCTGATTTGGGCGATATGATCGTCTATAAAGTCAACAGTTGGCACGGCCACCGCTGGGCCTGGCACGAGGACGGGCGCGTTTTGCGAGAGGTCGTGGTCGAAGATCGCGGCGAGACGAAAACCGCTCCGCCTGCGTACCCGCCGCTCGGCGAATTGCGCAGCGGCCGGGGGCAATATGCTGCAACCGACAGCGCGCTCCTGCCGCCGGGCTTTCCAGAGGATGCTCGCGACATTGCCAACTGGCTGCATCAGGCGTGGAATGGCCGTGCTTTCAACCGCTATGACCGCGCATGGTTGCCCGCGCTCATCCGCCAGCTGCCAGACGCCACGTTCTATTTCGAACACGCTGTCGTTGCAGAAAAGCAAACCGCGCTCCTTTGGCGCGTCCACGGTCATCATGTCAGCGGCCCTAACCCCGCAGGACAGCGCATCCGGCTAATCGGGAGTAGCGTGTTTACAGGCGATACCGATGAAACAGTGATCGATCACGCCGCGATGGCCGCACAGTTGGGGCGGCGGTTGATTGATTATGCTAGAAAAGAGACACCATAGGCGTGCCACCTAGCCATTAGATTGAGACTGCACATCGTCCCGCTTTAGAAAAACAAAACCGAAAAACAGCATAAAAACGAAGTCATTAGCTCCGTAAACCGTATAAAATACCCCAGCCAGAACATCCTGTTCGTAGATAGAACTTAAAGAACGCGAGCTCATCAGCGTCAGCCAAGCAATTACATAAGCCAGTTTCTCGATAACGAAAACACCAACAAGCCAGCGCACCTGACTGTAACTTTTGCTCACGGCGATGTAGGCCAAGCCCCACAAAATGATTGAGATCAACCCAAAGGCGCCCATGACATCTGGCTGAGTTGCCAACATCACATCGTTTGTGAACGCTTTCGAGCATATCATCACGCCCAGAATGTTGCTCAGGCCAGCAGCTATAAATCCTTTTTGGATCATTTTGTCCGTCATTTTAGGTCACTTTCGAGTGTTGAAAACTTATCCACTTTTTAAGAAACTATGCCTTCTAGCTGCGCCAGCGTCACTGCCGCCAAATCATCAACCTTCATTGCCGCATCTGAAAAATCCTGATCGCCCGTCATTGCGCCCGGTGTGGCGATGACTGTGATTCCCGCCGCTATCGCCGATTGTATGCTGACGGGGGTGTCTTCGATCGCGATCACTTCGTTGGCATTCAATCCCAGCTGCGACAAGCAATGCAGATAGGCATCGGGGGCGGGTTTAACTGCGCCAATTTTGTCGATGGTAGTGATGCTGGCAAAGGCACTGAAATCCAAGGAGTCGCCCAACGCGGACTTGATAGCATCAACGTTTTCGACCGATGTAGAGGTGCACAATGCGACGCGGACGCCCGCATCTTGGCAAGCCTTGATAAGCTCGGCAACGCCTTTGCGCGGAGTCAACGCGCCGTTGGCTGTCAGCGCCGCATAATGATGCGTTTTGCGTTCGTGCAGCGCCGCGATGACAGTTTCGGTGATGCTTGAACGTTCGGTGTGTTCATCACGATATGCCCGCAATCGCGTCTGACCACCATTGATCGAAAGCAGCCGACGATACGTCGCTGCATCCCAGTGCCAATTGAGCCCTTGTTCACGAAACGCCAGATTGAATGCCTGCCGCTGAAGATCGGATGTTTCCGCGATCACGCCAATTGCGCCGAAAATGACGGCCTTTACCTGCACCATGATTGTAATGTCCTTTGAACGCCCAACCTTGTAACAACACACCTAGAGAGGTTTTGTTGCAGAATTTAGGTTCGGACGGCCTCTGCCAGCTTTGCGGCACCTTGCAACAGGAAATCATGGTCTGATCCGAGAATGAATAGGCTGGCACCCCTTTCGCGCCACATTGGCACGTCACCGATACGGCCCAGAAACATCCCCGTTGTTCGCCCCGCAGCTTTTCCCGCCGCAACGATTCGGTCAACGGCATCGACGACGACAGCGTCATCTGCGGTTTCGGCGGCATAGGAAATCGTCAGGTCGGCGCGTCCAATGAACAGTGCGTCTATGCCCTCAACGGCGGCGATGGCTTCGATATTATCAACGCCTTCAATGTCTTCGATTTGGGCAATGATGGTGACGCCTTTGGCATCGGCGCGGTGTTTCGCCATGCCCTTTGTCGTGTAGCCAGCGGCTCGACTACTTCCGGCAAACCCGCGCCCGCCGCTGACATAATGACACGCTTGAATGGCATCTTCGGCGTCGGCAGCGCTGCGGATATGCGGCAGGATCACGCCATCTGCGCCGCAATCGAGCGCATTCAGGATCTGCCCATGGCTGGCCGATTGCGGGCGGACCAGTACAGTCTTGCCGCCAGCGCGCGCCGCCAGGATGCACAGGTCGAGCGCTGCGCGGTCAAACGGCGCGTGCTCGGCATCAAGCACAAGGCAATCAAGGCTGGTGAGGCTTAACACTTCGACCACATGCGGGTGCGGAGTTTTGACCCATGTGCCAGCGAGCAGGTCACCAGCGCGCAGTTTGTCGCGAAAGCTTACCATAATCTTTTACTCGCCAATTCGGCGCCATCGGCCAATGTTTTCAGCTTGGCCCAGACGATATCGGGGTCAACGACTCCAAAGCCTGCAAAGGTGGAAAATCCACAATCGGTGCCTGCGATCACCCGTTCGCGCCCGATAATGTTAGCGTAGCGTTCGATCCGCTCCGCCACCACGCGAGGGTGTTCGATGAAGTTGGTTGTGCTGTCGATGACTCCGGGGACCAGGATTTTGTCCTCGGGAATGATGTCCGCCATTTCGACGAAATAGTTCCAGTCAGCGGCATGACGCGGGTTGGATGTTTCGAACAATAATGCCGCAGGCTTAGCGGCCATCAGCGTCGGCAGGATGATACCGAGTTCAACATCGCAACAATGCGGCCCTTCATAATTGCCCCAGCACACATGCATCCGAACGCGGTCAGCAGGGATATTGCGCAGCGCGTGGTTCAGCGCCTCGACATGGCCGCCGATCAGCGTCAGATACTCTGTATCGCTGCGGTCCTTATACATCATGTGCCGCCCAAGGCCTAAATCGGGGCTATCGAGTTGCAGATACAATCCAACCGCGACAATCGCTTCATATTCCGGTCGCATCGCCTCGGCCAGTGCTTCGAGATAGGTGTCTTGCGTTGGATAGAATTCATTGGGCTGGAATAACGCAATCACACCTGGCGAGGCAGCGTTCATGAACCCGCCGGTTGGCTTATGCGCTGTAACCGCCGCTCGCATGTGCGCAAGATCTTCCTGCAGCGGAGCCATAGACTTCACCGCTATCGGCCCCACGCATTTGGGTCGGCGATAGGTCGGAGTCCCGCCACCTTTATCTTGGCGCGCCAAAAAGTTTGGAAACATCTCAAGGTCTTTAGGTGGTGTCCGCACGCTATCGCCATCAAAGCCAGTGATGCGGTCTTTGATATAGGTGGCATAGGAAATTTTGGACATCTCGCCGTCAGAGACAAGGTCAACACCGCTTGCCACTTGCACGGCCACTGCATCATCGACAGCTGCTCCAATCACGTTTGAAAACTGCGCAGCGTCAACCGGTTCGCCGCGTTCCTGCGCAAATACCAGATCCGTCACAGCCGCAGAACGCGGGAGAGATCCGACATGGGTGGTCAATATGCGGTTGGTCATGCGCGAAATTCTCCATTGTAAGTATTCAGCCAAGATATCAACGCCGCCGAAAAGGCTGCGGGCTGTTCAAGCGGAAGCATATGCCCCGCGCCCGGAATAATTGTTAGCTGCGCGTTCTTTGCCCTCTGGGCCATCGCTTCATGCCATATGGGCGGGCAAAGCCTGTCTTCAGCACCGCACATCATTGCGACCGGCCCTGCGAAAGTATCGAGTACCCGGCCCAGGTTATCTCGCGTGCGCAGCGCCTCGCTTTGCGCCAGAAAAACATCTTCGCCCAAGCCCATCGCCATATCGAACAGCAACTGCCTAAGCACCTCATCATCACGATTGGCCGCCGCCAGATATGCAGGCTTTAATTCATCGGCGATAATCGTTGCCAATTCGCCATTCTTTACGCGCGCTTGCTGAATGGGTCGCACGCTGGCGCGTTCGGGCAAATCAGCGCCCGCATTGGTGTCGATCAGAACCATGGCGTTGACCCGCTCTGGTGCCTGCCGCGCCATGTCCAGCGCAACTATTCCGCCCATTGAAAACCCGACAGGTATGACCGGGCCATGCAGCGTTGACAGAACCGCAGCCGCCATTGCGGATATGCTGGCCTGCCCCAGCGGCGGCGCATCAATTTTGGTCCATCCAGAAAGGTCAGGCAATTCTTGCCAAAGCCGAGCGTCACACATGTTGCCGGGGATGAAGATCAGGCTCGGTTGCATCAGCCAAGACGTGCGGAGCTGCCGGGCAGCAATTCGCCGGCGAACAAACGCTGCTCGGGCGACAGTTCGGGCCGTTCGATCCGCTCCAGCAGCATTGCGACCGCCGCCTCAGTCATCCGGCGGACCGGCTGGCGTATGGTGGTGACTTGATAGGCAAGCCATGTTGCGGGACCAACACCATCGAAACCGACCACAGATAAATCCTGCGGTACTTCGATGCCGAAATTGATCCGTGCGCTGTCGATTGCGCCAATCGCCATCAGGTCATTGGCGCAAATCAGCGCGTCCATCTTGCGATGCGTCATCCGCATCAGTTCTTTTAGCGCAGCGTCGCCGCTGGCATAATCGAAATTGCCGCGCACGATCCGGCAATCACGCCCCAGTTGCTGCAAACGCCTGCGTGCAGCCTCAACGCGTTCTTCGCCGACATAGCTATCGGCTGGGCCAGCGATAATCCCAAAGATATGATGCTCGCCCTCGACCAAGCCGTCGACCAACGCATGTTCGCCGCTGACCGAATCGCAGCATACGCTGGCAACGGGTACGCCTTCGCCGATGCGGTTATACAGCACGACAGGCACGCCGCGATCAGCAAACGCCGCAAGCTGTTCAGGATGCAACCGCGCGGCGACAATCGCGCCGTCGACGCGGTAACGCCAGACTTGGTCGAGGACTTCATCAACGTCTGATTCGGCGGCCAGCGAAAACAGCAAAACGCGAATGCCCTGCGTTGACAAACGCTGCGTTAATTCGGCAAGCACTTCGGGATAATACAGGTTGGTCAGGTTCGAAATGATGATCGCGACAAGGTTTGACCGGCGCGTAATCAGGCCTTGCGCAATGGCGTTGGGATAATAATGCAGCTCACGCGCGGCGGCCAATATTTTCTCGCGGGTGCGCGGCGCAACCGATGCACCCTGTTTGAAACAGCGCGATACTGCCGATTGCGAAACCCCTGCATGCCTTGCAACATCATAGGATGTCGCCCGCCCGCCCGATATCACCCGCGTGACGAGCGTTTCAGGCTGCTTCTTTGCGGCCATAACGGCGGACCCTTATGTCAGCCTGTTCTTTATGCCCAGCAAAGCCCTCTATCGCGCACAGACGCGAACAATATTCCCCTATCATCACACTCGCCTCATCGGTTAGCACCCGTTGATAGGTGCAGGTTTTGATGAACTTGCCCACCCAAAGCCCTCCCGTAAAGCGCGCATTTTTCTTGGTCGGCAATGTGTGGTTAGTTCCGATGACTTTATCGCCATAGCTGACGTTGGTGCGGTGCCCCAAAAACAGCGCCCCGTAATTGGTCATATTGTGCAGGAAATAATCGGGGTCTTTGGTCATCACCTGCACATGCTCGGATGCGATTTCATCGGCAATCTGGACCATTTCTTCGTAGCTGTCGGCAACGATAACCTGCCCGTAATCTGCCCATGCTTTTGATGCGATCGGCGCGGTTGGCAGTATCGTCAGCTGACGCTCGATTTCAGCCATGGTTTCGCGTGCAAGCTTTTCCGAATTGGTCAGCAGTATCGCGGGTGAATTGGGGCCGTGTTCAGCCTGACCGAGTAGATCGGCGGCGCAAAGTTCTCCGTCCACAGTTTCGTCCGCGATCACTAACGTCTCGGTCGGCCCTGCAAGCAAATCGATTCCGATGCGCCCAAACAGCTGGCGCTTAGCCTCGGCAACATAGGCATTGCCAGGGCCAACAATCATATCGACCGCTTTGATACTTTGCGTGCCAAGCGCCATCGCGGCGACCGCCTGAACGCCCCCGACGCACAGGATTTCGTCCGCGCCCGCCATGTGCATAGCGACAACGATCGCCGGATTGGGCTTGCCCTCAAATGGCGGTGCGACCGAAATAACGCGCTGCACGCCTGCGACTTTTGCGGTCACAACACTCATATGTGCAGACGCAACAAGCGGATATTTGCCGCCCGGGACATAGCAACCGACGCTGTTCACTGGCAGATTTTTGTGGCCTAAGATAACGCCGGGAAGCGTTTCGACTTCAACATCCTTTAACGCATCACGCTGGATTTGCGCAAAGCCGCGCACTTGTGCCTGGGCAAAGCGGATGTCTTCGATGGTTTGCGGTTCAAGCGCGGCATAGGCTGCATCGATATCGGCTTGCGATAGCCGGAAATCGGCGGGAGCCCAATTATCGAATTTCAAGGACCAATAGCGGACCGCATCATCACCGCGCTTTTTGATGTCAGCGATAATTTCCTCAACGACTTGGCGGACCTGCGCATCGGCCTCGGCGGCGGCGTCCTCGGTAATGCCGGTTTTTAGATAGCGGACCATTTTACTCTCCTTGGGCGCTTTGAATTGGTTTGATTGTGTTCTACGCTAACGCAAATGACTTCGAATGCAAAGAGGGTAGAATGACGCAAGACGAAATCCCTGTTTGGGCGCAAGGCCTTTCCGGTAAACATGCCGTTGTGACGGGCGGCAGCAAAGGGCTGGGCCGAGCGATTTGCATCGCGTTGGCTCAGGCGGGGGCGAGCGTGACGGCGGTTGCTCGTGATCCGGCGGGATTGGCTGAGATTGCAGCCGAACATCCGGCAATTCAAACGTGGCAAGCGGATGTAACCGCCCCCGCATTTGGTGCTGAGTTGTCGCAACGACGCGTCGATATTTTCGTCAACAACGCAGGTACCAACAACCCGATGCCGATGGTTGATGTGCCGCTTGATGTGCTCGACCAGATGCTAAACCTTAATGTGCGCGCGGCCTATTTGGCGGCACAAGGGGCTGTGCGCGCAATGATGAACGCCGGAAATGGCGGTGTCATTATCAACATGACTAGCCAGATGGGACATGTCGGCTCTCCGGGGCGGACTGTTTATTGCATGACCAAACACGCGCTAGAGGGGCTGACCAAAGCAATGGCGGTTGAGCTTGCGCCGAACAACATCCGCGTGAATTCGGTCGCGCCGACTTTTGTTGAAACTCCGCTGACCGCGCCGATGTTGGCAAAGCCGGAATTTCGGGCCTTTATCGATACGATGATTCCCCTAGGGCGTATTGGTCAGCCCGATGATGTAGCGGCCACCGTATTGTTTTTAGTATCGCCCGCCTCCAACATGATCACGGGCACCAGCCTGTTAATCGATGGCGGCTGGACAGCGCAGTAGGTTGAGCGAGCTGAACCTATAAGCGTGATGCTTTTGCAAATCGGAATGGGCCTTTGCATTCGAAGTCAAATTTGACTTGCATTCGCAGTCTTTTTGCAGTCCATCTGCGCTACAAAATTATTTAAAAACCGTTCAGGGGAAGGTGAGAGCAATGAAAATCTCAAAAATGCGCTTGTTTGCAACGACTGCGCCATTGGCAGCAATGCTGTTGAGCACAGCATCCTATGCGCAAGAAGAAACAAGCGATGAAACCGGCATTGAAGAAATCATCGTCACGGCACAGCGGCGCGAAGAAAATTTGCAGGATGTGCCTATCTCGGTATCTGCATTTACCGCAGAGCAGCTTGCGGAGCGCGGCACAACTGATCTGTCGCGGCTCGAGGGGCAAGTCCCCGGCTTTACGTTTGGCCGTTCGGGTTCGGACGCACGGCCGGCCATTCGCGGTGTGCGCACCGAAAACGTTGGTGTTAATGGCGATACGACCATCGGTTTTTTCGTGGACGGCGTTTACCAATCGCGCGCCAGCCAAGCCACCGGCAGCTTTGTTGACATCGAGCGTGTTGAGATTCAGCGCGGCCCACAAGGCACGCTGTATGGCCGCAACACGTTTGGCGGCAACATCTCGATCACCTCGGCGCAGCCTTCGCTAGAGGGTTATTTCGGCCAAGCTGATCTGACGGTTGGCGAAAACGGTCGGTTCCGCGGCGACTTAATCGTCAATGCGGCGTTAAGCGATACCGTCGCGATCCGCTTTGCTGGTTCGTATGAAAAATCCGATGGCTATGTGAAAAACGTCAATCCGCTGGGCAACAACTTGTTTGATGATGACAACCGTTATGTGCGCGGTTCGATTTTGTTCAAACCCAGCGACGCGTTCAGTGCGGTTCTGAAATATGACTATGCGCGCCGCGTTGGTGCGGGCGGGTCGGCTTTTGGTTACAAGCTGGCGGGTAGCTATTTCGACGTTCCAACCCGGCAGCAGCTGTATAACGCAACGCCGGTCTTTGGCTTAAACACCCGGGGCGGCAATCGGGACGGCGTTTTTGATACATTGCCGGGTTCTGCCGTCGCGACAAGCGATTTGGGCGTTCCGATATTTGCACCAAATGATCCCTATCGGATTGATACAGATCAGAAGACTGAACTCGATCTGGAAAGCCATGGCATTTCCGCGAATCTGGCGTATGATTTCGGCGGTGTCACGCTGAAATCCATCACGGGCTACACCGATTTTGGCGCAATCCGCACATCGGATACCGATTTCTCGTCAAACCGGATTGGTGTCGATTTTCAGGACACGCGTGCCAAGACATTCAGCCAAGAATTACAGATTTTATCCAGCGATAGCGGCAGTCCGTTGACCTATGTGATTGGCGGCTATTATTTTAAGGATAAGCTGACTGGGATTTTCATCAACCAGCAATATCCGCGTATCATCCGGACCATCACACCGAACCTGATCTTGCCGGCAAATGGCGGCGGTTTTTATGATCAGCAACGGGCCGAGACCGAATCCTATGCGGCCTATGCACAGGCAAGCTATGCGATAAATGATCAATTAAAAGTCACAGGTGGTGTTCGTTATACGCGCGATTCAAAGGATTTTGCCTTTGCTAACGCGAATGCGATTTTGCCGACCGCGGGCTCACCGCCAGTGCCACAGGGGACGGCGATCACCTTAAGCACAGTACCGATTCCGGATAGCGCGTTTGGTGTGCAGGGAGCCGTCACCAATTGCACCTACACAACCTTCCCGCCACCACGCGCAGGCTTTCAGTGCTTGGCGGCCAATACAGCAGTCTTGACCGGCGCAACCTACGATACGAAAAAGTTTACCAAAACGACGTGGAAACTGGGCCTGGATTATCAAGCAAGTGACGACAATCTGCTTTATGGTTCAGTGTCCACCGGCTTTCGTTCGGGCGGCTTTAACTCTGGCCAAGGACCGGCAGCGTTGCAGCCAACGTTTAATCCCGAAACTGTGATGGCGTTTGAAGTTGGATCGAAAAACCGTTTCGCGGACAATACCATCCAACTCAACCTCGCTTTGTACTATAACAAGTACAAAGGTCTTCAAGAACAGCGCCAAGTGCCTGTGGGCGCAACGACACTATCGATCATCGAAAACAGCGGTAAGGCGCGGTCTTATGGACTGGAGGCCGAAGCGATCTGGCAGCCCGTCGACGCCCTTCAAATCGGTGCGACCTTTGCGTATTTGAATGCTAAATACACCGAGTACAAAGACGTTCCGGCACCATTTGGCACAAGCATTTTGGTTCCTGATGGTTCGTTGACACCAACAGTCGTGAATGGAGTGACCATTGCTCCCGCGGGATCACGCCGCGTTTTTGCACCGGGCTATAACTGCGGTCTAGTGCCGGGAACGGGTGGCACAGGTCAACCCGCCGCCGCGTTTGGTTGTGACATAAGCGGCAATTCGATCCCGTATTCGCCTGAATACACGGCATCGGTTTATGGATCCTATGACATTGATCTGGGTAGTGCGGGCAAGCTGGTGCCATATGCTGCGATCAATTTCTCCGGCAGTTTTTATGGCCAGCCGTTTAATTCGGTCCTCGAGAAACAAAGCGCATTTTCAAAGGTCGATCTTCGCCTAACTTGGGAGTTTAGCGACAGCATCTCGGTGCAGGGCTTTGTCACCAACGTCACCAACAAAACGACTGCAACACGCTTTGTCTGGGGCGGCGGTGGTGCGTTGCAGGCAAGCTACGCTGCGCCGCGTTTGTGGGGGGCAAAAGCAAGCTTCAAATTCTGAGCTTTTGAGCTTGAGTTACCAAAGAGGGCGGGGCTGCGGCTCTGCCCTTTTTTCGTATTGGCTTATGCTTTTTGCGCACATGCCATTTCACACATCGCTATCGTTCCAATCTTATGAAAATAGAGTGCTATGACTAACGCCCGAATTGAAACCATTGCCGCGATTGAAACTATCGACGCTCGTCTGCGCTGGCTGTCGTCGTGGACTGTGCATCATGCAACGCACATCCGCCCAAAACGCGACGGGTTAAAGGTCGGCGGGCATCAAGCCAGCTGCGCATCGATGACTGCAATAATGGCCGCGCTCTATTTTCACGCGCTGCGCCCGCAGGATAAAGTTGCCGTAAAGCCACATGCGGGGCCAGTATTGCAGGCGATCCATTATTTGCTTGGGCAACAGACACTCGACCAGTTGCAACGGTTTCGCGGGCTGGGCGGGGCGCAAAGCTATCCGTCACGGACTAAGGATAAAATCCCCGTTGATTTCTCGACGGGGTCCGTCGGGCTGGGCGTAGCAATCACAGCTTTTTCCAGTCTGGTTCAGGATTACTTGATAGCGCATGGCCAAATGGACGAGGCGCATGCTGGGCGTATGATTTCGCTGATGGGTGATGCCGAATTGGATGAGGGCAATATCTACGAGTGCCTGATTGAGGGCTATAAACATGACATTCGCAATTGCTGGTGGGTGGTTGATTACAACCGGCAGTCGCTCGATAGCACCACCGCCGACCGCATGTTTCGCCGTTTTGATGATATTTTCGAAACCTGCGGCTGGCGGGTAATCACATTGAAACACGGTAAGTTACAGTTGGCGGCGTTCGCGCGCCCCGGTGGCAAAGCGATTGAGGCGTGGATCGAGACCTGCCCGAATGCCGATTTTGCGGTGTTAACGTATCAGGGAGGCGCGGCTTGGCGGGCGCGGTTGCTGGCGGATATCGGCTGTCAGCCTGATGTCGGAAAGCTGCTAGAAAGCTTTGATGACGACAACCTTGCGGCATTGATGACTAACCTTGGCGGGCATTGTGTCGAAACGCTAATCGATGCGTTCGACAGCGCAAACGACGAGCTGCCGACGATGTTTATCGCCTATACCGTCAAAGGCTATGGCCTGCCGCTTGCCGGGCACAAAGACAATCATTCGGGCATGATGAACCCGGCGCAGATAGACCAATTCCGCGCAAGCATGGGGATTGAGACTGGCGCCGAATGGGAGCCTTATGCCGGATTGGGCGACAATGCCGCCACACAACTCAAAGCGTTTGTCGATGCAAGTGTGCTGGCCCAAAAAACTGGCGATACGGTCGCTGACACAATCCCTGTTCCAGCGCGGCTACCTGTTCCCGAAGGCGCTCAACAATCGACCCAAGCAGCGTTCGGTAACGTGTTGCTTGGTCTGGCAAAATCGGGTGAGCTGCTCGGCGACCGTATTGTTACCACTGCCCCCGATGTCACCCAGACAACCAATTTAGGCGCTTTCGTCAATCAGCGCGGGCTGTTCCGGCGGTCTGAACTGGCCGATGTGTTTCGTGCAGCGAAAATTCCCTCGGCACAGAAATGGGCGGCGCATAAAGCGGGGCAACATATCGAGCTGGGCATTGCTGAAAATAACTTCTTTCTGATGTTGACCTCGCTTGGCCTATCCGCGCCGCATTTTGGCACAAGGCTGATCCCTGTCGGTACGGTTTACGATCCGTTTATCGCGCGCGGGCTCGATGCATTGAACTATGGCTGTTATTCGGATGCGCGGTTCCTGCTGGTGGGCACACCGTCAGGTTTAACACTTGGACCAGAGGGGGGTGCGCATCAATCGATTAACACGCCGCTGATCGGCATGGGTCAGCCAAGCCTCACCTATTTCGAGCCAGCATTTGCCGACGAAGTGGCGCTTATCATGCGCTGGGCCTTTGAATTCCTGCAACAGCCGGACGGTAGCTCGGTTTATCTGCGCCTATCCACTCGCTCGATACCGCAACTGGAACGGCCTGATGACGGTTGGGAAGAAGACGCCATCAAAGGCGGCTATTGGCTAAAGCAACCAGCACCGGGGGCCGAGGCTGCAATTATCGCGACCGGCGCAATCTTACCCGAAGCCATTGCCGCGTGGGAGGCTTTGCAAGATGATATCCCCGGTATCGGCCTGATGGTGGTTACATCACCTGACCTTTTGCACAGGGGTTGGTCAGACGTACGGGCGGCGCGCTGGCGCGGCGGTTTGAAAGAACCCGCCCACATCGCCCGATTGTTGGCAGCGTTGTCGCCGACGGCAGGTTTAGTCACTGTGATAGACGGCAGTCCCGGAGCATTGTCTTGGATCGGCGGCGTACGCGGCAATCGGGTGTCACCGCTTGGCGTAGACCGGTTCGGGCAGACCGGCGACTTGGTGGATCTTTACCGTGAATACCGGCTTGATACCCAAGCGATACTTGATGCCGCAGCAGAGCTGTTCCTTTGAATGATGCCCCGATGGTGATCGACAGCATAATCGGCAGCCACCGTTTCAACCTAACCCTGAATGGAATACTATCCGGGTGTTGACTGCATTTTGTGTGCAACGGCTAATTGGGGGAAAGTGTTCCTAACCACGCGACCAATGCAAGGATAGCGGCGCTTGCTGCGGTTTCGAGTGCAACCGAAATCCGCAGGCTGCTCCATGCTGCTTGAGTGCCATCGCACGCATTGGATAGCGACGGCGTTAGTCTCCATCGATTGTTGGCAGCAAGCGCTAGCATCGCAGCGAACAGAAAGACCTTAACAGCTAGCAGCATGCTATAAGGTGATTGAACGAACTTCATCGCGCCTGTCGCGAGAATTGCGTAGCCATTGAGGAGCCCAGTGAGGCCAATGACCACAACCGCGCCTGTTCCAACACTTGCAAATCCCGCAAGCGTGCGGGCGACCAATCGCACATGTCTGCGACCGGGAGTGGATTGCGATAGCAACAGGCCAAAGGAGGCAATACCGCCAGTCCAGATCGCGGCGGCCATCATATGTACGATGTCACTAATCCGGTGCACTGTGCCAAGTGGTCCCTCAGTAGCCGCAGCATGACCCGACCATAACAGCGTTGCAAGTGCGACAGCGCCGCAAGCCAGCGCGATTCCGTATCGAAGCGACGGCTGGCGCCGCAGTGTGATCAGAAACCCAAAGACGACAGCAAGCGATGCCGTTCGGGCGAGCCACGCTGTTCCCTGTTCGGTTTCGCGCGCCATCGATAGCAGCATCGGCACATCAATTGCCGCGACCGGTACACCCATCATAGCGGCGGACGAAATGGTAAATCCGAGCGCTGAAAAGACCAATCCCGCAAGCGCAAGCCAAGTCAATACTGGCGTCAGCGGCAACGCTGTATCTTGTTCCCGCTCACCGCGCGTAAAGCTATAAAGCGGAAACGCCGCTAGCCCAACAAGTAGCATCAGGTCTGTGTAAAGTGCGAACCTGATTACAACCAGCGCCCAATCGGTCACGTATTATTTGACCTTAAAGCTGAACTCGCTGCCCATACGGTGGGTGTCCGCGCCCGCCGCTGACCATTTTACCTTATAGCTTCCCGACGGGAGCGCCTTTTTAAGCATTAGCGTCATCGACTTGCCGTCTTTGCCCATTTGCGAGCTGTGTGGCATTGGCATCGGCGGGTGATCTTTCATACCGGGCATGCCAGTCATAATGACTTCGGTTTTGACCGTTGCCGCGATAAGTTTTTCGCTAAACTTTAATTCGATGCGCATTGGCTTTGTGACCGTTGCGTTCGCAGTCGGTGTCGAGCCAGCGAGCTTTACGTGCGCTATCGCCGCGCTAGGGATGGCGACGAGCATCGCTGCGACTATCGGCAGAAGTTTGCGGGACATTTTGCGTTCTCCAAATACAAAGATCTTGTATCACTATACGCGTGCAGCGGCGATGCCCCTCAATCTTTCTTAAGGGTGAGCGGCCCGCGCCGCGTATACGATCAGATACGACAACAAGGATTTTATTATGGACGACGTATTACACAGGCTGGGGGCTATGCCGGTCCCGCCGAGATTGTCGCAGATCGACGACGCAGTACTAGCGGGCTTGGCCGAACGTCAACGCGAGGCACGCTCAACACCCCAGCTGTTGTCTGCGGCGGCGCTTGTTGCGCTGGGCCTCGGCTATGCAGGTGGCAGCATATTGCCAACCCCGACAAGCGCTGCTGATAATAATAATCTGGTGATTGCAGAATCCCCGCTTGCGCCATCGACCTTGTTGGATTTTTTGTGATGCGTTCGGGTTGGCGGATTGCGTTCATTGTGCTGATTGCGTTCGTCGCATCCGTTGCCGGAGTCTATGCCGCACGGACGTTCAGCCAGTATCCGCACAACAGCGAGAGCGAGCTTCATACGTTTCTTCATACCGAGTTAAAGCTTGATCCTGCGCAGCAAGCGAAGGTTGAGGCGATTGAGGCGCGCTTTGCGGTCCGCAAAACGGTGCTTGAACGCGACATGCGCGCCGCAAATGCACAGCTTGCCGAAGCGATTGAGGCTGAGCATGGCTATGGTCCCAAAGTGACCGCCGCAGTCGATCATGTGCATCATGTGATGGGTGAGATGCAAAAAGAGACGCTGGAGCATCTGTTTGCGATGCGGGCCGTGATGAGTCCCGACCAAGCGCGGCGCTTCGACAAAACTGTGGTGAAGGCGCTGACCGCCAAAGCCTCCCGTTCAGCAAAGCAGTGACTCTTGATCTGAGCCAATGTAGCGATGGCGAATTGGCGGCGCTTGCGCTTGGCGGGCAGGAGCGCGCCTATCGCGAGTTTTTACGGCGGTATCGCGAACCGGTTTATCGACTGGTCCGTAATACCATCCGCGATAGCGAAGAAGCACTTGATGTGACGCAGGAGAGTTTCGTCGCAGCCTTCGCCGCGTTGAAACGATACGACCGTGAGCGGCCTTTCAAACTGTGGATTTCGCGTATTGCGATCAACAAATGCCGCGATTGGGGCCGGCGGCGGACGGTGCGGTCCTTTTTCACGCGGGCGCAACCGCTTGACGACGCCTTCGACCTGGCAAGCAACAGCGCTTCACCTGAAACCGAAGCTGGCGACCGTGCAGAATTGCGCCGCGTGAGTGCCGCAATCGGTGCCATACCCGCTAAATTGCGCGAGGTGCTGATCCTTTGCGCAATCGAGGGGATGTCACAGGCCGAGGCCGCCGAAACCCTCGGCGTCAGCCAGAAAACCGTCGAAACGCGGCTTTACCGCGCGCGCGCCAGATTGAACGAATTATTGAGGGGTTAGTAACGGATCCGCGTATTATGGTGAGAACACAAATTACGGACCCCTTATGACACTGACACCTCTGGTAGACCGCCGCAACCTTTTGCGCAGCGCAGCTTTTGCAGGCGGCGGCATGGCGCTTGCGCCCTTATTTCCCGCTTGGGCAAAAAGCGGCTCGCATGGACTGCATAGTCTTGCAGGTCAGCCCGGCGTCTTATCGGGCAACACTATCGAAGTCACCGTTGGGCAATCGGCGTTCGCTCTGGCCAAGAAAACCGGTCATGCTTACACAATCAACGGCACGCTGCCGGGGCCACTCATCCGGCTTCGTGAAGGCCAGAATATAAAGCTGGTGGTGCGCAATACGCTGAAAGAAGATACCTCTGTGCACTGGCACGGAATGCTCCTTCCGTTTCACATGGATGGCGTTCCCGGCGTAAGCTATCCCGGCATCGGGCCCGGCGAAAGCTTCACTTACGAATTTCTGATGAAGCAACATGGCACCTATTGGTATCACAGCCACTCGCACATGCAGGAAGCGATGGGCATGTATGGTGCGTTGATCGTCGATCCTGCCGGCAAAGACCCGATTGCCTATGATCGTGAGCATGTCTTGGTATTGTCGGACTGGAGCTTTGCGCACGCGCATGTGAACTTCACTAAGCAAAAGCAAAAGGCGGGCTATTTCAATAAGCGGAAACAGACCTTTGCAGGGCTTGCAAAGGGCAAAGATCAGCCGTTGTCCGACCGCACGATGTGGGGCCAGATGTTGATGGACCCGACCGACATCGCCGATGTGACCGGCGCATATTACCACTACCTTATCAACGGCCATGACAGCATGGGCAACTGGACCGGCATTTTCAAACCCGGTGAGCGCGTGCGGCTGCGCATTATCAATGCAGCGGCGATGAGCAATTTCAACATCCGCGTTCCCGGCCTGCCGATGACGATTGTCGCGTCGGATGGCCTGCCGCTGACGCCGGTCGAGACTGACGAGTTCCAGATTGCGGTGGCCGAGACGTGGGACGTGATTATCGAGCCAAAGGAAGCGATCCCGTTTGCCTTTATCGCTGAATCCATCGACCGTTCAGGGCAGTGCCGCGCAACTTTGGCTCCGCAAATGGGAATGGTGGCACCGGTACCGCCGCTTCGCGAACGTCCGCTGCTGACCATGAAGGACATGGGCATGGATCATGGCAGCGGTGCCAAAAGCAGCGGGGGCGACATGGCGGGAATGGATCATAGCAATATGACGCCCGAAGAAATGGCAGCAATGGGCAGCATGGATCACAGCGCCATGAACATGCGCGACCCGTCGGTTGCGCCGCAGGTGCAGATGGGGCCGGGTGTGGCCAGTCTTGCGCCGATGCCAATGGACCGCAACGGCGAGCGCCCTACCGGCCTTGAAAAAGTCCCGCATCGTGTGCTGACGCTTAGCCAGCTCCGCGCGCTGGAGCCCAATCCTGACCAGCGCACGCCCTCGCGTGAAATCGACGTCCACCTTACTGCCAATATGGAGCGGTATATGTGGTCGATGGACGGTAAGAAATATAGCGAGAAGACTGAGCCTTTGCCGTTTCGCCATAATGAACGCGTCCGCGTGAACCTGATCAACCACACGATGATGCCGCACCCGATCCATCTGCATGGCCATTTTTTCGAGGTGGTAAACGGTCAAAAGGGTCAATATCCGCGCAAGAATGTGGTCAACGTGTTGCCCGGGGCCAAGGTTACATTCGACTTTACCGCCGACGCGCTGGGTGATTGGGCCTTTCACTGCCATATGCTGATGCACATGCACGCAGGCATGTTCCGCGTTGTGACTGTCCGGCATGATGAGGAAGGGCAATGAACACGTCGATGCTGCTTTCTGCTGCCGCTTTGCTTGCCAGCCCCGCATTCGCACAATCGGGCCATCAGGGGCATGTCATGCCTGCCCAGAAGGCCGAACCAGACACATCGCCCCTTGCCACCGATCCACACGCCGGACACGACATGGGTACAGCCGCGATGCAGTTGATCGCTGAGGAGCCAGCGGCAGAAGCCGTTGATCCGCACGCCGGTCATGACATGAATTCAAGTTCCGCCGAAATGCCAGCAATCGACGAAGTCGGTACTGTGCCCGCGCCAGCCCCGCCGACTGATCACGCGGCGGACGCCATATTTGGCGGTGACGTGATGGCACGATCGCGCAAAGAATTGGCTTATGAGGTCGGCGGCATGGGCTATTCGCTGGTGATGGTCGACCTGCTTGAGGTCGGCATACAAAAGGGCCGCGAAAGCTATCGGTTCGAAGGCGAAGCATTTACCGGCGGCAACATCAACCGCTTCGGTGTGAAATTCGAAGGCGAAGGCGCGTTCGGCGAGCGCATTGACGATCTGGAATTGCAAGCGCTCTACTCGCGTGCGATTGCGCCCTATTGGAACCTGCAAGCTGGTGTCCGGTCCGACATAAAGCCGGATCCGTCGCGCACCTATCTTGTTGCAGGCGTTGAAGGCATCGCTCCTTATTGGTTTAAGGTGAATGCGGCTGGCTTTGTCTCAAACAAAGGCGAAGTCCGCGCGCGCGCAGAAGTGTCCTACGACCAGCGGATCACCCAGTCACTGATCTTGCAGCCGCGGATCGAGGCAAATATCGCATTTCAGGATATTGCCGCTATTGGTGTCGGGTCTGGATTGACAGACTTTGAAGCTGGTTTACGCCTGCGATATGAGATCAAACAAGAAATTGCGCCTTATATCGGCGCCGAATGGCGCAAGCAGACAGGCGCAACCGCGCGGTATTCGCAGGCGGCAGGGGAAGATCCTGAAACATTCAGCCTTGTTGCGGGAATAAGGATTTGGTTCTGAGCCGCCCCATTAAAACTCGGCGCAGCCGCATTCATTTGACGGCTAGCCGCATCCACAAATGGTTAGCGCTAATTATTGGCGCACAGCTTTTGATCTGGTTTGCCAGCGGCGTTATCATGAGTTTTCTGCCCATTGAGCAGGTTCGCGGTGAGCATTTGGTTGATCGTGAGACTGTGATGACGATCCCGGCAGGTACGGTGTTCGCCGATCTGGCCCAAATAAGCGCTAAGGCCAAAGCGCCTGTGGAGGCGATACAATGGCATATGATGGGCGGCAGAGTCGTTGCCGAAGTGAGAACCGCGAACGGCATTACGCTATTTGATGCGGTGTCCGGTGAGCGATTGCCACCGGTCGGTGCCGATCACGCTAAAGCCATTGCCGATGCTGCTTGGAAAGCGTCAGATAAGCCCAAGTCGATAGCATCGCGGGTCACAACAGAAAGTCCTGAATACCGGGCTTCGCTGCCCGCGTGGCGGATCGCCTATGCTGATCCTGATGCCACCAGCATTTTTGTCGCTGCTGACACAGGTAAAATTACCGCCGTTCGTACCGGCACATGGCGGCTCTATGATTTTTTCTGGAGCCTCCACATCATGGATTGGAAAAATCACGAGAATTTCAACACATGGTGGTTGTTGGCTTTTGCCATCGGAGGTTTGATCCTGAGTCTTGCTGGCACAGTATTATTGTTCATCCGTTGGCCGTTTCGGCGTAAGCGGCGCAAAGCATGAAAGTACTGGCAGCTTGTCTATTGGCGATCGCGCTGATGTTGCGGGCAGCACCGATTTGCGCCGCGCCTGTTCAAACAGACGCTGTAGCAATGACGGCGGATTGCATGGCGGTTCCCGATCATCATGACGGGCAGGGCGGCAAAAAGAACGACGACGCCGCTCGTTCTTGCCATGCCTGTGCCTTCCCGCCTGTGGCGATAGCTGACCCGCCGCAGTCTTTGCAGGTCAACGAGGTTCAGAATTTTTCGGCTAGCACGCAATTGGCGGGCGGCGCAGTCAAGCCGCCAACGCCGCCTCCGCGAAAGTGCAGCGGACGTCTTTTTTCCAAATTATAATCGGAGTTACATGATGAAAACCAAGTATCTTTTGGGCGCTCTCGCGCTCACCATGTCCACCGCTGCCTTTGCGGCTGATCCGGCACCTGCCCCTGAAAAGGAATGCTGCTGCTGCAAAAAGGACGAACATGGCAAGATGGCCTGTTGCAAAGACAAGGACGCAAAGTCCGGTGACGAGCACAAAGGCCATGACATGGGCGGCATGGACCACAAGTAAGTAAATCTGGCGCGGAGGGCTGGTAACGGCCCTCCGCGTTTTGTGTGACCAGCAAATGTGATGCTGAATGTGAAATGCGGTTATGTCGCCTCGCAGCTCGAATATCGCTCACACCGATGGTATGACGCGATCTTGCTAATACTAACGATTATAAAATATAATGAATCCCCTTTGATGGCCCGATCCCATTGATGAACTGCCAAGCTATCTGACATAGCGGGCCCAGCATCAAACTGGGTGGATTGCATGAAAACGACGGCACGAGCGGTGGTAATTGGTGGCGGCGTTGTCGGCGTCAGCACGCTGTATCATCTTGCCAAAATGGGCTGGGATGATGTCGTGTTGCTGGAACGCCGCGAGCTAACGTCTGGCTCGACATGGCACGCGGCGGGGCTGCTGCCGCTTTTCAATCTTAGCTATTCGGTTGGAAAGCTGCATCAGTATTCGGTCGGGCTGTACCCGACGCTTGAGGCCGAAACCGGTCTTCACGCGGGCTTTTCGCAAGTGTCGAACATCCGCCTGGCAACGACGAAGGACCGGATGGATGAATATCATTATTACGCGGGCGTTGCGCAAACCATTGGCGTTGATGTTAACTTTCTAACGCCGGATCAGGTGAAGGCGATCTGGCCGCTGGCCGATATGGAGGGTGTGTTGGGCGCGATTCAGCACCCCGATGATGGCTATATTCAGCCTGCTGACCTGACGCAGGCACTGGCAAAGGGGGCGCGGCAAATTGGGGGCACGATTTACCGCAACACGACGGTCACTGCGATCACGCAACAAGCGAATGGCGAGTGGTTGGTCTCGACCGATCAAGGCGACATTACTTGCGAACATGTCGTATCGTGTTCCGGCAATTTCGCGCGGCAAACAGGCGCGATGGTTGGTTTGGACATCCCCGTGATCCCGGTCGAACATCAGTATGTCGTCACCGAACAGCATCCGGCGATCATGGAGCGCAAGAAAGCGGGTCTGCCCGAAATGGGCGTGCTGCGCGAATCTGATGCCAGCTACTATATGCGCGAGGAGGCGGGCGGACTGCTGCTCGGGCCGTATGAGACAGGCGCGCCAGCGTGCTATATCGATGGCCCGGCGGCGAACAGCGAATACGAACTGTTCCCCGACGCACTCGAACGGCTTGAGCCCTATATCCTTGCCGCAATGAAGCGCGTGCCGGCCTTTGGCGAGGTGGGTATCAAGAAAGTCTATAACGGCGCAATCGCCTATACGCCCGACGGGTCGCCCATCGTCGGTCCGGCATGGGGCCTCAAAAACTTTTGGCTGAACGAAGGCCATAGTTTTGGGGTCACCGCCGCAGGGGGCGCGGGTTGGCAGCTTGCTCATTGGATTGTCGATGGTGAGCCCACGATTGACATGATGGGTGTCGACCCGCGCCGCTTTGGCGATTATGCCGGGCGCGGTTTCCTGATCAACAAGAATGAAGAGGCCTATGCTAAGGTCTTCTCCGTGCATTATCCCGATGAAGAGCGCGAAGCGGGCCGCGCGTTGCGGCGCACACCGTGTTACGACCGAATGAAGGCGCTGGATGCGGTGTTTGGCAGCGTGTTCGGTTGGGAACGCCCGAACTGGTTTGCGCCACCGGGCTATGCTTTAACCCAGGCGGACCTCGACAAGCCCGATGTGTTGTTGAACGCCAATCATCCAGTCGTGCCGAACGAGCCTGTCCGCGAAAAATGGTCGTTCCGCCGCTCCAACTATTTCGAACATGTCGGCAATGAATGCCTGCATGTCACCGAACATGTCGGTATTCAGGATATGAGTGCCTTTGCCAAATGCGAGATTTCGGGGCCGGGGGCGGAGGGCTGGCTCGATCAGCTGCTGACGAATGCAGTGCCGAAGAAGGTAGGGCGGGTGACGTTGTCTTATCTGCTGACGTCCAAAGGCGGGGTACGCAGCGAGTTTACCGTCTATAAATCCGCGCCGCAGCGTTATTACCTCGTCTCCGCAGGGGCCTATGAGCGACACGATCATGATTACCTCCGCAAAGCGATGCCGACCGATGGCACAGTTGGCTTCGAGCGGCTAACGACCGCAATGGGTGTGCTGGTGCTGGCAGGGCCACGTTCGCGCGATGTGCTGAAAAAGCTCACGGATACTGACCTTTCGACCGAAGCTTTCCCTTGGCTGACGGGCAAAAAGATGAGCATCGGTCTGGCGCAGGTCGATGCGTTGCGCGTCAATTTCATTGGCGAGCTGGGTTGGGAAATTCACCATCCGATCGAAATGCAAAATTACATCTTTGACAGGTTGATGGAGGTTGGGGCGGAGTTTGACATTAAACCGTTCGGCATTCGCGCGATGACATCGATGGCGCTGGAGAAAAGCTACAAGCTGATCCCGCGCGAATTATCGGTTGAGTATTCGGCGTATGAAAGCGGGCTGGACCGGTTTGTAAGTGTCAAGAAACAGACGTTCTTTGGGCGCGATGCTTTGCTGGCTTGGCAGGAACGCGGCGGAGCCAACACCCTGGTGACGATGGAAGTGCACAACGTCACTGATGCCGATGCACGCGGTTCCGAGGCGATCTATCAGAGCGATGAATTGGTAGGCCGCGCGACATCAGGCGGCTATGGCTGGCGCGTTGGCAAGTCGCTTGTATTGGCGATGGTCCGGCCTGAATTGGCGCATGTGAGTGCAGAGTTTGAAATCGCCATTCTGGGCGTTCGTCATAAAGCGACGATTATTGCAGACTCGCCGTTCGATCCCGATAACAATGCGCTGCGGAGCTAGGGCTGTGTCGTACGTCGCCCAGATGACTGACTGGCTCGCACAAGACCGCAAAGGCCATACGCTGCCGCGAGAGTTGTATGTCAGCGAAGAGGCGTTCGCATTCGACACGCAGGTCATGCTGAAATCGGTTTGGCTTTATACGTGCACCGCCGCGCATGTGAAAAACCCCGGCGACTATTTCGTGTTTCAACTGGCGCATAATTCGATCATCATCGTGCGCGGCCGCGACATGCAAGTGCGGGCTTTCTGGAATAGCTGTCGTCACAGAGGTGCGCGCGTTTGCCTTGAACAGAGCGGAAGCGCGCCACGCCTGATGTGTCCCTATCATCAATGGACCTATGGCCTAGACGGCAAGCTGCTCGCCGCGCGGGGCATGGCAGAGGATTTTGATAAGGCAGATCACGGCCTATCGCCGGTTGCGCTGGAAAATGTCGGCGGGCTGATCTTTATCTGCATGGCCGACAGCCCGCCATCGATTGATCGGGTGAAGGCAGACATCGCCGCGCAGATTGCGGTTTATGACATCGAACACCTTAAAGTCGCGGTGCAGGATGATTACATCGAGGACGCCAACTGGAAGCTGGTGATGGAGAATAACCGCGAATGCTATCATTGCGATGCGGGTCATCCAGAACTGATTAGCGTACTGGGGACCACAGGGTTTGGCAAAGATGCACCGGATGATGCGGCCAAACAAGAAGAGTGGACCGCACTTGGTATCGACCATCCCTTGGTCGAATTTCCCGATGGCTGGTGGCACCGGATCGCGCGGCTGGCGCTGGCAAACGGCGCGGTGACTCAATCGATAGATGGCAAGCTTGCGTGCGAGAAATTGATCGGGCCGTTTGGCGCGCCAGAAACATCGAGCCTGTCGGTTTGGACGCAGCCCAATAGCTGGCACCATTTCTGCTGCGACCACGTCGTGACATTTTCGCTGACCCCGATTGCGGCGGACAAAACGTTACTGCGGACCAGCTGGCTGGTGCACGAATATGCCGTCGAAGGCGTCGATTACGACCCCGAACATCTGGCCGCATTATGGCGCAAAACGAACCAGCAAGACGGGCGCTTTTCCGCAATCAACCATCGCGGCATATCCAATGACGGCTATCAGCAGGGGCCTTATGCGGTAGAGGAAACGCTCGTCGAAGACTTCAAGGATTTCTATGTGGCGACAGCAAAGGCGGCACTTGTGGGTAACCCGGCATGACCCGCTTCAGCGCCTTTTCCCTCTTCGCCAAAGCCTTGGGCGGGCATCAAAATTGGCCAGAACAATGGCCCGACGCCGCGCCTAAGCCAGCCTATGATGCGATCATCGTTGGCGGAGGCGGGCATGGGTTGGGAGCGGCGTATTATCTAGCAAAGAAATACGGAATCGCCAATGTTGCGGTGCTGGAAAAAGGCTGGATCGGCGGCGGCAATACCGGGCGGAATACGACGATCATACGCTCCAATTATCTTTATGATGAAAGCGCGCATCTCTATGACCATGCGGTGAAGCTGTGGGACGGTTTGAGCCAAGAGCTGAACTATAACGTCATGTATTCCAAACGCGGCGTGATGATGCTCGCGCACAATGTGCATGATGTGCAGAGCCTACAACGCCATATAAATGCCAACCGGCTGAATGGTGTCGATAATGAATGGCTCACGCCGCAGCAGGCCAAGGCGTATTGTCCGCCGCTGAGCATTTCGCCCGAAGCACGGCATCCCGTGTTGGGGGCAGCGTTGCAAAGGCGCGGCGGCACTGCGCGGCATGATTCGGTTGCGTGGGGCTATGCGCGTGCGGCGGCGGCTTTGGGCGTTGACATCATCCAGAACTGCGCCGTGACGGGTATCAGGCGCGGCCCCGATGGCGCAGTCCAAGGCGTCGAAACCACGCGTGGCTACATCGCGTCAAAGCGCGTTGGCGTATCGGCGGCAGGCAATTCTTCAGTCGTCATGCAAATGGCCGGATTGGAATTTCCGCTTGAAAGCTACCCGTTACAGGCGCTGGTGTCCGAACCCGTCAAACCGACTTTCCCGTGCGTCGTCATGTCGAATACCGTCCATGCCTATATGAGCCAGTCGGACAAAGGCGAGCTGGTGATCGGGGCAGGGACTGACCAATATGTAAGCTACTCACAACGCGGCGCGCTGCACATTGTCGAGCACACGCTGGCGGCGATATGCGAGATTTTTCCGATTTACCGGCGGATGCGGATGTTGCGGACATGGGGCGGTATCGTTGATGTGACGCCCGACCGATCCCCCATATTGGGCAAGACGCCGGTGAAGGGTCTTTACGTCAATTGCGGCTGGGGCACTGGCGGGTTTAAGGCGACACCGGGGGCGGGGGATTTGCTGGCGTACACAATGGCAAAGGACGAACCGCACCCGATCAACGCACCGTTCAATCTGGACCGGTTCCGCAATGGTCGGTTGATCGACGAAGCAGCGGCGGCTGCGGTCGCACACTGATGATCCTTATCCATTGTCCCTATTGCGATGAGAAACGCCCCGAGATCGAGTTTGCCAATGCCGGGCAAGCGCATGTCGCGCGTCCGCTCGACCCTGCCAGTCAAAGCGATGAGGAGTGGGAGGCGTATCTTTTCATCCGGGCCAATCCGCGCGGGCGACACCATGAACGCTGGCGGCACGTTCACGGCTGCGGGCGTTTCTTCAACGCTGTGCGCGACACAGTGACGGACAAGTTTGAAACAACGTACAAAGCCGGGGAGCCGCGAAAATGAGCGGGTATCGGTTAGAAACGGGCGGGCGGATTGATCGCAGTCAAAGCGTTCAGTTCACCTTTGATGGCAAGACGTATCACGGCTTTGCGGGCGACACTTTGGCGTCGGCGTTGCTGGCAAACGGCGTCATGCTATTTGGCCGATCCTTCAAATATCATCGTCCGCGCGGAGTAATGGCGGCGGGGAGCGAGGAGCCCAATGCGCTGGTATCGGTCAATCGCGGACCGGGCCGCTTTACCCCCAATTTGCGCGCCACCAACGTCGAGATTCATTCCGGCCTAAATGCGGTCAGTCAGAACCGCTGGCCATCACTCAAAACCGATTTCGGCGCGATCAACGACCGGCTAGGGATGTTTTTGCCAGCTGGCTTTTACAACAAAACCTTTATGTGGCCGCATTCGGGTTGGGACAGATTGTACGAACCTGCAATCCGGAAAATGGCAGGGCTTGGCGATGCACCAACGCAAGAAGATCCTGATGTCTATTCGGCGACCTATGCGCATTGCGACGTGTTAATTATCGGCGCTGGCCCTGCTGGAATTGACGCTGCGCTAGAGGCTGTGGGATCGACCAAACGTATCGTCTTGATTGATGAGCAGGATGAGTTGGGCGGCGGTGCTCTTGCAGATACCGCTTTATGGCCTTGGCTCGACCGCAGCCTTAAAGCGCTCGAGGATGCGCCCAATCTAACGATCCTGAAACGAACGACAGCGTTTGGCTATTACCACGATAATTTCATCGGTGCGGTGCAGCGGCTGACGGATCACTTGCCCGATGGTGGCGAAGCTCCGCGCGAAAAACTGTGGCGGATACGCGCAGGAGAAGTGGTGCTCGCTCAAGGCGCGATTGAGCGGCCATTGGTGTTTGACGGCAACGACACACCGGGCGTCATGCTGTCCTTTGCCGCCAAGGTTTTCGCCAATCGCTATGGCGTGGCTGTCGGTAAGTCCGTCGCGTTGATGGCGGCACATGACAGCGGCTGGCATGACGTGTTTGCGCTGGCCAAGGCGGGCGTCGGGATTGCGGCGATCATTGATGTGCGTGACACAGTTGATGCGGCATTGCTTGACCAAGCCCAAAGCCTTGGGATTGCCGTTCACCTGAACCGCAGCGTCATCGGCGTGGCAGGGCGGCACAGCGTCAAAGCAATTCAGATTACCGGCAGCAAGACGATTGCCTGTGACGCGTTGCTTATGGCAGGCGGCTGGACACCAAGTGTGCATCTATGGTCACACAGCAAAGGCTCGCTTGCATGGCGCGACGACCTTGGCGCTTATGTACCCGATCAGCCGAACGAAAATGTCCGCTGCGTCGGTGCGTGTTCGGGCGATTGGAACTTTGGCAACGGCGCGATCATTGATGCGTTGCCAACACCTAAGGATGAAAGCCGGATAAAGGCCTTTGTCGATTTTCAGAATGATGTGACGGCAAAGGATATCAAGCTTGCAGTGCGTGAGGGCTTTCGCTCGATCGAGCATATCAAGCGCTATACGACGAACGGCATGGCGACAGATCAGGGTAAGACATCGAATCTGAACGGCTTGCAAATTGCCTCGGCGGCGTTGGCAAAGCCTGTGACCGAAATCGGCCTCACAAGCTTTCGCCCGCCCTATACGCCGCAGACCTTCGGCGTGCTTGCGGGCCATGCCAAAGGCGCTTTGTTTCAGCCTACGCGCAAGACCAGCATCGATCCATGGGCAGAAGCGAACGGCGCGGTGTTTGAACTGGTTGCCCAGTGGCGACGCGCGCGCTACTTTCCGAAAGCGGGTGAAGATATGCGTGCGGCGGTTAATCGCGAATGCGTTGCCGTGCGCTCGTCGCTGGGCATTTTCGATGCCTCGACTCTCGGCAAGATTGAAGTCGTTGGCCCCGATGCAGCCGAATTTCTCAACCGCATGTACACCAACCCGTGGAAAGCGCTGGAGCCGGGGCGGTGCCGTTATGGATTGCTGCTCAAAGAAGATGGTTTCATCACCGATGACGGCGTTTCGGCAAGGCTGGCACCGGATCGGTTCCACCTGACCACCACAACCGGCGGCGCAGCCCGGGTTCTGAATATGATGGAGGATTATCTCCAGACCGAATGGCCCGACCTGGATGTATGGTTGACCAGCACAACCGAGCAATATGCTGTGATTGCGCTGCAAGGGCCGAATGCGCGTAAAGTGCTGGAGCCGCTGGTTGAAGGCATCGACCTGTCCGCCGAAGCGTTCCCGCACATGGCGATCCGCGAAGGGACAATATGCGGTATTCCGACCCGTCTGTTTCGGGTAAGCTTTACCGGCGAGCTTGGTTTTGAAATCAACGTGCCGACCGCTTATGGTCGCGCGCTTTGGGAGCGGTTGATGGCCCAAGGTGCGCACTACGACATCACGCCTTATGGCACCGAGACGATGCATGTCCTGCGCGCCGAAAAGGGCTTTATCATTGTCGGGCAGGATACCGACGGCACTGTCACGCCCTATGATGCAGGCCTTGACTGGGCTGTCGGTAAGAAGAAGCCCGATTTTGTCGGCAAACGTTCGTTGGCGCGGCCTGATATTGTCGCTGCAGGTCGCAAGCAATTGGTTGGCGTTTTGACTGATGATCCAAATATCGTTCTTGAGGAAGGCGCGCAGATTGTCGCTGATCCCAATCAGCCCATCCCAATGACTATGATCGGCCATGTGACGTCTTCGTACTGGAGCGAAACGTTGGGCCGGTCGATAGCGCTGGCGGTTGTTGCTGGCGGGCAAAGCATGATGGGCGATACGCTCCATATCCCGATGCCCGGCAAAACGCATACCGCCAAAGTCAGCGGCATGGTGTTTTATGATCCCGATGGAGCGCGGCTGAATGTCTGACGTCCTTAACCGCGGCGAGCCTGTTCCCATGACGCCATTTGTCGGAGCAGGCGTGACGATCAGCCTTGCTGCGCCTATGCAACGCTATTCACTGCGGGCGCGGCAGGCACAGACTCTCGAAACAGTATTCACCATGAAAGTGCCAAAGAAAATTGGTGCAACTGAAGGCGGTATTGCCTGTCTTGGTCCTGACGAATGGCTATTCCGCGCAGAGGCTAGCGCCGCCATACCGGTGAGTGCGGGATTACCGGTTGCGATCACTGACATTAGCGAACGGTCGATATGCCTTGTCATCGAAGGCCCGCGCGCGTCTGAAATACTGATGTCGGGCTGCGCGCTAGACCTCGACCAATTTGCGGTGGGCCGAGCAACGCGGACGATTTATGAAACGGTCGAAATCATCATCATCCGCGTTGCCAAAGATCGCTTTGAAGTCGAGGTGTGGCGTAGTTTCGCTTCGTGGCTATGGGCGGCACTCACGACAGCGTCAGGCCATTAACAGCCGTAAAGCGCATTATGGGCGGCAAATCGCGAACATCGCTGTTCCGGTGTAAATACTCATCCCAAACTGGTAACTTGGCGCCCGCCGTCGATGGGCCTTTCCAATCTGAATGATGCACGTGTGCAACGTGGCTTGAGCATAATCCGGCTATATCGAAAATGCATGACACTATTACGGACTGGGACCGCTAGCCATTAGCATAGGTAATACTGGTGATCGGTTTTGCCTGTGCGCTTGGGAGGGCCGCTGGATGAAACTGCCACAGGAATTTGATCTGCACGCGCTGGAAGTGTTCGTCATGACCGTCGAACTTGGTGGCATGTCGCAATGCGCGGCGCATTTGCAAGTCACCCAATCGGCCGTCTCCCAAACTATCGCAAAGCTGGAAAATGGCATCGGCGCGTCGTTATTTGACCGTACGATGCGGCCCCTGGGTCTAACCGCCAGTGGAAAATCGCTATTTGCGCGCGGGCAAAAGCTGATCGCACATGCACGATTGACCTATGATGAAGTCCGCGAAGGCGCAAATCTGCCGATTTCCAGCGTCACTGTCGCAATGTCGTTCAGCCTTGCCAATCAACTGACAGCGCCGATACTGCGCAATCTGGGTGCACGGGCTGGCCGGTGGAATATCCGGTCTGGCATATCGATGGAGAATCAGGGCGAATTTCTCGCGCGCGATATCGATATGCTAGTGACGGGCAGTTTTAACCTTGAACACCGCGATACAGTTGAACTGCACCCGGTGTTTGAGGAAAGCTTTATTCTGGTTTTTCCAAAGGACTTCCGCGAGCCGTTGGACCTTGTCGGCGTGCCGTCGTCTCTGCCGTTCATCCGATTTTCGCGGCTGACCGGAACAGGGCAACAGATTGAGCGCCAAATTGTCCGGATGAAATTAAAGCTGCCACAGATGGTCGAGGTTGAATCCTCACATCAGCAATTGGCATTGGTGGCGGCCGGGATCGGCTGGACAATTACAACGCCTATATGCTTGGCCGCTGTTCCGGAACTGCTGCCGCAATTGCGCGCCGAGCCGATGATGCGCGGCCGTTTTTCCCGGGCCATTCAGGTCGTGGCGCGGATCAATGAACTGGGTGACATCCCCAGCCTGACCGCTGCTTTATGCCAACAGGTTTTGCGCGAAAAAACCTTTCCGCCGCTGATCGATGAATATCCCTGGATGGCGCAGCAACTGGTATGGCCATCGGCCACAGTCGAAGGCGAAGAGTTAATCGCGTGACAGGGCGTGTAGGCGGCTTTTGCTTAAAGGTCTAAATTAAGCGCTGCCACTTCCCAGAAATGGATCAGTCCCGCGCTGAAACTGAGCGGAACATAGGCGTCGCACGTGCCGTCATTCACCACATGCAAACGCACAGCGACGTGGTCGATGATGGTCGCGGCGCTGCAACCGGCAGCGAAACCGGGGCTTTCTGCATCGAAAACGCCGCCTTCCATCAACAGCGTGCGCCAGCCTTTGCCCGATAGCCTGATGCGGACGATGCCGCCGCCTATGGCGGTCAGCGCACCGTCATTGGCCAATATACTGGATAGAGCCGACGCGTCGCCCCCTACCATCCAGACTGTCGGTTCGTAGCGAATCAGGCGGAGGGCGTCGCTGCCACCTGAACGGCCGATCGCGGGCAGGGCAAAGCCAGTTGCTGCTTTGAACCGTTCGGCCACTGCCACCGGATTGCTCCAGATTTCCAGCGCGTGCAGAGGCGCGGCGGGCAGGACTGTGATCGTTATATCAGTCACGATACCGCGCTCCTGCCATGTCATAGAAATGCGGGGCGACTACGCGCACCCGCGCTTTTTGACCTCGCGTGGGCGAGGTCGCGATCAGTTCCTCTCCATGGCGTGCAAAGCCATCGGTCAATTGGCCAAGCGCAATGGATCCGCCCTCAACGATGCGAACCGCAGCGGCGCTGACATGGCCTAATGGGGATTCGCCTTCGGCTGTGATCAGCATTGCGCCCTCAAGGATATTTCCCTCAATTGCTTCAAGCCCGACCAGTTGCCGCCGCCCGGGTTCGGACAAAGCATGACGCGATAGGCCGGATGCGCCGATGTAACCGCCAGCTTTGTTGAGCATTTTGTCGAGCGCCAAATCGTGCGGGGTCATTCGCCCGTCAACTTCTCCGCCGACAACTAGGTGCCCCTTTTCGATGCGGAGGAATTCCATTGCCTCAAGACCGTAAAGCGCACCGCCTTGTGCGGTGACTGCGACCTCGCAAACGGCCCAGACGGGCGCGGCATGGCTTGCCTCGACATAGATTTCGAACGCGCGTTCGCCGCTATAGCTGGCCGCAAGGATAACCACCGGGACGCCCGCAATCACTGCCGGAACAGTCGACATATGGCGCGGCGGCTCCTCGCCGATCAACTCCGCCAGCACCGCCTTCGCCTTTGGGCCTGCAACGGCAATACCCGCATAATGCTCCTGCACATTGACAGCGGAGACGCGCAAATGCGGGCAGAGATATTGGCGGACATAGGAGATATGCGTTGCCATCCGGTCCGCGCCGCCGGTGGAGCTGGTCAGCAAATAGCGGTTTTCGCCTGTCTGCCAGACGGTGCCGTCGTCGAAGACAAAACCGTCTTCGCGCAGCATGAAGGTGTAGCGCCCGCGTCCGACGGCGAGTTTGCTGACGGTGGTGGCGCAAATGATTTCGAGGAAGGCGGCAGCATCCGGCCCGCTGACCTCGAACTTGGCGAGTGTGGAAACATCGGTCATCCCGACATGGTTGCGCACGGCTTGGGCTTCGCGCAGTGCGGCTTTCGCCAGCGTCTCGCCGCTTGCAGGATAAGCGCGCGGGCGGAACCAATGTCCCAATGGCTGCCAGATCGGGTTCTTCGCTACGTGCACATCGTATAGCGCAAGGCGGCGAATATGTGCGCCAGCATCCTTTGCACCAGCGCCTGCAAGAAGCCCCATCGTCACTGGCGTATAGGGCGGGCGGAAGGTGGTCAGCCCCGCCTCAGGAATGGCCACGCCCTGTTTTTCCGCCAGTCGCCCCAGCGCGGCCATATTGCTTAGCTTGCCTTGGTCGGTCGCCATGCCGAGCGTGGTGTAGCGTTTGAGATGCTCGACCGAGCGATAACCCTCGGCCCAGGCCAGATCGACATCCGCCAGCGTCACGTCATTCTGGAAATCGATGAAGCTTTTCTTGGGGTTGGAAACGGGTGCAACGCTGAACACGGGTTCGGGGTTAGCCGCACCGCCGATGGTGGTCACATTCTGGCGCGATGTCGCCGGGACAAAGGCTTGCGCGCCGTCATCCCAATCAAGCGTGCCGCCCGCTTGCATGTGAAGATGAACCACGGGTGTGAAGCCACCCGACACCGCGAGCAGATCAGCATCCCAGCTTTGCGTTTTGCCACCGACCAGCGCAGTCACACTTTTCAGACAATGCCGCGCGCCTTTGGTCGTCAGCGGAATGGCATTGTTGTGGACAGGAAAGCCGCTGTCCGCTCCGGCAGGGGCAGGCCTTGCATCAAGGATCGCGACGACATGCGCCCCAGCGTTTTGCAACGCGTGTGCCGTCTTATACGCATCGTCATTGTTGGTCGCGACCACCACGCGCTTGCCGAGGCCGACGCCAAAGCGCCGCGCATAGGTCCGCACCGCTTGTGACAGCATCACACCGGGCCGGTCATTGTGCGCAAAGGCCATAGGGCGTTCAATGCTGCCGGTTGCAAGGATGACTTCGCCGGCGCGGACATGCCATAGGCGTTGGGCGACGCCGTTTGCAGGGACTTGCCCCGGCTCGGCAATTCGCTGCGTCAACGTGACCAGATCATGCTCCCAATAGCCCGAGGCGGTGGTGCGCGTCAGGATACGGCCACCGGCTGCGCGGATGCGGGCCGCGCTGACTTCGATCCATGCAGCGTCCAATTCTTGCGGGTCGCGGATAAGCGAGGCCCCAAGAATATTGTCCTGCTCGACAAGGATAACGCGTTTGCCAGCTTTGGCAGCTTCAAGCGCAGCCGTTAGACCCGCTGGCCCAGCGCCGACCACGAGCACGTCACAAAACGCTGCGCGCTGACTAAAGCGGTCGGGATCGGCCTCGGTCGGTGCTTCGCCAAGCCCTGCCGCCCTGCGGATAAAGCGTTCGTAGAACATCCAGCGTTTGGCCGAACCAAAGAAGGTTTTGTAGTAAAAGCCTGCTGACAGCACTGGAGCGGCAAAGCCTAACACAGCCCCTAAATCGAATGACAGGCTTGGCCAGCGGTTCTGGCTTTTGGCAACCAGTCCTTCATAAACAAACACATCGGTGGCGCGGGTATTGGGTTCGGTGCGTCCGCCTTCGCCAACTGTGACAAGCGCGTTTGGCTCCTCGATCCCCGCCGTCATAATCCCGCGCGGACGGTGATATTTGAAGCTACGTCCGATAAGGCCGATGCCGTTGCGAAGAAGTGCAGCGGCGAGTGTATCGCCTTTGCGTGCCTCATAGCGTTTGCCATCAAAGGTGAAGGTGATCACGGCAAAGCCTCCGGACCAACGGTGCGAATGGCGGAAATTTCGTTAGTGACGCGGTGGCGCGTGACCACCATCCACGCACGGCAGCCGTAAGTATGCCGCCAAATCTCGTCATCAGCGCTGCGTGGATTGTTCCGCGCAAACAGTGCCTCCATCGCCTTTTCGGGCGCTGCATCAAGCACCACAACCGAATCCACGGTGCGTTCATAAACAAACTCGGCTTGCGCGCGCGGGCCGCAATGGGGGCAGGTGATCTGCATCATTTTAGCGCCAAACCCTCATCGACTGTTCGGCATCGGGCCGCTCCCGTTT
>JAYVGQ010000087.1:0-18194 GCA_043771985.1 Sphingomonadales bacterium
GGATCGGGCAAAACCGAAACCTATTTTGAGGCTGTGGCAGAGGCGCTGAAGTTTGGCCGTCAGGTACTTGTATTACTTCCCGAAATATCGCTGACGCAACCGTTCCTAAAGCGCTTTGCCGCGCGCTTTGGCGTAGAGCCTGCGACCTGGCATTCGGGAATGAAGCAATCGCAGCGCCGCCGTGTCTGGCGTGGTGTGGCCGAGGGCCGCGTGCAGGTTGTCGCTGGTGCACGCTCGGCTTTATTCCTGCCGTTCGCTAATCCTGGGTTGATTGTCGTGGACGAGGCGCACGAGGTCAGCTTTAAGCAAGAGGACGGCGTCCGCTATCACGCCCGCGATGTCGCCGTGATGCGCGGAAAGTTTGAAGGCTTTCCTGTTGTGCTGGCATCGGCAACACCAGCGCTGGAAAGCCGCCATATGGTCGCCATTGGCCGCTATAAGGGCCTGGAAATCCCGTCGCGCTTTGGTGTCGCAAAGCTGCCAAAGATTGAAGCAATTGATTTGACCATCGATCAGCCTGAACGCCAAAACTGGATCGCGCCACCGTTGCTCAAAGCCATAGAAGAACGGCTGGAGCGCGGCGAACAAAGCCTGTTGTTCCTTAACCGGCGTGGTTACGCTCCGCTGACCTTGTGCCGCCACTGCGGCCACCGTTTCCAATGCCCCAATTGCACCGCATGGATGGTCGAGCACCGATTAGTGCGGCGGCTGGCCTGCCATCATTGCGGCCATGTGATGCCACCGCCCGACACCTGCCCCGAATGCAATGCCGAGGATGCTCTGGTCCCCTGCGGCCCCGGTGTGGAGCGGATCAGCGAAGAGGTGCAGAAGTTCTTCCCCGATGCGCGGACATTTGTTGCGACATCTGACACCTTATGGTCGCCAGACAAAGCCGCAGAGTTTGTCGCGATGGTTGAGGCCAACGTAATTGATATCATCATCGGCACGCAGCTGGTGACTAAAGGCTATCATTTTCCAAACTTGACTTTAGTGGGCGTCATCGATGCAGATCTGGGCCTTGAGGGCGGCGATTTGCGTGCGGCGGAACGCACGTTTCAACAGATCGCGCAAGCCGCTGGCCGCGCCGGTCGCGCCGAAAAGCCCGGGCATGTGTATATCCAGACGCGCAACCCGAAACATCCGGTTATTGCGGCGTTGGTGGCGGGAGACCGCGATGCATTTTACGATGCCGAAATCGCGCAACGGCAAAGCGCAGGCGCGCCACCCTTTGGTCGTTACGCCGCGATCATCATTTCGTCCGAGGATGAACGCGAAGCAATAGAGGCGGCGCGCGCGGTCGGTGCATCAGCGCCAAAGGCGGAGGGCATGTATGTCTATGGCCCTGCACCTGCGCCTTTGTCGATGCTGCGCGGGCGGCACCGACAGCGGCTGTTGGTCCATGCGCAAAGGTCGGTCGAGTTACAGAACATCATGCGCGAATGGCTGGGCGGGCTGAATTTTCCGCGCGGGGTGCGGGTGGGGGTGGATGTTGATCCTTATTCGTTTTTGTGACGCGCTCCATACATCTTTCAGCCAACCCAATTATGCTCTATCCTTAACTGTCTTATTGGAATAATACAGCACATCTATGTTCTTTCGCCGTTCAAAGTCTCAACCGGAACCGACCGATCTCGACAGCCGTCTTGCAGCGTTTGATCAGGCTTATGCCAGCGCGTTTCCCGGCGATCCGCAACCATGGGAGACGCCAACGTTTCCGCCCGCCACCGAGGCCAAGCCGCCCAAAAAGCCATTGTTCGGAAAATCACGTTGGTGGTGGATAAGCCGGATGTTCGCCGCGTTTCTGTTGCTGTTGATGATCATCATCCTCTGGTTGGCGTTCACTGCGCCATTGTCAAAATCGCTACAGCCTATCGCCCCGCCGCGTATTATTTTGCTCGCTTGGGATGGCACGCCTATCGCGCGCAACGGCGCGGTGGTGGATAAGCCTGTCAAGATCAAAGACCTGCCGCCACATCTGGTCAGCGCATTTCTATCCATTGAGGACCGCCGTTTCTACACGCATTGGGGCGTTGATCCGCGCAGCTTTGGCCGCGCGCTGTGGAGCAATACTTTTGGTAGCGGCATGACTCAGGGCGGCAGCACAATTACCCAACAGCTGGCGAAATTCACGTTCCTGACCCCCGAGCGCAGCTTGACCCGCAAAGCGCGCGAGGCGTTGATCGCGTTTTGGCTTGAAGGTTGGCTTACCAAAGACGAAATCCTCGAACGCTATCTGTCGAACGCCTATTTTGGCGACAATGTGTATGGTATCCGCGCCGCGTCGCTGCATTATTTCTATCGCCAGCCCGAACGGCTCACCTTGCCGCAATCGGTGATGCTGGCAGGCTTAGTACAAGCACCCAACAGGTTGGCCCCAACACGCAACCCCGCCCGCGCCGCAAAGCGCGCCAAGATGGTCATGAACGCGATGGTCGCAACGGGCGCGCTGACCGAGGCGCAAGCCGATGCAACGCCCGTCGCCAAGATCGATGTGCGGTACAAAGAAACGCTGCCGACCGGCACCTATTTCGCTGACTGGGCGATGCCGCAGGCGCGGCAACAGGCCGAACTCGGCTATGCAAATCAAACCATCCGCACGACACTCGATGCGCGGTTGCAAAATATCGCACGCAGCGTCGTCGGGCGTGCACCGCTTGGTAAAGCGCAGGTGGCGCTGGTGGCGATGCGCCCCAATGGCGAAGTCGTCGCGATGATTGGCGGGCGTAATTATAAGGATTCGCCCTTTAACCGGGCCACCCAAGCCAAACGCCAGCCGGGCTCCACGTTTAAGCTGGTCGTTTATCTGGCGGCCCTTCGCTCTGGAATGAGCCCCGACAGCGTCGTCGATGACAGCCCGATCACTGAGGGACTGTACCGCCCAAAAAACTATGGCGACACATATCGCGGGAAAATCACGCTTGGTCAGGCGTTCGCCCAGTCGAGCAACGTTGTGACGGTGCGGCTGTATAACCAGCTGGGCTACACTGCCATCGCCCGCACCGCCAAAGAGCTGGGCATCGAAAGTCCGTTATCGCGCGACCCGAGCATGGCGTTGGGTAGTTCTGGCATGACGCTGATCGAGCTGACCGCTGCTTATGCCGCAGTCGCGGCGGACAAATGGCCGGTCGCCCCTCGCGCCTTTATCGCCGAGGAGGAAAGCTGGTTTGATTGGCTGGTGTCGGGCCAGCGCAGCTTTGACAATCGCAGCCATGAAGCGCTGCTAAAAATGCTGAGCGGTGTTATCAACGGCGGCACTGGCCGTGCGGCACGGCTTTCAGTGCCAGCCTATGGCAAAACCGGGACAAGCCAGGATTATCGCGATGCTTTGTTCATCGGTTTTGCCGGTGACTTAGTTGTGGGTGTGTGGATCGGTAATGACGATAACACGCCACTGAAAGGCATCACCGGCGGCGGCCTGCCCGCACGCATCTGGCGCGATTTTATGGGGCAAGCAGCGAAAGGCGCGGGGCCAAAGGCGAAGCCCAAGCAGGTGATTGCGCCAAACCCCGATGGCCCGATTGGGCCGCTCGACCTGCCCGATATCCCCGACCTGCCGATTGGCACGCCCGACATTCGCATTGATCCCGACACGGGTGTGACCGTTAGCGGCAAGATCGGCGATGTACCGCTCGATCTGACGTTCGGCAAAGACGGCGTGGATTTGACGACGCGGGAAAAGTCGGGCGATGCTCGGCGGTAAGCCCGCTTTCCCGTCACCCCGTGCTTGACACCGAGCCCCGCTTGTTCTCTCACGGGGTGTCGGCCAAAAAAGCCTGACGCCGTGTCAAGCACGGGGCGACGACATACGCAAAGTGCAGTAGCATTAGAAGGCGAAGCAGAATGAACCTATACCGCCTGTTACTCGCGCTAATCCTCTTGCTTTTCACCGGCACAGCAAAGGCCGATCCGTCCGACATCGCCGCCGCCAGCCGCAGTGTCGTGCGCGTTGTGGTGTTTTCCGAGGCAGACCCTGGTTTCCCCATCGGCCACGGCAGCGGCGTGGTCGTTGCCCCCAACATGATTCTAACCAACGCGCATGTCGTTGACGAAGACGCGTTTGAAACACGCATCACGATCAGCATCGTTCCCAGCGAAGGCGGCAAAGTGTACGACGCCGAGGTGATCGACCGATCAGCCGGCAATGACCTTGCATTGATCCGGCTTCGCAACGGCGCAAGCCTGACGCCAGGCGCATTTTTCGTAGGTAATGTCGAAGATGGCAGTGACGTTTTCGCTATCGGTTATCCGGGGGGAGTCGACATCGCGCAAGGGTTGAACATGGCGGACATGATGCGCCCCACTGTGCCTGTGAAAACCAAAGGCAGCATTTCGGGCGGGCGTTCGGCAAAGGATTTCGAAACATTGTTGCACACCGCCGCGATTGGCAGCGGCAATAGTGGCGGGCCATTGGTGGACGCATGCGGCCGCGTGATCGGGATCAACAGTTTCGGCACAATATCCAGCGGCGGGGACGCAGAGTTTTTCTTTGCCATCGCCAACCGCGAAGTTCGAAGCTTTTTGGCGCGTAACAAAATCCAGTTTCGCAGCGTTGACGGCCCCTGCTTATCGCGTGCGGAACTTAGCCGTGCCGAGGCGGAGCGTGCTGCCGCGGAGAAGGCAAAGATCGAAGCTGCCAATCGCGAAGCTGATGCTGTGCGCACCAAAACATTCGGCGAAGCGCGCAAAGACGCCGAATACGCGATCATTGTGGCCCGCGAAAACCGGATCATGGTGACGATCCTGTTGCTGCTTGGCGCGTTAGGGGCAGCAGGTCCCGGCTGGCAGATGTTTGAACGCGAACGCCGCAATCATGGCAAGATTGCCGTTGGACTGGCGGCAGTAATGCTGCTCGCGGCGCTGGTTACATGGTTTACCCGCCCCGGCTTTGACCAGATCGACGAACGCGCGCGCACCGCGTTAAAAGAAGTCAATGACCCTGCCGCCAAAGCCGTTGTCGCAAACGCAGGCCCGCAAATCTGCGTCATCGATAGCAGTCGCAGCCGGATCACAGTATCCGACGCCGCTGATGTAAAGTTTGACTGGTCTGCCACCGGATGTGTCAATAACCGCACGCAATATGCCGATGACGGTGGCTTATGGACCCGCACGTTGGTGCCAAATACCGAACAGCAGGTGTCGATCATCCAGTTTGATCCCAAAACCAGCAGCTATCGTATCGAACGCCATTTACTGGGCGCTGAGGCGATGAATAAAGCGCGTGAGGCACGCAAGCTTTATGAAGTGCAAAGCTGTGCAGCGGAGCCAGCGGCGCTCGACAAAATCGCGCAGATGAACCGCGCCGTACGCGAATTGCTGCCACCCCAGGCAAACGAGGTATTGCAGTTTAATTGCTCGGGTGGCTAAGGCCGGGACATCATGGCCGACCAATCTCCCCTTGAACAATTCAAACAGGTGCTAACCGGCACTTCCCGCGCACTGGCGCATGAGCCAGAGGTCGAGCTGGCCTTCACCGCTGATAACCCAACGCAAGCGGGCAAGAATTTCCGCGTGCCAATGCCCGGGCGCTCGCTGCCCATCGAACAAGTCGCCGAAGCGCGCGGTTTTGCCGATAGTTTTGCCCTGCGGCTGAAACATCATGACGTTGCCAGCCACGCAAAGCTGCGTCCGACCGAAGCAATCGCAGGGGCGGCTTTCGATGCCATCGAGAATGCTCGCGTTGAGGCACTGGGCGCAAAGGGGATGATGGGCGTGACCGCCAACCTGAACCACGCGCTTGACATGCGACTGCGCACCGACCCGATCAGCCGTGCCCAAGCCGCTGATGAAGTGCCGATCTCGACGGCATTGGCATTGGTCGTGCGGGAGCGGCTTACTGGCCAGCCTGTGCCGCCAATCGCGGCGCAAGGCGTCGATTTGCTGCGCGGTTGGATTGAAGAAAAGGCGGGTGGCGATCTGGATGCGCTGGGCCTCGCCCTCGATGATCAGCGCGCTTTTGCCTCGCTTGCACAAACCATGCTCGCGCATCTGGACCTGACGCAAAGTGAGATTGAACCGACCGATCCTGAAGAGGCGGGCGACGACAGCGATGACGAGCAAGAGCAAGACGGCGACGACGATGCCGAAGGCGAAGGCGAGAGCGGCCAAGCCGACGCCCGTGCCGAACCGCAGCCCGATGATGGCGATGCCACCGACAGCGAAGCCGAAGACTCCGAAATGGACGACATGGCCGATGGCGATGGCGAAATGGGCGATGACGGCATGCAGCCGGTCGCGCCGCAACGCCGCAACTGGGACCATTTGCCGCAATCGGATTATAAAATCTGGAACCCCAAATTTGACGAAATCGTCGGTGCGAGTGATTTGGCCGATGAGGATGAACTCAACCGCCTACGCGCCTATCTCGATCAGCAACTCGCCGGATTGCAAGGTGCCGTGACGCGCCTCGCCAATCGCCTGCAACGCCGGTTGATGGCGCAGCAAAACCGCAGTTGGGATTTTGACCAGGAAGAAGGCATGCTGGATGCCGCGCGGTTGGCGCGCGTGGTCGTGTCACCCGGCAGTTCACTGTCGTACAAAGTCGAACGTGAAACCAAGTTCCGCGACACGGTGGTCACATTGCTGATCGACAACAGCGGATCGATGCGCGGACGCCCGATTTCAATCGCGGCGATCAGCGCTGACATCATGGCGCGCACGTTGGAACGCTGCGGCGTGAAAACCGAAATTCTGGGCTTCACCACTCGCGCATGGAAAGGCGGCCAAGCGCGAGAGGATTGGTTGTCTGCCGGTCGCTCCGCCATGCCCGGCCGCCTCAACGACTTGCGCCATATCGTTTACAAAAAAGCCGATGAGCCTTGGCGTCACGCCCGCCGCAATCTGGGCCTGATGATGCGCGAAGGGTTGCTGAAAGAAAACATCGACGGCGAAGCACTGCTTTGGGCGCACAACCGCCTGATCGGCCGCACCGAAGACCGCCGCATCCTGATGGTCATCTCCGACGGTGCGCCCGTTGATGATTCGACCCTGTCAGTCAACCACGGCGGTTACCTCGAACAGCATCTACGCCGCGTCATCGAAATGATCGAAACGCGCAGTCCGGTGCAACTGGTCGCCATCGGCATCGGCCATGACGTAACGCGATACTATAAACGTGCGGTGACGATCATGGATGCAGAGCAGCTTGGCGGCACGATGATCGAGCAATTGGCCGGGCTATTTGACGAGGAATAGGCTTGCAATTCCGTTCTGACCTGACATTGATTTAATCAGACGATTAAATTTGCCGGAGCCGAAAATGAACGTAACTGATGCAGTCGCCACCCGCCGTTCTATCCGGCAGTTCACCGACAAGCCAGTCGATCAGGCGACGCTGCAACGCGTGCTGACAAAGGCGCAAGCGTCGCCGTCGGGAGGCAATACGCAGCCGTGGAACGCGGTCATTCTGACAGGGCAGCCGCTGGCTGACTTGACCGCAAAGATCAAAGCTAAAGCCGCGACCGCACCGATGGGTGAAGATTATGAATATGATATCTACCCCAAAGGCCTTGAGGGCCGGTACGAAGACCAGCGCCGCGGTGTTGGCAAAGCGATGTTCGACGCGCTTGGGCTGGCGCGTCAGGATGGCGCGGGGCGCATTGCGCAAATGGCGAAAAACTGGGACAGTTTCGGCGCGCCCGTGCAATTGTTCACCTACATGCGCAAATATATGGGGCAGCCGCAATGGTCCGACATGGGGATGTGGTTGCAAACAGTGATGCTGTTGCTGCGCGAGGAAGGGCTGGATAGCTGCGCGCAGGAAATCTGGGCAATGTACGGCACCTTTATGCGCGAGCTGTTGAATATCGACGACGAGCACATCTTTTTCTGCGGCATGGCGATTGGCTATCGTGATGCGGATGTTCCGATTAACAATTTTGCGGTGCCGCGTGTGGATATTGGTCAGGCAATCCGCTGGGACGGGTTTTAGGAATATCCTCTCCAGTGGGAGAGGATATGAAGCCTTACCAGCTGTGCTGGATAGGCGGAGTTGGTGAGGGGTTGTGAGCCATCGACAGCGCACAACCCCTCACCCAGCTACAGCTAGGCAGCACGCTGCCAAGCTTTCGCAACCCTCTCCCACTGGAAAGGGAACAGAAAAGTTGACCTCTTATGCAACCTAAGCCATCGCCCTCAGCATGTCCGAGCTTAAACTCTTCAACAGCCTAACGCGGCAAATCGAACCTTTCATCCCCGTCCATCAGGGCGAGGCCCGCGTCTATACCTGCGGCCCCACGGTCTATAACTACCCGCACATTGGCAATATGCGCGCTTATGTCTTTGCCGATACGCTTGGCCGGGTGCTGAGCTATAAGGGCTATAAACTCACCCATGTCATCAACATCACCGATGTCGGCCATCTGACCGATGATGCCGATGCCGGTGAGGACAAGATGGAGAAGGTGGCGGCCCAACTCGCTGCAAAAGGTCAAGCGCAGTCGATCTGGGACATCGCGCGGCACTATACCGAGGCCTATTGGGCCGATGTAAAGGCGCTAAATATCCGCGAACCGGCGCATTGGTCAATTGCCACTGACTATGTTCCGGCGATGATCGCGTTTGCGAAGTCGATTGCTGACAAGCATTGCTATGAACTGGATAGCGGCCTGTATTTCGATACCTCGACGGTTGCCGATTATGGCGCATTGGCGCGGGCGAAGACTGAGGCCAATGAATCGCAAACCGAAGGCCGCATCGAGGCTGTCGATGGCAAACGCCATGCGGCCGACTTTGCGATCTGGCGCAATACGCCTGCTGGCGAAAGCCGCCAAATGGAGTGGGATTCGCCATGGGGCAAAGGCGCGCCGGGCTGGCATCTGGAATGCTCGGTAATGTCAGAGGCGTTGCTTGGCCTGCCGTTTGACATCCACACCGGCGGCATCGACCACCGCGAAATCCATCACCCCAACGAGATCGCGCAAAATCAGGCGCGTTGCGGCGGCGACCATTCAGGCGCAAAAATCTGGATGCACAACAACTTCCTGATCGAACGGTCGGGTAAGATGTCGAAATCGTCGGGCGAGTTCCTGCGCATCCAACTCCTCATCGACAAAGGCTTCCACCCCCTCGCCTATCGCCTGATGTGCCTGCAGGCGCATTACCGGAGTGAGTTGGAGTTTAGCTGGGAGGGGCTGCAGGCGGCGTTTGTAAGATTGAAGCGAATGGTGATGGGGGTCACAACCCTCAAGGCCCGTCATGCTGAACTTGTTTCAGCATCCATCGTGCAGAACGAACCGGCGGTTGAGTCGGAGAAATGGACCCTGAAACAAGTTCAGGGTGACGAGTCTATTTGGCTACGTTTTGGTGGTCTTTTTGAGTTAATTGATGGATCAGCCTGCGATGATCTCAACACTCCCGGCCTTCTGCTATGGACTCAGTCGGCTCTCGAATTGAACGACGCAACTGCGGAAGAACAGCTGTCGATGGTGGGATTTATCGATCAACTCCTAGGCCTCAATCTCCTCACACTCACCCGCACCGACCTCCGCATCCGCCCCAAAGCCGCTGTCATCACCAAGGCCGAAATCAAAACCGCGCTTGCCGCCCGCAAGGAAGCGCGCGCCGCTAAGGACTTCGCCACATCCGACCGGATCCGCGACGATCTGATCGCCAAGGGCGTTGAAGTCATGGACGGTGATCCGCTGGGTTGGGATTGGAAGTTGGATGTGTAAGTTTCCTCATCCCGTTCGTGTCGAGCGAAGTCGAGATACCCATCGGTCTAGTGCAACGCCACGGCATCTCGACTGCGCTCGATGCAAACGGGAATTTAGGAAGGTATCTTCATGACCAAAACCAAACTGGTGATGGCAGGCCTTGTCCGCGCTCTTATCGAACCACGCCTGCCCGATTGGGTGGAACCGCATTGGTATATGTCAAAGGACGAAGGCATGGCCCTTGCCCCGCAGGCGGAAATTGGCTGGTTCGATATGTATGACAAAGCCGATATGGCCGCAATAATTGGTGCCGCGACCAACATGAAATGGCTGAACAGCATCTATGCCGGTGTCGATGGCATGCCGTTGGCGCAGCTAAGGGCACAGGGTTGCGCGGTGACCAATGGCGCGGGGATCAACGCCATCACCATCGCCGAATATGTCGTGATGGGGATGCTGACCGTCGCTAAGGGCTATCGCGAAGTTGTGCGCGCAGCTGACCGACGCGAGTGGTTGCAAGACTCGCCCGGCAAGGTCGAACTGTTCGGGTCAAAGGCCCTCATCCTTGGCTATGGCGCCATCGGATCGTTGATTGAGGAACGGTTGAAGGCGTTTGCCGTGGACGTAACCGTCGTCCGCCGCACCCCTGCCCCCGGCGTGCTGACACCCGACCAATGGCGCGCAAGACTGGGCGAATTTGACTGGGTGATCCTTGCCGTCCCCGCGACCACAGAAACCGACGGCATGATCGGCGCGGACGAACTGAGCGCGATGAAGCCCAGCGCAGTCCTGATCAACATCGCGCGCGGGTCAGTTGTCGATCAGAATGCCTTGGTGACGGCATTGCAACAAAAACACATTGCCGCCGCGTTCCTTGATGTGACGACGCCAGAGCCTTTGCCCGCCGACCATGTGCTGTGGTCGCTGAATAATGCGCATATTACGATGCACCTGTCTGGCCGCGCGCAGGACAAGATGTTCGTCCGCTCGGCGGAGCGTTTCTTTGAGAATCTTGAACGGTATCGCAAAGGCGAACCGCTTGCGCCACTCGTCAACCTTGATCTGGGATACTGAACATGAGCGACGACGATTACGTTTATGACGAGGAAAGCGGTGAGTGGATTAGCGCCGCCGATGCCGCCGAAAAAGCAGCCAACGCAGGCAAGGTGGAAGTCCGAGACGCAGTCGGCAATGTCTTGGTCGATGGCGATCAGGTGACGTTGATAAAGGACCTCGACGTCAAAGGCGCAGGCCAAACGTTGAAGCGCGGCACGCTGATCAAATCGATCCGTTTGACCGGCGATGCACAGGAAATTGACTGCCGCTTTGATGGCATCAAAGGCCTTGTCCTGCGCGCCGAATTTGTCCGCAAACGTTAAGGGAGCATAGCCAATGCCACATAATCCTGCTGAAATCTGGCACAAAGTCGCCATGTCTCGCGACGTAGAGGCAATCTCTGCGATCCTCCACGACGATTGCGTGTTTGAAAGCCCCGTCGTCCACACCCCGCAAAAGGGCAAAGCGATCACCGCCAAATATCTAGCCGCCGCTGGCTTCACATTGGGCAATGACAGTTTCCGTTATGTCGGCGAATGGCACCGCGAGAACAGCTCTGTGCTGGAATTCACAACTGAGATTGATGGCATCGCGATCAACGGCATCGATATGATTTCGTGCAACGACGACGGCCTGATTACCCATTTCAAAGTCATGGTCCGCCCGTTGAAAGCGGTCAACATGCTCCACCAGAAAATGGGCGAAATGCTGGCCAAGTTCGGATGAAGCTAAACAACTTCGACATCGAAACATTCCTGCGCGACTATTGGCAGCAAAAACCGCTGTTGATCCGCAATGCTTTTGTGGACTGGACCAACCCGCTGGAGCCAGATGAGCTCGCCGGATTGGCGTGTGAGCCAGAGGTAGAATCGCGGCTGATCATCGGCGCGCAAGGCAGCTGGGCGGTTGAGCACGGCCCGCTGGCCGAGGCGCGCTTTGCTGCATTGGGTCAAGAACCATCGACATTACTGGTGCAGGCGGTGGACCATCATGTGCCAGCGGTTGCTGCGTTGCTTGCCCGATTCCGCTTCATCCCCAATTGGCGGATTGACGATGTCATGGTCAGCTACGCGACCGATGGCGGCGGTGTCGGCCCGCATTTTGACCAATATGATGTGTTCCTGATTCAGGGCCGCGGACAGCGGCGCTGGCGTGTGGGGCAGATGTGTGACGACACCAGCGCACTGTTGCCGCATGACGAATTGCGATTGCTCGCGGATTTTCAGGCGACCGACGAATGGCTGCTGGAACTCGGCGATATCCTCTATGTCCCGCCGCGTATCGCGCATGATGGCGTCGCCGTTGGCGATGATTGCATGACCTATTCCATCGGCTTTCGCGCGCCGTCGCGGCACGAACTGATTACCAGCTTCGCCGATGATCTGGTCGCAGAGATGGAGGATGATGATCGGTACGCAGACCCCGGTTTGCCCTCGCAAGCCAACCCCGGCGAGATTTCGGCAGCGGCGCTGGGAGCGCTGCACCAAATGGTCACCGAAAAACTAGCCGACCGCGATGCCTTTGCGAGATGGTTCGGCGAATATAGCAGCGCGCCCAAATATCCAGAGGTGGACTGGACGCCAGAGGAACCTGGTGAGGCCGGGCAGCTGCAAGAATGGATCGCAAACGGCGAACCCCTAACCCGAAACCCAGCCAGCCGATTTTCGTTTGTGCGGCAGGATGAGGGAGCGGTATTGCTGTTCGTGGATGGCGAATGTTTTGAAACGGTGGGCGATGCCGCGTCATTTGCCGAAACAGTCTGCGCGCAAGATGAGGTGGTCATCAATCCAGACCTAATACACTCCGAACCAACGATGGCTTTGCTGGTGCAACTCTACAACCAAGGCAGCATCGCGTTCGATCAAGACGACTGACATGCGAACCCGCCTAAGTATCTGCATAAAAAAGGCGCGTTTTGCGACAAAAGTCGACGCGCTGGATATCGCCCAGCGCGTCGACTTTGCTTTGCATCCCTATCGCTGCGACCGGTGCAATCTGTTCCATCTGACCAGCCGCACCAAGGGACGGCGCGTGGTGCGGCCCAACGCTTAAACGACCACCTGCGCGCCAAGTGCCACAATCCGGTTCGATGGAATTTTGAAAAACTCTGCCGGATTATAGGCGTTTCGTTGCAGGAATATCAGAATCATGTCCTGCCAGAACGGCAAGCCTTCATCCTTTGATGCCGCCAACACATTGCGTCCGACAAAATAGCTGGTCGTCATCGGCCGCAAAGCGGCTTCGGATTTCGGAAGCGCCTGCGCCAGATCGTGCGGCACATCCGGCGTGTCCATAAAGCCGTAACGCAGGACGATGCGGGTGAAATTGGCATCGACGGGCTGATATTCGACGCGCTCGCTTTCCGCCACATGCGGCACGCCGGCCGTCTTCACCGTCAGCACGATATTGCGATCATGCAGCACGCGGTTGTGCTTTAAGTTATGCAAGATCGTTCCCGGCACACCTTCAGGATTGGCGCTTAGATACACCGCCGTTCCATCTACACGTGCGGGCGGGCGTTTGGCCAGAGACTTGGCAAGTTCTGCCAAAGTCATCGCGCCTTCGTTCTCCTTCACATCGATAATCTTTTTGCCGCGCACCCAAATCCAGATGATGAGGCAGATGAGCGCACCGACACCCAATGGAGCCCAGCCGCCATCAGCCACGCGCAAAATGTTCGCGCCGAAAAAGATCATGTCGATGGCAAGGAATGGAACGATCACCGCCAATGATTTGGCGAGGCTCCATTTCCACAGCTTATGCACCACGACAAAGGCCAGACAGGTAGTGACCACCATCGTGCCCGTAACCGCGATACCATAAGCCGAGGCCATCGCCGACGAACTACGGAACTGCACGACCAATACCCAAACGCCGAACAGCAACATCCAGTTGATCGCAGGAATATAGATTTGCCCTGCATTACCCGGCGATGTCTGCACAATTTTCATGCGGGGCAACAGGCCCAGCTGGATGGCTTGCTGCGTCAATGAATAGGCACCGGTGATAACCGCTTGGCTGGCGATGATCGTGGCGAGACCAGCCAGGATGATGAGCGGAACGCGCAAAATCTCAGGCGACATCAGGAAGAACCAGTCTTTGGTCTCCAATGGAACACCGGCAGCTTGTGCCTGTTCTAACGCTGCCATTGCAAACGCGCCTTGGCCGAAATAGTTCAGGCTAAGCGCGGGGAAGACAAGCAGGAACCAGCCGAGCCGAATTGGGAAAGGCCCGAAATGGCCCATGTCAGCAGTCAATGCTTCTGCACCTGTTACGGTCAAAAATACCGAGCCGAGGACAATCAATCCGATCATGCCATTGCTGGTCAGAAACGATACGGCATGATGCGGCGACAATGCACCCAATATGCCGGGATAATCCGATATGTGCATCAGGCCGAGGCCACCGATGGCGAGAAACCAGACGACGCAAATTGGGCCAAACAGTTTTGACACCAAAGCCGTGCCGCGCGATTGAATGGCGAACAGGCCGATCAGGATAACCATCGTGATGTTAATGATCGTCTGCTGCGAAATGCTATCGCCGATACCGGGGATGGTTTTGGTTCCCTCCACCGCCGATAAAACCGACAACGCAGGCGTAATGATCGCATCGCCGTAAAACAACGCAGCGCCTATCGCGCCGAGCACAAGGATTGCCCCTTTGCGCCCACCAATGCCGCGACCGGCAAGCGCCAACAGCGCAAGCACACCGCCCTCGCCGTCGTTGTCGGCGCGCATAAGGAAAATGACATATTTGATCGTGACGACAAGGATCAGCGACCAGATCGCGAGACTCAACACGCCGAATATCGCCGCCTCTTGAATGCCGCCCGATGGCGCGCTGTGATGGAGCGCCTCTCGAAAAGCGTAAAGCGGGCTGGTGCCGATGTCGCCAAAGACGACGCCGATGGCGCCGATGGTAAGCGCGGCTAGGGAATGTTTGTGGATAGATGGGGAATCAACTGAACCCGAATGCGTAGTTGGCATGACCGGAAACCTCTGTTGTAGGGCGGCGGCAATTACGCCTCTTATTTTGCAATGCAACAGAAATCGGATGCGGCAATTTATCGAATATATTCAATGGTCCAAAATCATAAATAAGTCGATTAATGCGGTTGAGAATATGGCTATCTCGCACCTGCACCCGAAAACGACTCAGAAAACGTCAATCGATTGCCACTCCCCCAACGCCAAGCCGTCGACATTCCATTCCCCAACCGACCAGCGCACAAGCCGCAAAGTCGGGAACCCCACCGCTGCGGTCATGCGGCGCACTTGGCGGTTACGGCCTTCGCGGATGGTGAGTTTCATCCAGCTATCGGGGATGCTTAACCGAACGCGGATGGGTGGGTCGCGGGGCCAGAGCCCGGGGTCATCGATGCGTTCGGCCTCGGCGGATAAGGTCAAGCCGTCTTTCAGCATTACGCCTTTGCGCAGGGCGGCGAGTGCCTCGTCGGTGACTGCGCCCTCCACCTGTACCAGATAGGTTTTGGGCAACTTAAACTTCGGGTCCGATATCCGCGCCTGCAACCGGCCATCATCAGTCAGAAGCATCAGGCCCTCGCTATCCATATCCAGCCGCCCTGCCGGATAGACGCCGGGAATGGCGATATAATCCGATAGCGTTGGGCGCGGCGAGCCTGTGGTTCCGCTATCTGTGAATTGCGGCAGCACGCCGAACGGCTTGTTGAACAGGATCAGGCGGGACATGGGTCGGTTATCGGCGGGATTTAATTTTGTCGTCCGTGGGCCAGAATTTCAGCTCTCCTACCCGCGCTTCCGGAATGAACTCGACCGGCTTTTTGGCCAAAGTGAACGCGGCGAACACGCCAGCGATTGCTCCAAACAGATGCGATTCAAACGAGATGTAGCCCTCAGTCGGTAACACACCAAAAACCATGCCACCGTAAAAGAACACCACGGCAAGCGCGATGGCTATGTTGCGCGGGCTACGGTCAAACCACGCCAATGCAATGACGAGGCTCCAAAGCCCGAATATCCATCCGCTTGCGCCGATATGGTCGCCGGGGCGCGCAAACAGCCAGACGAGTGCGCCGCCCACACCGATAATCACGGCGCTCGCCTTTACAAAATAACGCAAGCCTTGAAGCAGAACCAGAGAGCCAAGCACCACGAATGCAGCAAGGTTGCTGCCCAAATGCGCCACATCGGAATGAATGAACGGCGCGGTCGCGATTGTATATGCGCCGCCAATCTCGCGCGGTTCGATACCGAAATTGGAGAGATACCCGCCCGTAAATAGGTTGGCGACATGCACAGCAACCATCGTCGCAGCGACGCCTAGGATAACTTTCCAATGTTCGCTCATCATTATCTCCTATGCACAAACTGTATTACATAGATAACACAACGAGGCAAATAGCAAAAAGGCCGGCGAGTTTCCCCACCGGCCCCATTTGTTTCAGCCTGAGCCGAGCGTTTGGATTTAGAAATCCATACCGCCCATGCCGCCCATTCCGCCCATGCCGCCGGGCATACCGCCACCGGCGCCCTTGTCTTCTGGCGCATCAGAGATAGCAGCTTCGGTTGTGATCAAAAGACCCGCGACCGATGCAGCATCTTGCAACGCTGTGCGAACGACTTTGGTCGGGTCAATAACGCCCGAGGTCACCAGGTTTTCATACACATCAGTCGATGCGTTAAAGCCCATGGTTTCGTCGTTTTCACGCAGCAAATTGCCCGAGACAACTGCACCGTCAAAACCAGCATTTGCCGCGATCTGACGTAATGGTGTGACAATTGCCTTGCGGATGATGTCGATACCACGTGTCTGGTCGTCATTGACGCCCTTCATGCCGTCCAAAGCTTTGGTTGCATAAAGAAGTGCTGTTCCGCCGCCGGGGACGATGCCTTCTTCGACAGCTGCGCGGGTTGCGTGCAGCGCATCGTCGACGCGGTCCTTGCGTTCTTTCACTTCAACTTCGGTCGAACCACCGACTTTGATAACGGCAACACCGCCAGCGAGTTTCGCCAAACGTTCTTGCAGCTTTTCTTTGTCGTAGTCAGATGTCGTGTTTTCGATCTGCGAACGGATGGCCTCGACGCGGCCCTTGATTGCATCGGATTCACCTGCACCATCGACGATGATGGTGTTGTCCTTATCAATCGAAACGCGCTTGGCTTGGCCGAGCATGCCCAGAGTCACAGTTTCAAGCTTGATGCCCAGATCTTCGCTGATCATTTCACCCTTGGTGAGGATCGCGATATCTTCGAGCATCGCTTTACGGCGATCGCCAAAGCCAGGAGCCTTGACCGCAGCGATCTTCAAACCGCCACGCAGCTTGTTGACGACCAGAGTTGCAAGCGCTTCGCCTTCGACGTCTTCTGCGATAATCAGCAAAGGACGACCCGATTGCACCACTGCTTCCAAAATTGGCAGCATGGCTTGCAAATTGCCAAGCTTCTTTTCGTGGATCAGGATGTACGGGTTGTCTAACTCGACTGACATTTTTTCGGTGTTGGTGATGAAATATGGCGACAGATAACCGCGGTCAAACTGCATGCCTTCAACCACTTCGAGCTCGCTTTCGCGGCCCTTAGCTTCTTCAACAGTGATAACGCCTTCTTTACCGACTTTTTCCATCGCCTTGGCAATCATCTCGCCGATTTCGGCTTCGCCATTGGCAGAGATGGTGCCGACCTGTGCGATTTCCGATGAACCAGCAACAGGCTTGGAGCGTTTTGCAAGGTCTGCAACAACGGTGGTGACCGCAAGGTCGATACCGCGTTTCAGGTCCATCGGGTTCATGCCCGCTGCAACCGACTTCATGCCTTCACGAACGATGGCTTGAGCAAGAACAGTCGCAGTGGTTGTGCCGTCACCGGCGATGTCGTTGGTCTTTGAAGCAACTTCGCGGACCATCTGTGCGCCCATGTTTTCGAACTTGTCTTTCAGTTCGATTTCCTTAGCGACGGTAACGCCGTCCTTGGTAATGCGCGGTGCGCCAAAGCTTTTGTCGATGACAACGTTACGGCCTTTAGGGCCCAAAGTTACCTTCACCGCGTCGGCGAGGATGTCTACGCCGCGCAGGATGCGTTCACGCGCATCGCGGCCAAATTTCACGTCTTTTGCAGCCATGATGTTTTTCCTTTAAAAAGCGCAGTAAACTGCGCAAGTTCATTCTAAAGTCACACTAAGGTCTCACCTAACCGGTGTTACCCTACGATTCCCAAAATATCCGATTCCTTCATGATCAACAGGTCTTCACCGTCAACCTTGACTTCGGTGCCCGACCATTTGCCGAACAGGATCTTGTCGCCGATTTTTACGTCGAGCTTTATGCGTTCGCCGTCTTCATTATACGCGCCTTCACCAGCGGCAACGACTTCGCCTTCTTGTGGCTTTTCTTGCGCTGTATCAGGGATGATGATCCCGCCAGCAGTTTTCGCTTCGGCCTCGACACGGCGGACGAGAACACGGTCATGTAATGGACGAAATTTCATAACATGCCTTTCTATATCTAAA
>JAYVGQ010000088.1:0-31905 GCA_043771985.1 Sphingomonadales bacterium
GGCACGTTGACGACGACGGCGATGGTTTGGCCATTTTCCTTGCAATGGCGCAGCGCGGCGAGGGTGTCGGCGGTCTCGCCCGATTGCGAGATAAACAAGGCTAAGCCGCCTTCCTCCAACACCGGATCGCGGTAGCGGAATTCGGACGCGACATCGATGTCCACCGGCACGCGGGCAAAGGTTTCGAACCAGTATTTGGCAACCATCCCTGCGTAAAACGAGGTTCCGCAGGCAACGATCGTGATGCGCTTTACCCCCGCGAGGTCAAAATCCATCTGCGGAAGCGCGACGGTTTGTTCCAATGGGCGGATGTAGCTTTGGAGCGTTTGCGCGACCACGGTGGGCTGTTCAAAAATCTCTTTCTGCATATAATGGCGGTAATTGCCCTTTTCGATCGATGCTGCCGACACGCCCGACGTGGTAACTTCGCGCTCGACCGGATTATTGCCCTTATCAAAAATCTGCGCACCTTCGCGGGCAATTACGACCCAGTCGCCTTCCTCCAGATAGGCAATCTGCTGCGTCAACGGGGCGAGCGCCAGCGCGTCGGAACCCAGATAGGTTTCGCCGTCACCGTAACCAACCACCAAAGGCGAACCGAGGCGCGCGCCGATCAAGAAATCGGGAAATTCGCGGAACGCAATCGCCAGCGCAAAGGCACCGCGCAGACGGGGGAGAACGGCTTTGACGGCCTCGGCGGGCGAATGGCCAGCCTCAACCTGTTCAGACATCAGATGCGCGACAACCTCTGTATCGGTTTCGCTTTCAAAGCGGCGACCGCGCGCGGTCAGCTCATCGCGCAGCTGTTTGAAATTCTCGATAATGCCGTTGTGCACCAGCGCCACTTCGCCGGTTGCATGGGGATGTGCGTTGCTGGTCGTCGGCGCGCCGTGCGTGGCCCAGCGGGTATGCGCGATGCCGATATTGCCCGCCGCATCGTCGGATTTCAGAACGGCAACAAGGTTCGCCAGCTTTCCCTCCGCACGGCGGCGGATCAGCTGACCATTATGCACAGTGCAGACGCCCGCGCTGTCATAGCCGCGATATTCCATCCGTTTCAGCCCATCGACCAAACGGTCAGAGACAGGGGATTTGCCAACTATGCCTATAATTCCGCACATGGTTTTTCGGTCTTTCTTCTTAAAGCGTATAGGGAACGCGGATGCCCGGCATCTCTGCCGGAAAATCCTTTGTATTTCGTGTAATAAGTACGCGACCACGAGCCTGTGCCGTAGCGAGAATGATCGCGTCTGGCGATTTCAGCCTAGGTCGCTCACGACGCAAAGCAGCGGCTCGACGGGAAATCTCGTCATCAATTTCATCCAACCCAAAGCGCGAAAGAAATGCCATCGCTTCTCGGACTACTGATTCTTCGCCTTTTGATAGCACTTCAATCCACGCCATGCGGCTGATCCAAGGTCGCGAACCCCGTTCAACAGCGCGGCGGATTTCCACACGTGCCGGTTCGTATCCCGCAAGCGCATCGATCACGATATTCGCGTCAAAGGTAAAACCACTCATTTTTGATTTTGCGATTTAGCCGTTGGATATTTGCCTGCGATCATGTCGAGGTAAATTTGCCGCTGACGATCATCTTCTTCGTCGAACATATCCGGAGATTCAGCGCGCACTTCCTCATAATCATCGTCCCAGTAACGCGTCCATTCGGCACGGCGTTTGCGATCATACTCCTGCGGATCATACTCCACGCCATGTCGCGCCCAAAGGCCGAACCCCTTATCGATCCAGTCAGTATCGCTTTCAGAATGCTCTGGCCGATAAGCGACCACTGCCTCGCGCAACACAGCCGCCCGCGACTTGCCCTGCTCTGCGGCGAGCTGGTCGAGCCATTTGATGTCTTCATCGGGCAAGTCGGCGAGGATGCGAGTCATGATATAATGATATCATATCATGATATCATGTCAAGGCGACGCGAAGACATTGTATCTGGTCGACGGTTATGGGAGATTGGTCGAGCGGGTTTGTTGCTTGTCGCGCAGTTGTGATATCCGCCGCTGTAATGATAGCAGCATCAACGCTGCTGGATAGTGAAGCTGGCTTAGCTAAAGGGATTTTTTAATGCGGATTACAGTTTTGCGTTCAGGGGTAGCGGCTCTGTCGTTATTGATATCGACGAATGTGTTCGCACAAGATGCAGCCGTCGAACAATCCGCGCGCCCTGCCACTGCTGCGGAATTTGCGAAATTTACGCCGAACCCCACAGCTCAAGTCAAAATTGATTATGCGTTTCTCGATCAAATTCTCAACAATCTGGTGTTTTTGACTGGACTATCGACGCGGCAGATCGCGCCAAAACCGGAGCCATTAACCGGCAGCCGGTTTATCGGCGAACATACTTCGCCCTATCGGCAAGAAGGAAATAAGATCCCTTTTTCGAAGCTTAACCAAGAGCATGTCGAGATATTGCGGGAATATAAACGCGAGCTGGAGGAATTAAACGCAGCGGTCGACATCGCTTCGCTGTCAAAAAGGGAGCAGCTGGCATATTGGCTGAACCTGCACAATGTCACTGTCATTATGCTGATCGCGGAAAATTACCCAGTGGCGCAGCCTAGCAAAATGCTGATCGGGCCGGGCAAAGTTGCGATGCACGATGCCAAAGTGATTTCGGTTGGTGGCACAAGCCTAAGCTTGCGCGATATCCGCGAAAATATCGTTTTTCCGAACTGGAAAGATCCAAAGGTGATGTACGGGTTTTTCCAAGGCGATATCGGTTCGCCGACGCTGCAAGGGCAGGCGTTTACTGCGGCGAATACCGAAAAGCTGCTCAATCAGAATGCGGACGAATTTGTAAACTCGCTGCGGTCGTTCAGCCGGGGTGGCGTGTCGAAAATTTACAGGGATGCGGCGCGGTTCTATTTCACCAATTTTGAACAAGACCTGCGCGATCATTTTCAGGCATATATGTGGGATGATGTCGCGGCGGAGCTTGCCAAAACAGGCGCGTTGAAAACCAACGCCTATGACTATGATATCGCGGACATGGAGGGTGGGCGCGGACCGATTGTGATCGGTAACGTGACAATAGATGGCAAGCCGGTCAAGGATTCACAAAGCTATGCGATCGCGTCGTACACCAACCAGATCCGCGACAAGACATTGATCCTGCTGCGTCAGGGCAAAATCAATCGCGGCGAAGTTACGGTTGGTGATGGCGAGCTCGATGCTGAAACTACAGCAACCGATGACCGCCCGAAAAACTAGGCTAGGTTATAAGTGGTCCTGCGATGGGTTGGCGCGACCGTTTGTTCAATTCAGCACGAAAATTAGCTTGGCTGCCAAGATTTGAAATTCAGTCAAAGAACGTAAATCAGGTTCACTGCTGCGTTTAACACGTAGGCAAATACCAAAAACACAACAGTCTCTGCAAGCGCCCACCACCAATGGGCTTTCCAACGCAAAACGCGGCTTGCGGCAAAAAAGAATGTGGCGAAAGCAGCTGACGGAAATAACGGAAGCGTCGCTGTTTCAGTGGATGGCACCGGGGGGGTAAGCACAAAAATAGTGCTGCAAAGAGCAGCCCGATTTCTGCCATTCGGATGCTGACATCCTTCACTTCCCTCCTTTCTTCCGCCGCATCGCGTCGTGAAAGCGATCCGCCCAACCCGGTTTTACAAGTTGCTCAGCCCGCACCATGCGGAGTTCGCCGTCGGCTACGTCGCGGGACACTGCGCTGCCTGCCGCCACTATTGCGTCCCGCCCGATCTTGACTGGTGCGATTAGAGCTGAGTTGCTGCCGATAAACGCGCCTTCGCCGATGACCGTTTGATATTTGAAATAGCCGTCATAGTTGCAGGTGATTGTGCCTGCGCCGATGTTCGCCTTTGCGCCCACATCGGCGTCGCCAATATAGCTCAAATGATTGGCCTTTGCGCCTTCGCCAAAGCGTGCTTTTTTGACCTCAACGAAATTGCCGATCTTGGTTTTTTCCTCCAGCACTGTGCCGGGGCGGAGTCTTGCGAACGGGCCGACTTCGGCTCCCACGCCGATGCTGGTTCCCTCAATATGGCAGTTCGCGCGGATTTTGGCGTGGTCGGCCACTGTCACGCCTGGGCCGAAGAACACGTTTGGCTCGATCAGCACGTCGCGGCCGATAACAGTGTCAAAAGCGAACCAGACAGTCTCGGGCGCGATCAGCGTCGCGCCGTCGTCCATTGCTTGCACGCGGCGGCGGGCTTGCCATTCGCCCTCCATCTCCGCCAATTGCGCGCGGCTGTTGATGCCTGCGACATCATAGGGGTCCGCCGTCACCGCGACACAAAAACGGCCGTCCGCGTTGGCGATGTTGACGATGTCCGTCAGGTAAAATTCTTTCTGCGCGTTGTCGTCGGTGACGCGAGCGAGCAGCGCAAACAAGTCCTTCGCCTTCACCGCCATCAGGCCGGAGTTGGAGAGCTTGACCGACTTTTCCGCTTCGCTCGCATCCTTTTGCTCGACCATTTTGACGATGCGTCCGCCTTTAACGATCACGCGGCCATAGCCGGTGGGGTCTTCGGGTTCGAACGCGAGCACGACAACCGCAGGCGCATCCGCTGCGTTCAGCCGGTCCACCATCGCTTGCATGGTTACAGTCGGCACAAACGGCACATCACCGTACAGGATCAAAACATCGCCGTCGAAGGACGCCAGCGCACCCTCAGCCATCTGCACCGCGTGGCCAGTACCCAGTTGCGGCTCTTGCACAGCAAGATCAGCTGAGCCCGCCAACGCCGCCTCCAGCTGATCCTTACCACTGCCGACAACAACCACCTTTTTCGCAGGCGACAGCGCATCGACGCTGGCCATCAGGTGCATCAGCATGGGGCGACCCGCAATCGGGTGCAGCACTTTATGCGTGTCAGATTTCATGCGGGTGCCTTTGCCCGCGGCAAGGATGATGGCTGCTATCTGTGTCATGTCTTATCCTTAGCCTTACGCCATTTGGTGAACAAGTGCCGCGCCAGCATGAGCGGCGGCATACGGAGTAAATGGGAGCGGATGTAGAAGATTAGCCGCGTGAATCTGCGTGTCGGTCGGCCCCAGCCGTTGCGTGCGGTGAGGCGGCGGACGAACCATTTGTCGTGGCGGTTCCGGTCTTGCCATTCTTTGGGAATGTCGGTGCCGTAAAGTAAATGTGCTAGCCGGACTGCGCGGTGGGCGGCTGGCCAGAGTTGGTGGTGTTCGGCGCGCGTTTGGAGCTGCGCAAAATAGTCGCTGTCAGTGGCGGAAAACTCGGTCAGCAGGCAGTGCATGTCCCATAGGTTGCGAAGGCCGCCTGTAAGGTCCCCGTCAGCAATCAGGTGTGTCGCGCAATGGATTGTCATGTCGGTGGGGGAGAGAGTATAAAGCCTTAGCCCAACCCCTCCCCTGAAGGGGAGGGGTTTGGAGTCCCCCAACAACCCCACAGCATCCGGCGTCGGCCCTGCCGTCAGCGGCAGGATTGTGTGGTGCACATCAATCATCCGGTCGCGGTCTTTGTGGATCAGCGGGGGCAGCTCGTGCATATGGATGCGGTAATAGGCGTCGTCATAGGCGTCTTCTTTGACCCATTCCCAGCCGCCTTTGGACAGCAGCGCGCTTTCCACGTGCAGCAAATCATCGTGCGCAACCAGAATGTCGAGATCGCCGATGTGGCGTCCTTCGCCAGCCTGTAAGCCTGCCGCAACATAGGCTGTGCCTTTCAGCAGCACAATCTTGCCGTCATATTCCGACAACGCCCGCGCGGCACAATCCGCCTCCCACAGGGCGGAACGCTTTTGGTGCTCGGCGTTGCTGCAGGTGTCACTTAGGATTTCGGCAACCTTGGCCGGAACCGTCTCCGCCCGCAGCTGGTGCGCCAACGTGCCGATCAATTGCTCTGCACGCGCCATTGCGATTAACGCAGTCCAGCCATTCGCATCCAGCGCGCGCGTGGTGGCGGGATCGCGCAGAGCGCTCACTAACACCATCGCATTCCGGATCATGTCAGCCGCTCCCACAGCCGTTCGACCAATGCCACCGCCTCGTCACTCGTTTGATAGTCAATCGCCCGCGCGGGCACCGATTTTACAAACCGCGTCATGGCACGAAAACCTGCCTCGCCCAGCGCAACATAGTTCGTCGATGCTTGCGTCATCCGCATGAAATTCTCGCCCGGCGCAACTTCGCGCACCGCAGGCAAATGGCCAAAGCTTGGGAAGAGCAGCAACGCTGGCGGCGCGCTTTCCGCCATGCGCGTGATGGCGGCGGACGGCGGCACCATATGCATGATGTCGCCTTTGGGTGTTGCCTTCATCAACGGCCCAAAGACAGCGTCAGGGGCGGCCGTTTGCATTGCGGCAATGGCTTCGTTCTTCAGGCTGATCAGACGCGGAAATGGCGTCGCCGCGCCGCTTTCAAGATCAAGCAAAACAAATTCGTCGCCCATAAACCGCCAGCCCCTTTGGCCAAGCAATGCCGACAGCGTAGATTTCCCCGACCCTGATTCGCCAGTCATAATCAGCGCGCGCCCGTCGCGTTCGACCGCGCTGGCGTGCAGCAACAAATGCCGTCGCCAACCCAGCGCCATTTGCAAGTTCATCCCCATTTCAGCCGCGAGAAGCGCTTGATCAAACGGCAATGGCACTGCATCGGGCAACATGTAATCGCCGTCGATGGCGACGGATTTGCGGACGAACCGGCGGAGCAAGCTGGGCGCATCCAGCCGCACGGTGAAGTCGGGAATTTCGGGCGTGGGATAATCCGCGTACAGTGCTGCCAACTGCTCCACTGGTTGCCGCCAGCGCGATCCGATACGGAAACCGGCGGGGCCAACCTGAACGCGAAATTCAAGCATTGCGTTGGATCCGTTGGATCAGACCGAGTTCCGCAAGCTCGTCCAGCCGCGCGGCGACAACTGCTTCGGCATCTTGGTCTGTGCCCAAATCGAACTGGTCCGAAAGTTTGGCCACCACCATCGCGGCGGAAATGGCCTTGTCCCCCATCGCAGCCAAAATTTCAGGGACAGGTTCCGCAACCATATGCGTAATGCCCGCGCGCCGGTGATAGATCAGCGTCATCGCATCCAGCGGCTCGACCAATAATTGATCCGCCGATTCAGCGATATAATATGTCGTCGGCGCCACCATGCACAGGGCCTAGCGCACCAACTTCAAATTTCAATGAATTAGGCTTAGCCGTCTTTGCTTAGCGGGGCATTTGCAGCGAAGCATAGCACGTAAATCCGCTTTGTCCGGCTTGCAGGCGGCGGATGTAATTTACATAAGCTTTGCTTTGGTCATAGTTCGTCCCGGGAAGCTGCCCGCCGCTAAGCGCACGCTTTACTTGTTCACCCGTGAATTTCTGTCCAGTCGCAGTAAACGATCCCGGCGTATCTGGCGTTACCAGCCTGCCGTAAGCATCGATGTTTTTGCCAATACCATGCGGTCCAGGAACAGGGATCTGGCAATTCAGCACCGATCCTGCGGTCTGCGCAAGCGCCGGGCGCACAGTGACGATTGCGGACGCAGCGGCTGCGCCCAGCATCAACGCGCGGCGGCTTGTCGGTAATTTCGCGACTTTGCCTGGCAGGTTGTCGTTCTGATCGTCCATTGCCACATTATTCCCAGAAAAAAGCTCACGTCTGTTTAGCAGAATTTCACGCCGCCGCCAGCAACAGCAAATGCCCCGAACCCGCGCGTCCATTAACGGGACAACGCTAGCGGCAAAGGCTAACACTCTACAAGTCATGAGTGGTAAAATTGGATTGTGACAGCACTGTCATGTAACTGTCATGTTTCGCCGCCACTCCGAGCATCGAACATTGCGAGTCGAGCCATGAACACAACTGCTGACCATAAGATGCTGGACTTGATGGTCCGTCCGGCGTTGTTATTGACCGACAACAAAATCGAACACGCCAATCCCGCTGCGCAGTTTATGCTTGGCGCGCATATTGAGGGGCAGGATGTCCGTTTGGCGCTACGCCATCCCAAAGTCGTTGCGCTGGTTCTTGGGAACATTCCGGGTAGCGTGAAAATTACCGGGCTGTCCACGGCGGGCAGCCTGTGGGAAGTAACCTGCCATGATCTAGATAACGAACGCCGCTTAGTGACACTTGAAGATATGTCGGTTCAGGTCAGCATCGCGCGCGCGCATGCCGATTTTGTCGCCAATGCCAGCCATGAATTGCGCACACCGCTGGCCTCGGTGCTTGGCTATGTCGAAACGCTGAAAGATCCCAAAGCGGGCGAGGACCCCGATACGCGCAACCGTTTTCTTGATATTATCAAACACGAAGCTGAACGTATGCATGCGTTGGTGGACGACCTGATGTCGCTGTCACGGATTGAGGCGGTGAAGCACGAAGCCCCCACCGACCACATCGATATGATGACGATCTGCCGAGAAGTGGCAGGGGAGGCCCGCGGCAAAACCGTGATTGAAGGCGTCGATGAACCCGCGCCCATTATGGGTGATCGTAGCCAGATGGCGCAGGTCATCCGCAATCTGGTCGATAACGCGGTGAAATATGGCGCTGCTGACAGTGAAGTTTTGGTCCGTATCGAAACCACCTCAACCGGATGGCTCACGATCGAAATCATTGACAAAGGCGACGGCATTTCGCCTGAACATTTGCCCCGGCTAACCGAGCGTTTTTACCGTGTCGATGCCGGGCGAAGCCGCAAAGTCGGTGGCACGGGCCTTGGCCTTTCCATTGTAAAGCACATCGTCGAACGCCACCGGGGCCGTTTTGATATCCGCAGCCGTACTGGCGAAGGCACGACCGCATCGATCATGCTGCCATTAGCAAGGGCCTTGTAAAACAGCGCGAAAATCACTGTCATGAAACTGTCACCACTTTGTAACACTGACGACACCGACAGTATGTGAGTCGAAAAGGGATAGGGACTATGAAACTACGTAACACACTCATTGCAACAGCAATTTCTACACTGGCACTTGCCGCATGTGGCGGTGGGTCGTCCGGCGGATCGCGTGATTCGGCTTGGGCGGTTGGTTCATCGACGGTGTATCACTTTGCAGCGGCAGTCGCCGAGGAAACGGCAAAGCAGGGCGTTAAAGCGCCAAAGATTGAACAGAATGGCACAGGCGCTGGCATGAAATTGTTTTGTGCGGGTGTTGGATCGCAACACCCCGACATCGCCAACGCATCGCGCCGCATGAAAAAATCCGAATTCGAGGATTGCGTTAAGAACAAGGTCGATAAGATCGTCGAAATTCAGGTCGGTCTTGACGGTATCGCTTTTGCCGAAGCCAAGGGTGGCCCGGACATGAAGTTGACCCCCGAAGACGTTTACAAAGCGCTCGCTGCAAACCCGTTTGGCAAACCTAACACAGCCAAGAACTGGAACGAAGTAAACGCGGCTCTGCCCGCCATTCCGATCCTTGTTTACGGCCCGCCATCAACATCGGGGACGCGCGATGCGCTGGCTGAGTTGATCCTGACCAAAGGCTGCGAAACCAATGCCGACATGAAGGCATTGAAAGACAGCGATAAGGACAAGCACAAGAAGGTCTGCACCGAAGTGCGTGAAGATGGCGCCTATGTCGATTCAGGTGAAGCCGATAATCTGATTGTTCAGAAAATCTCGCAAAATCCAAAAGCCATCGGCATTTTCGGCTTTTCTTTCCTTGAAGAGAATATGGACAAGCTGAAAGGCGTTACCATGTCGGGCATTGCACCTACATATGCGACGATTTCTGACTTTTCCTATCCCGGTGCGCGTCCGCTTTACATCTATGTAAAACAGGCACATCTGACTGCGGTGAGCGGCCTTAAAGAGTTTGTCGCGGAATGGGCAAAAAGCTGGGGTCCAGACGGATCATTAAAGAAAAAAGGCATGGTTATTGCGCCGGATGATGTGCGCGCAAAGAACGCGGCTATTGCCAAGGACTTCACAATAATGGACGCGTCTGGCCTTAAATGAACTCCACGATCGTCCTTTTAGTGCTTTTGGCGCTGGCCGCAGCCTCTTGGTTTGTGGCCCGTGCCAAAGCGCGCGGGATGTTTACCGGGCGGGGATCACTTGCTGCCTTGCCCAGCTATCACGGCTGGCACATGGCATTGTGGGTGTTGATCCCCGCCTTGGTCGGCTGGATAGTGTGGAATGCCATCGCGCCGGGTTTTTTGTATTCCGCGATCCTTGCTGATCCATCCGCATCGTTGCTTCCAGCAATGGATATGGAACGCGACGCGGTGATCGCAGAGGCCATGGCAGTTGCCGGCAATGACGGGTTTGGTGCTTTTCGCCCCGAAACATCCGCCATTGTCCCTGTTGTACAAAGCCTGACGGCAAAATTCGCGTGGATCGGTGCGGCGTTGAGCGCGCTGCTTGCCTTTGCGGGCGGCGCGTATGGCTACACGCGCATCACCGCCAGCTTTCCCGCACGGACGCGGGTTGAGCGCGGTGTATTGGCTTTGCTGATGGCGGCATCATTTGTCGCAATCCTGACGACCGTTGGTATCGTCGGTTCGCTGATCTTTGAAACCGGCGTTTTCTTCAGCCAGGTTAGCCCGATAGACTTTTTGCTCGGTACAAACTGGGCACCCGACCCGTTCGCTCCAATCACGCCCGATTTAGGAGAGAAGCTTGGCGCCGTTCCTTTGTTCTGGGGCACGCTGTTTATCGGTGCGATCCTTGCGATGATTATCGCTATTCCTTTCGGGTTGATGAGTGCGATTTACCTGACACAATATGCCTCGGCCAGTTTTCGCCGCTGGGCTAAGCCGGCGCTTGAAATCCTCGCAGGCGTGCCAACGGTGGTTTACGGTTATTTCGCCGCGCTTACCGTAGCCCCTATGGTTCGGGATTTTGCGACTTTTATCGGCATCCAAAACGCGACTACCGAAAGCGCGCTAGCCGCTGGTTTGGTTATGGGCGTGATGATTATTCCTTTCGTATCGTCGATGGCGGACGACAGCATCGCTGCGGTGCCACAATCGATGCGCGACGGGTCGCTGGCCATGGGCGCGACCAAATCTGAAACGATAAAGCGCGTTATGATCCCTGCAGCACTGCCGGGAATCGTCGCTGGCGTGATGTTGGCGGTCAGCCGCGCTATTGGTGAGACTATGATTGTCTATATGGCAGCTGGTGCCGCCGCAAACCTATCGGCCAACCCTTTTGCCAGCATGACGACAGTCACGTATCAGATTGCTCGCCTGCTGACCGGCGATGGCGATTTTGACCACCCGGCAACGCTAGCGGCGTTTGCCTTGGGGCTTGTGCTGTTTGTTGTCACTTTGGCGCTTAACATCGTGGCGCTGCGCGTCGTCAAACGCTACCGTGAGGCCTATGAGTAATTGGCACACCCCCGAAGCGGCCGCGCGTTTGAAAAAGCGTTATGCAGCAGAGCGCCGGTTCAAAGCCTTTGGCTTTGCCGCGATCGCCATCTCGCTGGCGTTTCTCGCTTTCTTGCTGTTCACGATGGTAAAGAACGGCGTGTCTGGCCTCGACTGGAATTTCCTGATCAATTCAGATTCGACCAACCCGGACGATGCAGGGGTTTGGGGCGCGTTTAAGGGATCGTTGTTGACGATGGGAGTGACGCTGGCTTTGTCGTTCCCGCTGGGGGTGCTCTCTGCGATCTACCTCGAAGAATTCGCTCCGCGTAAAAAATGGGTCGATTGGGTTGAGGTTTCGATTAACAATCTGGCCGCCGTTCCCTCGATCATTTTCGGGCTTTTGGGCCTCGCCATTTTCATTCAGGTAATAGGCCTGCCGCGTTCGTCTTCGTTGGTTGGTGGGCTGACACTGGCGTTGATGACAATGCCGGTGATCGTCATATCGGGGCGTAATGCCATCAAAGCGGTGCCGCCATCGATCCGCGATGCCGCGCTGGCGGTTGGCGCCAGCCGTGTGCAGACCGTGTTCCACCACGTCTTACCGCTTGCGCTGCCCGGGATATTGACTGGCACAATCATCGGCATGGCGCGCGCGCTGGGCGAAACAGCGCCGTTGCTGATAATCGGCATGCGCATGTTTGCTGCCAGCCCGCCAGAGGGCGTTACTGATGCGTCGTCAGTGCTGCCGATGCAGATTTTCCTCTGGTCAGACGAGATTGATCAAGGCTTTATCCAGAATACTTCCGCAGCAATTATCGTGCTGCTCGCTTTCCTTCTCGCGATGAATGGCCTTGCCATTTATCTGCGCAACAAGTTTGAGACACGCTGGTAGCTATGACTGAAACACAGACCGAAACAATCAAGATTTCCGCACGCGATGTGTCGGTATACTATGGCGCGAAAAAGGCGATCGACGAGGTATCGATCGACATTGCGACTGAGCATGTGACCGCGTTTATCGGTCCGTCAGGTTGTGGAAAGTCGACATTTCTGCGTGCGCTGAACCGCATGAATGACACCATTCCGTCGTGCAAAGTCGTCGGCAATATCGAACTGGACGGAGAAGACATTTATAATTCTGGCATGGACGTTGTGCAGTTGCGCGCGCGTGTCGGCATGGTTTTTCAAAAGCCCAATCCGTTTCCCAAATCGATTTTTGAAAATGTCGCTTACGGCCCACGCATTCACGGGCTTGCCGAATCAAAAACGGATATGGAAGCCATTGTCGAAAAATCACTGCGCCGCGCGGGATTATGGGACGAGGTTAAGGACCGATTGGCCGAGCCGGGTACTGCGCTGTCAGGCGGGCAACAGCAGCGTCTGTGTATTGCACGCGCCATCGCCGTCAGCCCCGAAGTGATCCTTATGGATGAACCTTGCTCTGCGCTCGACCCAATTGCAACCGCCCGCATTGAGGAGCTGATTGACGAGCTGAAGGGCCGTTATGCCATCGTCATCGTCACTCACTCAATGCAGCAAGCAGCGCGCGTATCGCAACGCACTGCGTTTTTCCATATGGGAACGATGGTTGAGTATGGCGATACATCTGACATCTTTACCAATCCGCGCGAAACGCGCACCAAGGATTATATTACGGGCCGTTACGGCTAGGAGTTTTGCAGCATGGCCGAGAACCACACCGTCAAGGCATTTGACAATGAAATCACCCAGCTTCGCGGCTTGATCGCCGAGATGGGCGGACTTGCCGAAACCGCAATTGCCAAAGCGATTGAGGCGCTTGTCCGGCATGACGAAGACCTGGCCGCCAAAGTTGTCGCAAGCGATGCAAAGCTTGATGCGCTGGAGGCTGAAGTAGACCAGCTTGCGGTGCGCATCATTGCGCTGCGCGCGCCAATGGCCGACGATCTGCGCGATGTGATCGCAGCACTTAAAATATCGGGCGTTGTGGAACGGATTGGCGATTACGCCAAAAACATTGCAAAGCGCGTGGGATCGATAGAGCGGCAGAAAAATTTTGAGCCCCTGACGCTAATCCCTGTGATGGCAGAAATGGCGCAGGGCATGGTTCGCGATGTGCTGAATGCTTTTGCTGCGCGTGATCAGCATATGGCGGTCAACGTCATCGAACGCGACGAAAAGCTGGATAATTTTTACGATTCGATATTCCGTAATTTGGTCGCGCACATGATCGAGAACCCGTCGACAATCAGCAGCGCGGCGCAGTTACTGTTTGTCGCACGCAACCTGGAACGCATTGGCGACCACGCCACGAATGTCGCCGAAATGGTCTATTATGCCGAAACCGGGGCGTATTTGGCCGACCGTAGCAAAATGGACTAATTCCGTTATGAAGCCGCGATTATTGATCGTTGAAGACGATGCCGCTTTGTCCGAACTGCTGGTATGGCAGTTCCAAAATGCCGGCTATGAAGTTGAACAGACCGCTGATGGTGACGAGGCATTGCTGCTGGCCGCCGAACATGCGCCGGATGTGATCATCCTTGATTGGATGATAGAACAGGTGCCGGGTATCGAGGTCTGCCGACGGCTTCGCCGCGTGCCGGAAACGGCCCAAATTCCCATCATCATGCTGACGGCGCGCAGTTCAGAGGAAGACCGGATTCGTGGGCTTGAAACGGGCGCTGATGATTACGTGACAAAGCCGTTTAGCCCGCGCGAGCTGGTGGCGCGCGTGCACGCATTGCTGCGCCGGTCAAAGCCTGCGGCAACCGGACAGGTACTAAGCTTTCAAGAAGTGCAGCTTGATCCTGTCGCGCATCGTGTGACCTCTGGCGGGCAGCCGGTGGACATGGGGCCAACCGAGTTCCGCTTGCTGCGCTATTTTCTGGAACGACCGCGCCGGGTGCTATCGCGTGCGCAGCTGATAGACGGCGTTTGGAATCGTGATGCCGAAATTGATGAACGGACCGTCGATGTTCATGTCGGCCGTCTGCGCAAAGCCCTGAAAACCGGGCTGGCAGGGGACCCGATCAGAACAGTCCGTTCAGAGGGCTATTCGCTCGATAAGAAATAGGCGGGCAGCGCAGAGTGCGCCGCGCCGCATATGCTTAAAACTCCACTTGCATCCGCGCTTGGAAGACGTTCACAGCATAGCTACGTACATCGACCGGGTCGAGCGAGGCCGGATCGACCAATGCAGCCAGCGGCCCGCCCGTGATATCGGAACGGCTGTAATTGAACATGAACCGCACATAATCAATCGGATACCAATTTAATCCAACCAAATAGCTGGTCTGCGTTCCGCCGCGCGCAAGCCGCGCGTTCAAAGCAGCGGAACTTGTCACACCATTAGCAAAATTGTTGGTCACACCATTTTTTACCGCAGGATCATTCAGGTCGACATAGTCAATCCGCCCTGAAATCTGGAATGCACCGCTGCCGCCCGCGCTGATGGGGTTCTTAACTTTGGTCCGGTTCCATACACCTTCGCCATGTTTGTACCCGCGCGTTTCGCCGGTCAGAAAATATCCCACTTCGCCATAAACACCGAAAAAGCCGGGGTTGGATGTTGGCGTAACCGCCAGATTGCCGCCGCTAAATACATCCAGTCCGGTGGCCAGATCGCCAGCATCATAGCTATTGGCTTTTAACCACTGCGCTTCGCCTGCAAAATACAGGCTGTCAAAAATTCCTGCCAGTTCAACACCCAGTATCTGGTCACTTTTTGCCGCAAAGCTTCCTGTGTCGATAAACCGTACGTCGGTCAGTTGCGTGTTAGGGCGTGCACGATAACGGGCCAGCTGGTTTGTCGAAGGCATATTGACGCCGGTCGAGACTACACCGCCGACATTGGACGCGAAATTCCGGTATTGATAGCCAAGTCCCAGATGCAACTGCCCGCCCAGCGCCTTTGGCGCGTAAACAATCCGTCCTGCACCGATCCAGCCGTTATTATCGAACGAGCTGTCAATGCTATGCGCTGTGAACAATGCTGTCTCTAGGCGAACATCCTTTGTGTTACTAAGCCAGGCTATGGCGGCACCCAGTCGGCGACTGTTTGAAAATGCATCGTTAAATGCGGCGCGTTCGATGAAGCTGCTGTTGTTGGAACTGGTGATCTGTTCCAGCCCGCTTAACGTATCAAAATTGCCCAACCTGACCGTGACTGGTGATTTATCTGGTGTATAGCTTAAAAAAGCTTCGCCAAAGCTGACTGCGCTATTCGCGAAATCCGCCTCGATTTTATAGCCGAAGCCACCGGGCATGGTGCCTTCGCCGCCCAAACGAATGCGGCGAACACGGCTGTTAAAGCCCAGATTACGCGTTGTTGCCAATGCGCCCGGGATGCTGACAGTACCGGCATCGTAATGGATACGACCGCGCGGCTTAAAGCTCCATCCATCGGCGGTCGATATTTCTGGCGCGCCTTTGAATTTGATTTCAGGGCCACCCTTTTTTTCCGGCGTAGGCGGGGTAGGGGCCACAACCGGAGCCGCCGCAACGGCATCAAGCTTTGCCGAAATAGCCGCCAGCTGCTGCTTTAACGCCGCGACTTCTGCCCGAAGCGCGTCCATCTCGACATCGCTTGTCTCTGCCATAGCAGGGGTTGCGGTCAACGCACTCGCGGCCATTAATGTGGCAAGGAATGCTAATTTGGCTGCACGCATTTTTCGGGTCCCATCCGAGTGTTTGAACAGATGTTGCTCCAAGACTACATTTTAGTGACAGTTAAATGACAATCACGCTTATTTTTTGTTACAGTTTGGATTCATCGGCTGAAACTGTCAAACTTGCGTGCGCGATAGACCATAGCTTTACGCTTGCGTAAACGTAAGGGCCGTGCCAATCCCCGCGCAAATTTCAACAGGAGTCGCCGTTATGCGTCTCCGGTCTACATCCATTCGGAGATATTACGATGACTATCAGCTTCAAAGACAAAGTCGCCATTGTAACCGGTGCAGGCGGCGGTCTAGGCCGAGCCTATGCGCTGGAGCTTGCCAAGCGCGGCGCAAAGGTGGTGGTCAATGACCTCGGCGGATCGCGCGACGGCACGGGCCATTCGGATGCGGCGCTGAAGGTTGTTGAAGAGATTAAAGCCGCTGGCGGCGAAGCGATGTCGAACGGCGGCAGCGTCACGGAATATGAGCAGATGGTCGAAATGGTTGCCAAGACCAAAGAGGCCTGGGGCGGCGTTCACGTCTTGATTAACAACGCGGGCATATTGCGCGACAAAAGCTTTACAAAAATGGAAATCGCTGACTTCAAACTGGTTGTTGATGTCCATTTGAACGGATCGGCCAATTGCACCAAAGCGGTGTGGGATATGATGCGCGAGCAGAATTATGGTCGCATCCTGATGACCGCGTCGTCCACCGGCCTGTACGGCAATTTCGGCCAAGCCAATTACGGTGCAGCAAAGCTGGGCCTTGCTGGCCTGACCAAGACGCTGCACCTTGAAGGCGCGAAGTATAATGTCAAATGCAACACGATTGCCCCGATTGCGGCAACGCGCATGACCGAAGACATTCTGCCACCGGCGGCGTTTGCGATGTTTGACCCAGTGAATGTTGTGCCAGCCGCGTTGTTCCTGGTCTCCGAAGACTCGCCGTCTAACGTCATCATGGGTGCAGGCGCTGGATTCTTCCACACTGCCTATGTCACGATGACACAAGGTGCGCTGCTATCGGGTGATGACCTGTCCCCCGAAGGCGTTGCAGCCAATTTTGCCGCGATCAGCGATCGTGCAGGCGAGCTGGTTCCGCAAACAGGTGGAGAGCAGTCGATGCAAGCGATGAAGCTGTTGCAGGCGGCGGCGAGCAGCTAAAGCGTTGATCTAGAAGCGGCGTTGCGCGGCGGCACCCCATGATTGGCCGTCCGCTTTTTGCGATTTTACATTCCGGCGCCGTGGTGAAAAGAATTGGTTAACCGCACTGCGGCTATGGCAGCTGCGGATGTATGACCAGATACGCCTATCAAAGCCGCTCTTGTGGGTGCTTGCGGCAGCTATCTTGCTGTGTGGAATGGTGGCAAAGCCAGCATTTGCGCAATCCTGCGCGCCTGCAACAACGCAGGGTACAGCGCCCGCCGGATGGGAAACCTATTGCTGGCTCGACCTTGCGACTTATAGCGATGTGACGGCGCGCTCTGTCGCTGGGCAAAACTTCGTGATCCCGCTTACCGACGGATCGACGCTGAATTTCAATCTGAAAGTCACACCAACGACTGCGACCGCATTTCGGTCAACAGCTGCGCCGTCATGGACAGGGGCAGCTGTTGGAAACACCGCCTTTATCGGCATTCCGGGCCGTCCGATTTTGTACACCGACACTGCTGGCGCCAAATCGATTACATTTTCGTCGATATCGATCACGCCAGCGCCGGGCGCGCCAGCTGTATCGACCTATTCGTTCGTCGCGGCGGATGCAGAATCCACTAATAACGGCGAAAATCTGCAGTTCATTACCGATGGTGGCAATTGGACAATACTGGATCAGGTGAACCCGATATCGGGCAGCAACTATCCAACGATTTCCGGCGTTGGCACAAATACGTTCACTGAAACTGGCGTCGCGGGGACCGTTGGCGGATATATCGTTGGATCGACCAGCCCGACAACGGTTACAGCGAATATGCAAGCGGGCGGTCTGCAAGGGGCGATGTTTGCGGTGCGTTTTGCATCAATGCGACTGCGCAAATCGATCATTGGCGCACGCGTGGACCCGACTGACCAGTTCAATTTCAGGGTGACATCAACGTCGTCGGGTACAGTGCTGGCCAGTGGTGTTACCAGCGGCAGCAGCAATGGGCCGTTTAACGCCACGCCATTGTCGCTCGCGTCTGGACTGGGGCTGACGCTATCAGAGGCGATGGCGGCAGGCAGCGTCAGCCCGCTGTCGAAATATGAAGGGCGGTTGACGTGCACAAATAGCGCCACTAGCTCAACCACCCCGTTGCCCAACAACGTGATAACGACATCCTATAATTTTGGCGCATTACAATTTGGCGATGGCATAATCTGCACATTCACCAACACCGCATTTCCACATATCAGAGTGCTAAAAGCACTAAGCAACAACCGGCGGTTTGCATCGGACCAATTTACCGTGCGCATCAATCAAGGTAGCACTGTGGTTGCATCAGCAACAACAACTGGAGCGGGCAGTGTTGTGACGGGCGGCAATACCGGGTTGATTCAGCTTTCAGCAGCAACCGCCTATACGCTTGATGAAATCATGCCAGCCCCCGGCAGCCTGTCACAATATACTCGTTCCATGACCTGCACGAATGCAGCCAACGGTGTCACGACCAGTTTTCCAACATCAATGCCCGGCACGATCACTCCGGTCATGGGGGATGTGATTACCTGCATGATCACTAATACTGCCACCGCCGCAAACGCGCGGCTGGAAGTTACAAAAACGTCGGTCGTTCTGTTGGATGGTATCAGTGCAGCTAATCCTAAAGGCATTCCTGGCGCGCGTGTTCGGTACACGATCACTGTGTCCAACACCGGAAATCTGGCGGTGGACGCCAATAGTATCATTATGGCTGATCCGTTTCCGCCAGATTTTACCATTGACGCATCCACACCGATGACAATGACGGTCGGCAACAGCGGGCTTAATGCGTTCAATCAGGCAACGATGGTCGCCTATTCAAGTCAGGCAAGCGGCGCTGCGCCCTATGTAGCGCCGCTTGGCAGCGGGTTTAATCCGGCTATCACTGGTCTGCGTTTTCAACCCGGCGGAACGATGGCCGCTGCAACAGCAGCCGGTCCGGCGACATTTTCGTTCACCTTCGTCGGTCGAGTCGACTAGTTCAGAGCCGATATTTACGCTTGGCATTCTTCAACGCGTCGGCCCATTCGAAATGCACAGGTTTATATTTGCCCGCAACATATAGCTTCATCTGGTCAGTATAATGCGGCGATTCAGGGCGGTTGGTGGCGGCACCATAGGGCTGGATTGATTCCGATAGCACAGCCCCAGATTTGTCCCAACGCACAAGCATGATGTAGCTGTCACCGTGGCGGACGCGGTATTTGCCATCGGGTTGATCGCGGTCCCACATGGTGGTCGCGCGCAGCGTGTCGGTTCCGCCCAATAAAGGAAGATCAACGTTGCCACGCCGCAGCCGTTGGATTTCGCCAAGCGCCGGATCGATCCGACCGAAACGTGTGGTGAATTCATTCACAACCTGTTGCAACGTCGCGCGCGCATCGGGCAGTTTTTCGCCGCGATAGCTGGCGCGAGCGGCTTGGCGGATAAGGCCCTCGGCAAGAGCATCGGCGCGGCCTTTACCGTCGCTTGACCAATCCCATTCGCGCAACAGTTTTTGTGCCTCGGCAAGGTTCGGTGCCGTGCTGGTATCGGCGGTAAGTAAGCTTTCCATCCAGCCGCCGACCCAACCGACCTTGGCATAACGCGTGTTCATTTTGATCGCGATCAGTTCTTCGGGTGTGATCGAGGTGTCGGCCATCATCAATGCGGTTCCCTGCACCCCGCGATTGGTCATGCCCAGTTCGACACCTAGATAAGGCGATATCGTTGCAGGATCGATTTCCGACCCCGGCCCTGCGGCCAGATACGGCGTGTTATTGGCATTTTGCACAAAGCCCGATGTTGGGCTGACAATTTTGGGGTAGCGATCAAAGCCAACTGGTCCCTTCCACACGGGCGCAGAGGTGTCGCCGGGAAGAATTTTGGTATAATCAAAACCCGGTTTCCGGTCGGGGAACAACGCATTGTATACATAAGCCACGCGCCCGGTTTTATCGGCGTAGATAAAGTTCGTGCCAGTGATGCCGCCGGTGGACATCGATTTGGTCCATTCGTCCCAATTGTTCGCTTTGGTGTTGCGGTAATATTGCTCGACCGCTTTCACATTATCGATCCCGGCATAGCGGATCGCAAAGCTTCCCTGCGCATTTTTGATAACTGGACCGTGGATGGAGCGGTAAAAGCTTTGCGGCACAGGCACCGTGAACCAGCCGAATTTGACCGGCAGCCAGATGCGCTGTTCCTGCAACGGCAACCACTTACCATCGTAGCGGTATTTGTCGCCCGCTTCGTTCAGCACCAGCTTGTAAATATCAACTAGATCGGGCCGGTTGACAGTGTTGGTCCAGCCCAGATGCCGGTTATGGCCGAGCAACACGAACGGCGATCCGGGGAACAATGCCCCCGCCATATCCAGTCCTTCGCCTGAATGGGTTACTGCTTCGTACCAAGCGACTTGGCCCTCAAGCGGCTGGTGCGAGTTGGACACTAGCCATGTCTTTCCATCGGCCATTCGGCTGGGTGCAACCGCCCATGCGTTCGATCCGTTCATGTCGGCGTCCTTGCCCAGCGGATTCATAGGCGCCGCACTTTCACGGGGCAGCGCTTCGCCTGCGACAAGTTTGCCGATGTAATTATCGAGCCCATAGAAAAACGGAGCGCGCAGCACGAAACCGGAAACGATGTCTTTGCCGCTAACGGGGAACAGTTTCGACATCCGGATTTCGCCGGGATGTTTATCGGCATAATGATTCAGGCCTGCGGCATAGCCATCAAGCACCGCGCGGACATCCAACGGAATCTCTGCATAACGCCGGTCCACAGTGTCGCGCACACCGAGCAGGTGGAACGCGTAATCCACCTTTGCTCCATCCGAACCAATCATCGCGCCATAGCGCCCACGCGCCATCGACACGACTTCTTGAATGGTCCCAAAATCATCCTCGCTGTGCGCAAACGCAAGGCCGTAAGCAGCATCGGCGTCAGTCTTGCCATTGATATGCGGGACACCAAATTCGTCGCGGACAATTTCAACATCATACGTGCGCTGGGCAGGGGCCGTTTCATCTGATGCGAACAGTGGCTCCCAAACTAGCCCAGCAACTGTCACTGCGGCCAACACCGCCAAAGATACCCCAACCCAACGCCGCATAGCTCTCTCCATCCTGTAATCTACGTTGTGCTAGCAACTCCCATCGCCGCTGTCGCTTAGGTAAGCTGGTTGATTTCGAAAACAGTCAGCACAGGCAGATCAAACGCAACGCTCGATGATTGCTTTATGCCTTAGCCGCCGATCATCGCGCGTAAATCGGCGATCAAATTGGCTTCCTCCGCAGGCTTGTCCGTGCGGATGCGGCTGATGCGGGGGAAGCGCATGGCGATGCCGGATTTGTGGCGCTTGCTGTCTTGCACCGCGTCAAAGGCGACTTCGAAGACAAAGCTTTTTTCAACCTCGCGCACCGGGCCGAACCGCGCGGTGGTGTTTTTGCGAACAAAGCTGTCGATGGATTTGAGTTCTTCGTCGGTGAAACCAGAATAGGCTTTACCGACCGGCAGCAATTCGCCGCCATCTGCAGGGTCCGCTGTCCAGCAGCCAAAGGTGTAGTCCGAATAGAAGCTCGACCGTTTTCCCGACCCGCGCTGCGCGTACATCAGCACGCAATCGGCGACCAAAGGATCGCGTTTCCACTTATACCATTGCCCCACACGACGCCCGGCGACGTAAAGGCTGTCACGGCGTTTCAACATCACGCCTTCGATGGCAGCATCACGGGCTTGGCTGCGGATTTCGGCTAGCGCTTCGAAATCCGACGCTTCGATCAGCTGCGATAAATCGAACCGGTCGGCTGGAAGATGCGGCATCGCTGCCTCCAGCCGCGTCCGTCGCTGCTCCCAGGTCAGGCCGCGCAAATCCTGCGTGCCGTCGAACAGTATATCATACAGTCGGACAAAGGCTGGCGCCTCGGCCAGCATCTTTGCCGACACCGTCTTGCGTCCCAGTCTTTGTTGCAACGCGTTGAAACTTGCCGCACCGCCATCTTCGCCGCCTTGGTGTACGCCGCGCACCAGCAGCTCACCATCGACCACACCTTGCCACGTCAGGCCCGCGCCGATTTCGGGAAACGCCCGTGTAATCTCCTCACCCCCGCGCGAGTATATCCGCACCTCGCCGCCGATATGGACGATCTGCACTCGTATCCCGTCCCATTTCCATTCCGCCGCAAAATCCGCCAAATCGACGGTGTTATCCTCCAACGGATGCGCCAGCATGAAAGGACGGAATATCGGCAGGTTGGTGGAATCGGGCTGAGCGATTCTACCCTCCGCCCAGTCGAACAGCTCGGCATACGGCGGCTGTAACGCGTGCCATACCTCCTCGACATCATCGAGTTCGAGCGCGAATGCTTGTGCCAAGGCAGTCTTGGCCAGCCGCGCCGAAACACCTACCCGCATCGCGCCGGTGGCGAGTTTAAGTACCGCAAAGCGGCCATTGGGATCGAGCCGGTCGAGCAATCGTGCAAGCTCTGCGCCCACCGTCGCACGCGTCATAGCCGCCAGTTCAGTTACCGCTTCGCTCACTGTCGGTGGCGATTGGTCAGTCGGTTGTGGTGGCCACATCAGGCTGATTGTCTCCGCAGTATCGCCGACAAAATCGCGCGACAACGCAAACAATACCGGGTCAACGCGCGTCACTGCCAAAGCGCGGATAGTCCCGGCCTTCACCGCCGGAAAATCAAGTCCATCGGTTAGCGCCGCCAATGCCCAGCCGCGATCGGGATCGGGCGTCACGCGCAAATAATCGGCGATCAACGCCAGCTTTCCGTTGCGCGAACGGGTGTAAATCAGTGCGTCGATCAGGGCGGAGAAGCGCTCCATCAGCTCTCTTCATCCTCTTCGCGCCCGACCAGTTCCAATGCGCGCGCCTTTAACTGGTGCAGCTCGCAATAATGTAGCAACGCTTCCTCGCGGCCATGGGTAATCCATGTTTCGGACGGACGAAGTTCGCGGATCGTATCGGTTAGCTCAGTCCAGTCGCAATGGTCGGAAATGATGAGCGGCAGTTCAACATTACGCTGTACCGCGCGTTGCCGCACGCGCATCCAGCCAGAGGCAATCGCAGTAATCGGGTCAGGTAGTCGCCGGCTCCAGCGGTCGTTCAGCGCAGAGGGCGGGGCGAGGATGATGGACCCTTTCAGCGCGTCCTTGGGCATTCCAGCGGCGGGGGCCAACGAGCCCAATTCGACACTGTGTTCGGCGTATAGCTCGCACATCTTTGCCAACGCACCGTGTAGATAAATGGTGTCGTGATGCCCCGCCAGCCGCAGTTCGGCGATCACCCGCTGCGCTTTGCCCAAAGCATACGCTCCGACGAGCACGCAACGCTCCGGATTGGCCGCCAGCGCGTCGATGACTTTCGCAATCTCGCCAGCAATCGGTGGATGGGTAAAAATCGGCAAGCCAAATGTCGCCTCGGTAATCAGCACGTCACACGGCACAGGTTCAAACAAAGCACAGGTCGGATCGGGTCGGCGTTTATAGTCTCCTGTCACCACAACCCGCTCCCCCGCCCGCTCCAGCAATATCTGTGCAGAGCCAAGCACATGCCCGGCGGGATGCCAGCTTGCGGTAATACCGCCGCCGATATCGACCGTATCGCCGTAAACCATTGCGATATTGGTCCCCGCCTCACCATAGCGCAGCTTCATGATCGCCAGTGTCTGCGGCGTTGCCCACACACTTTCATGCCCGCCGCGCGCATGATCGGCATGGCCGTGCGTGACTAATGCCCGTTCGACCGCGCGCGATGGATCAATCCAGCAATCGGCGGTTGGCAAATAAATGCCCTCGGGCTTTGGGGATATCCAGTCGATCATTATGAGATAAATAGGAACTTCCGGAAATAATTCCAGTTCCACGCAATCTCTTGCTCCTTCTCTTTCGTCACCCCCGCGAAGGCGGGGGTCCATCACCGGCACTGGATATTTATGTGGCAGGTGATGGATTCCCGCCTTCGCGGGAATGACGAAGTTTTTGTGAGAGATACGGTCATGCACTTGCACTCAGCCGCTGCGGCACTACCTGTATTAGCGTAACAAGACAGGGCATCATCATGAACCTCGAAAAATTCACTGACCGCGCTAAGGGCTTTCTGCAAAGCGCGCAGACTGTAGCCATCCGCATGAACCATCAGCGGATCGGCGCCGAACATCTGTTGAAAGCGTTGCTTGAGGATGAGCAAGGCATGGCGTCGGGGCTGATTAAAGCTGCGGGCGGTGATGCGCCGACGGCATTGCGGGAAACCGATGCCGCGCTTGCCAAAGTGCCAGCGGTCAGCGGCGGCGGTGCGCAGCAAACGCCGGGATTGGATAATGATGCTGTGCGTGTGCTCGACCAGGCGGAACAAGTCGCGCAAAAGGCTGGCGACAGCTATGTGACTGTTGAACGGCTGTTACTGGCGCTAGTACTTGCAACAACGACCACAGCGGGCAAAGCCCTCGCCGCCGCGGGCGTAAAGGCCGAGGCACTCAACGCTGCGATTAACGAATTGCGCAAGGGCCGCGCCGCTGACACAGCCGGGGCCGAAGACCGTTATGACGCGTTGAAAAAATTCGCTCGCGACCTGACCGAGGTGGCGCGTGAGGGTAAGTTGGACCCCGTCATTGGCCGTGACGAAGAAATCCGCCGCACAATTCAGATTCTGGCGCGCCGCACAAAGAACAATCCCGTCCTGATCGGTGAAGCAGGCGTTGGTAAAACGGCGATTGCCGAGGGGCTTGCTATACGCATCGCTAATGGCGACGTTCCCGATAGCCTTAAAGACCGCAAGCTGATGTCGCTCGACATGGGATCGTTGATCGCAGGTGCCAAATATCGCGGCGAATTTGAAGAGCGGCTTAAAGGCGTGCTCGACGAGGTTAAGCAAGCCGATGGCGATATCATCCTGTTCATTGACGAAATGCACACGTTGGTCGGTGCGGGCAAAGGCGAAGGCGCAATGGATGCGTCGAACCTGTTGAAACCGGCATTGGCGCGTGGTGAGCTGCACTGTATTGGTGCGACAACGCTGGATGAATATCAAAAGCATGTCGAGAAAGACCCCGCGCTGCAACGGCGGTTCCAGCCGATATTTGTCGGCGAACCAACGGTTGAGGACACCATTTCGATCCTGCGCGGCTTGAAAGAAAAATACGAGCTGCACCACGGCGTGCGGATTACCGATGGTGCTTTGGTTTCGGCGGCCACGCTGTCGCATCGCTACATCTCTGACCGGTTCCTGCCCGACAAAGCCATCGACCTGATGGACGAGGCCGCATCGCGCCTGCGTATGGAGGTGGAGTCCAAACCCGAAGAAATCGAAAATCTCGACCGGCGAATCATGCAATTGCAGATTGAGCGTGAGGCATTGAAGAAAGAAACCGATGCTGCGTCCAAAGATCGGCTGGCGACGCTTTTGGGCGAGCTTGCCAATCTGGAACAGCAATCGAGCGAACTGACCACACGGTGGATGGCGGAGAAGGACAAGATTTCGGCGGAATCCAAGATCAAGGAAGCGCTCGACGGCGCACGCATTGAACTCGATCAGGCACAGCGCGGTGGTGATTTGGCCAAGGCAGGAGAGCTGCAATATGGCATGATCCCCGGCCTTGAAAAGCAGTTGGCCGATGCGGTCGCCGCTGCGGGCAACGCGATGCTGCGCGAGGAAGTGACCAGCGACGATATCGCCGCAGTCGTTTCGCGCTGGACCGGCATCCCTATGGACAAAATGCTCGAAGGCGAGCGTGAGAAGCTGCTGAAAATGGAAGAGTGGCTGGGCGCGCGGGTGATCGGGCAAAGCGATGCTGTGGTTGCTGTATCAAAAGCTGTGCGCCGCAGCCGCGCGGGCTTGCAAGATCCCAACCGTCCGCTCGGCAGTTTCCTGTTCCTTGGCCCCACAGGCGTCGGCAAAACCGAACTCACCAAGGCTCTGGCAAATTATCTGTTCGACGATGACAGCGCGATGGTGCGCATCGACATGTCGGAGTTTATGGAAAAGCACAGCGTCTCGCGGCTGATCGGCGCGCCTCCGGGCTATGTCGGCTATGACGAAGGCGGAGTGCTGACCGAGGCTGTCCGCCGCCGCCCGTATCAGGTGGTGTTGTTCGACGAGGTTGAAAAAGCGCACAGCGATGTGTTCAACGTGTTGCTGCAAGTACTTGATGATGGCCGCCTGACCGATGGTCAGGGCCGCGTTGTGGATTTCTCCAATACGCTGATTATCCTGACGTCCAATCTCGGCAGTCAGTTTTTGGCGGCTCTTGGCGATGATGAGGATGTCGAAAAAGCTGAACCTGCCGTTATGGAAATGGTCCGCGCGCATTTCCGTCCCGAATTCCTCAACCGGTTGGACGAAATTATCCTGTTCCACCGGCTCGCGGCACAACATATGGCTCCGATTGTCGATATTCAGGTCGGCCGGGTGCAAAAACTGCTCAAAGACCGCAAGATCGTGATTGCGCTGTCGGATAAGGCAAAGGCGTGGCTGGGCCGCGTGGGTTATGACCCGGTCTATGGCGCACGCCCACTAAAACGCGCAATCCAACGGCATTTGCAAGATCCGCTGGCCGACATGCTGTTGCGCGGAGAAGTTCCCGATGGTTCGACAGTGCAGGTTGAGGAAGGCGATGGGGCTTTGGTGTTCGCTGTTGGCTGATCCCAAAACCTTTAACGCGAAGGTACGCGCATATCAAAAGCGATGGTAAGCCGTTCGCCATCGTCAAACGGCAGCGTGCCGTGCCACATCGTTGAAGGGAAAAGGGCTAGCCGCCCACGCTTTGGTTCGATCATCCGGTAAGGCGCAAGGTTTAGCCGCAAGTCGGGCGGCGGCGCGCCAAGTTGCAGCCAGCCCGCTTCGCCCTCACCGCGTCGATCTGGCAGCGTGACGTAAAAGGCGGAGCTTATCCAGCCTTGCGGATGAGTGTGAACGACGTGGAACCCTTGCCCGCTAAGCCGAACTGACCAAGCGCCTGCAAAGTGCAATGCCCCTCGCGGCGTGCCGAGCAAAGGGTGACCATCGGCAAAGGGTGGCAATCCCGCGATGTATTCACGCACAGCGTCAAGTATCATCGCTTTGATCGCTTGTAACTCCGGCTCCAGCCGCAGGAACAAATGCCCCTGCGTCTGTGTGCCACCGCGCAACGATTGTTCCGGCGGATGGTGTGTTGTCAGGTGCAAACTGCGCAGATGGTGTGCCAGAGCATCCAATTCGGTTGTGGAAATCGGCAGGTCGTATTGGCCGATATATGGAGGCGCGCCGTCCAGCCATTCAGCACGGGCATCGCCCTGCAATCGCCATATCGCCGAAAGATAGGGCCATACGGTCGTGGCTGCGGCCGTTTGTGCAAGGGCCAGCGCAATTGTTTCCGCCTGCTCAACACGGCCGGTGCGCAAACAGTGGCGAATGTGGCTGATCGTCGTGCCGGCATCGCTGAGCGCATGGACTTTACTGAACAACGCTCCCGCCTTTTCATCTTGCCCGTTTTCGGTGGCGACATGGGCTTCAATGGCGTCTAGTTCGATGCGGTCGCCAAAGCTGCGGCGGCAATCGGCGATTATGGCGTCGGTCTTTGCCCAGTCGCTCACTTGCGATGCGGCGCGATACCAAGCGAGGCGCAACGCAAAATCTTGTGGCCGGGCCTGCACAGCTTGCGTAAATGCGCGGTCGAAATGTTCGGTATCGCCCGCCATCCAGCGCATCGTCGCCAGCGCATCAAGACCCCGTAGCCATGCCGGTTCGCGTGTCAGCAGCTCGATAATCAATCGCTCACCAACGTCAGCTTTGCCTTCATGGATAAGAGCCGCCGCAGCTGATAATGCCAGTTCGCCGTCATGGGGTGCCACCGCGCGCACGGCTTTGAACAAATGCGCTGATGGTCGACCCGTTTCAAACGCCACTTGCGCTTTGCCCATGGCGATGCGCGGGTCTTGCGGGGCGAGGGCAGCGGCGCGACCGAACGCTGCAGCCGCCTTTTCCATATCTTGCTCATCACGCCATGCAAGGCCGAGCAATTGCCAGATTTTCGCAACATCAGGTGCACGTTCGGCAAGCGGTTCTAATAACGCCAGCGTATAATCTGCCCGCCCAGCTGCATTGGCATCGATGGCGAAATCGGTGGCCGCATTGATTTCGGAAATTCCCGGAGCTACGACTGTCGCCAGGCGGCTTTGCAGCGCGGTAAACTGCGGCTTAAGCGACATCGTTACAGCCCATGCAGCTGGCCGCCCGCAGCGATTACGGCCGCTATTCCGGCGCGTTCCGCCGCATCCAGTGCTGGATGCCAGATGTCGCAGATGAAGACAACGCGCAGCTGGTCAGATGGGTTCAATGCTTCATGCTCAACCGTGTCGTCAAACACCCATGCGTTGCCGCGTTGCCAATTGCGTGTTTCGCCTGCGACGCGGAACCAGCATCCGGCAGGCACAATCAAGGGCAGGTGGCATACCAAACGCGTATTGGTGATCCCCGTATGCGGCGGAATATGCGCGCCGGGGGCGAGCAGTGAGAACATTGCGTTCGGCCCAGCCCCCGCAATATCTGGCTGAGGCAATCGATCCAGCAACGCCATCACGTGCGGGCAATGCTGTGCGTTGCTTTGAATTCTGCGGCCATTTTGTAGCAGGTGAATTGCGGTCCAGTTGCGATTATGGTTCAACTCTTGCCACTGCTCCAACGGCACGCCTTGGGGATATTGGATATAAGGGACAAGCTCAGCTGCCTCGGCATCGATGACTGCATTAAACTCGGCCTGAAACATGGCGGTCGCAGCCTCTAATTCAGCGAACCACGAAAAGAGGGTGCGGTCGTAAAAGCCAGTGTTGCCAAGGCCCGGGTAACAATAGTGCGTTGGCCCTTCGCGTTCCTGTGGGGAAATATGGAGAGCAGAGGCGATAAGGCTCGCTAGCCTGTCCGTCATTGGCGTTACGGCGGTGACAGCATCGGACAATGTTTGGAACTGGCGTTGCTGCCATGCGCGGTGGCGTTCGCGCGCGGTTGCCAATACCTGCTCCATCTGCGGCGAATGTGCGTCGGGCACTTGCGCCAGCGCACGGCCATAGGCGTTTCCAGCTTCATCAATCCGCCCCAGCGTGTGTAGCTGCATCGCGCGCATCAAAAGCGCCATGAAATCTAGTGCGCGCACCGATAACGCGCCGTCCGCTGCGTCAAGCGCCGATGCCGCGTCGCCCATGGCATTCGCCATTGCCGCAAGCTTCATAAATGCCGGAAAGTTTGTGCGATCTGTCGCAACCACTTGTGCAAGCAACTGCCGCGCCCCTGCAAAGTCGCGGTTGGCGGCAAAAGCGTCAGCTTGGCGTTCTAGGTCGGCGGTGTTCATCGACAGTATCGCTACCGCTATATCGCCCAAAAGAAAAGCGGCGGAGCATTGCTGCCCCGCCGCATATTCTTTTAACCCAAAGGCTACGACTTAGAAGTCAGCGGTGATGCCGACAAAGAGGTAGCGACCGAGATGGTCGTATGTGCCCGGGAAAACGTTGCCGTTACCAAAACCACCCAGAGCATTCTGGCTGATAAGCGGTGGATCGTTGTCGAGGATGTTGTTGATGCCCAAACGGAAACCAACAGTGTCCTTCAACGGAACCGAGAACAACAGGTCAAAGTAGTTTTCAGCATTCAGCACTTCATCGGAGTTACCCGTTGGTGTGACTGGACCATCAACGGCATTCCCGTTGAGGTCTTTATCCGGGCTAGTTGTATCAAGATTTACCTTGCCAACATAACGCCATGTCAGTGTCGTTGCGATGTCATTCACAGTTGTGAATTTCAACTTTGCACTGTGCTTCCATTCTGGTGTCGGGTTGTTGCAAGTCAGACCATAATAGCCTGCGCAATTGTAGCTAAAGCCACCCGTCAAAGGTTGGAAGGTTTGCGCGATGGTGTAGCTGCCGACCATCGAAAGCTTCAATTGGTTTTCACCCAACGCCATCCGGTAATCGAAGTTTACGTCAACGCCCTTACCACCAGCAGAACCGGTGTTGGTTGTGCGGTTATCGATTTCACCACCAGTGTCAGTCCACAAAAAGCCAGCCGCTGGTCCCGCAGATGCGGGGGCACGTCTGATCTTGCCACAGAAGAACGGATCGTTGGTTGCAAGACACTGGTTAATGATAACCTGTGCGCCGATGCCACCAACGGCATTCTTGATCTTGATGTTGTAGTAATCGACTGTCAGCGACAGGTTGCGATTTGGTGCCAAAACGAAACCAGCAGTCCATGAATCGGCCTTTTCAGGGGTCAGTCCAAGGTTACCACCGCCCAGTTGGTTATACTGCTGTGCTGTGTTTACATCCAAAACACCAAATTGCGCAGCGGTCACACCTGTGCGAGCACACTGTGCAGCTGTGAAGCCGGGAAGGCCGCCAACTGGTCCAGTCAAAGTTCCGTTTGTCAGTCCACCAACAGCAGGTCCGGTGCATGGGTCAGTACCCGCGAACAGACCAACGGACTGGTTGACGAACAACTCACCGATGTTTGGCGAACGCACGGCACGGTTGATTGAGCCGCGGATCTTTAGCATTTCAAACGGGCTCCAGTTACCAGCGATCTTGTAGGTATTTTCGCTGTTGGAACCTGCTCCGCCGCGAACCTTGTAGCTTGAATTACGGAAACCGAGTTCAAGGGTAAGGTCTTGGAAGAAGGTTTTGTCCTGAACCAACGGGATCACAGCTTCTGCGAACACGTCACGAACCGAATAGGCACCGTCGATGGGAAGCGTTGGGCCGCCCTGACCTGCGCCATCACCGTTGATGTACGAAAGGTCAGGCTGGGTTGCCAGCTCTTCCTTGCGCCATTCGGCACCAAACGCCACGCCAAGGGTATCTTCGGCGAACGGTGAAGCAAAGCCAAGATCACCGAACATGGTGCCGTTGACGATGGTTTCCTTCGTCTTGCCAGTGATGACCAACGGAATACCGATGTAGCCAGCGGCTGCAGCGGTTACGCCATTGTTGTTGAACACGTTGTAAGGAACGCATGCTGCGTTGCCGCTTTGGCAGACTGGGTTTGCCAGCGTGCCGCCAACAAGCAAAGCTTCGCTGATACGTGCGCTTGAAACGTCGTTACGGTAGGTGTTGGCGACCGAAATCTGACCAAACTGTGCCGAGACATCATAGGACCAATTATCGCTGATATCGCCCTTCATGCCCGTGGTGACACGGAACTGGGTAAAGCCGATGTCGTTGAAACGCGGGCCGCCTTCGACGTTACGCTTACCAAGCAGGAAGGACGCAGTGGTCGCCGTGCCGAGGCCGGCACCGCAAATCGCACGTCCCAAGATTGGGTTGCCTGTCGTGAGGAACGGGTTGTCGCAGTTTGTTGTCCGCGTGCCAAAGAACGCGCCTGATGGAGCGATCTGTGCCTGCGTGCTGTAATCCATGAACATCACGTCAAGATACGGGTTGAACGCTTCGCTGATTTCGTAATCAGCAAACACGCCAGCCGTGTAACGCGTCGATGGACGACGGAAGTAGTTCAGCGGTGCAAAGTTGAAACCGTCCCGCAAACCACTAAACGGGCGCAAAGTATTTGTGCCGGTTAGCGTGTAGCTGCCCGCAGCCGGAAGACCCGCAAGTGCTGCGTTTGCAGCCGAGATGCCACCGATACGCGTCTGCGCTGGGGTACCTGAACCACCGCAAGCAAAGTCGTCAACCGTTCCGGTGTTCAAACCGCTAGGATTCAGTGTGCAGATCGAATAATCATACTTGTCCTGCGAGATCGCTGTTTCATGGCGGAGGCCGGCATAGGCAACGATGTTGCCGCGGTCATCAGCAAGCGAAGAACCGATTGCGATCGACACGTCATACGCGCCGCCATTAATCGTTGATCCT
>JAYVGQ010000089.1:0-2697 GCA_043771985.1 Sphingomonadales bacterium
CCAGAGCGCACTAAGCGGTGAAGCACTTGATCCACCGCATCGCGCGGTCAGAGATCAGTGAAGTCGGCAGGCATCCACACGCCAAATGGCGAGCTTGCCGCCATTCGCTGTGTAATACTATCTTTCAGGTCGATTCCTGGCCCGCGCATATTGATTCCTTTTGTCAGAAATGCGTATACATAATTCTGACAAAAAAATTCAAACGTCGAAAGATGAGGGCGCTAGCCATTCTGCAAAATCCCCGCATAAAACCGAATAATGTACGGCGCCTGCTCCCGCTAACATTGCAGCCGTTCGTTTGCCCAAACCTGTCATTCAAAACCGGACGTTCGTTCAGCAAGAACGCTGAGCACGCAACTGATCGGTTTTGGGATTATCCTCTGCCAACCTGTTCGGCAGCTTTGTTGTAGATTCCGGACAACCAGGTTTTAACAAACACCTTGCCAATGCCGAACCTTGTTTTGATCAAATTACTGCCCGAACGGCGTCAATGATGGCATCGACATCGGCAGATGGATTAGCTGCCACGCATCTCAGCCATTGGCTTCCTGCTACTGTCGTTTTTGAAGCAAGTCCGATAGGCAATGCGGCCCAAAATTGGTCAACGGTCTTGTTACGCGGACGCCAGACAACGACGCCAGTTTCTGGGCGGCCAAGCAATTCTAGGCGCTGGTCTTCTTCGACAAAGGCGGCGAATTTTTCCGCTGCCGCCATGCAAGTGTCAAGCCGCGACGCGAGCCCATCGCGACCCCAAGCCCACAACGTGGCGAACAGCGGCACAGCCGTCGCACCATGTGATCCCAACAACCCAATGTTGGGCGCAGCGAGATAAGCACCGCCGAAGGACAGCGCCGAATGCGCAGTCGCCGCATCGCGAAAAAAGACTAATGCGGATTCTTTAGGCTGAAAGAGCCACTTGTGCGCCGAAACCGCGACCGAGTCCGCCAGTTCGATTCCATCGAGTGTCCCGGCATATTTTTTACTCAAGCGCAGTGGCCCTGCCCATGCGGCGTCAACATGCGTCCAAGCCGCTGAGCCTGACAAATGTAAAGGATCGATAACGCCGGTCGATGTCGCACCTGCAACGAGGACGAGGCAGGCGCGATCTAATCCCGCAACCGCTTCAGGCAGGAGACGGCCTTGACGGTCCGTTGGCAGCGGACGAAAACGTAAACCGAGCAGTCGTGCCGACTTCTCGACCGAAACATGCGCCGTGTCTGGGGCAACGACCTCATTAACCCCTCGAAGTTCGCGTGCGGCCCAAAGCGCAGTTCAGTTTGCGACCGTTGACCCTGGCACCATATGACCGCCGTCCATCCCGAAAAATGGGGCAAGCCACGCAACGGTGCGTTCTTCGATTTCACGGGCAATAGGTGCGGTTGCAGGATGCAAGAGATTCTGGTTCAGTCGTGCGTTCCAAAGCGTCATCGCCCACGTCAGCCAAGGTGTTGGCGGGTCCATGTGAGCGAAGGACAATTCGTTATCAAGCCGATGAGCACCGCCAAGCACCAACGCGGCGAGATTAGGCAACAATTCCCGCTCGCCTGCACCGGCATCGGGCAGATAGGCAGGCAGGGTGTCAAAGGCGAAAGCGGGATCGCTTGGCGCTTGTTCGATAAGGAGTCGGACCGCTTCCAAAAGAGCATCATTTTCAGCAGCAAATGATTTATCCGCGGTATTGATGTCAGGCTTGGACTGCATGTGTCAGCAATATCATCTGGCGACATTTAAGCACGATAAAATGCTCGTGCGTCTGATTTTACGATTAAAACCCATGTCTGCTTTCGAGCGTCGTCATTTGATCCGGTAGCATCTCGAATGTTGTCGGAAGCAGTTGATCGCACAATGTGGCTCATTGTGGTGAAAACCGAAGACATTTCGGTCGTTATGCGGCGCACCCTGAGCATTTGAAACCTGCCAATGGTTCATGCGCTCATCCGGCCATTATTCCCGATTGGGTTACGGGCATGAAAACCGCAGGCCGGCAGAAGCAAAACAGGCGCCACTGATGCTTGTAATTACGCGCCTGAAGGTACCCCGCGGTCTTGATCTGTCGGCAGGGCAAGTGGCGTTGCACCACAGATCGTGCGCAAGGCGGACTTCAGTCCTTCTTCTATCGTTGGGTGATAGAACGGCATTCCCAGAAGCTGCGTTGCGGTGTGCCCGTTTTGGACTGCCCACGCAATGATATGCGCCAGATGCTCGCTGGCTGGCGTGAACAGATCAGCTCCAATCAGCCGGCCATCTGGCGCGGCGGCATAAAGCGTAAGGACGCCCTGGTTTACTCCTTCCACGCGCGCGCGTCCCTGATCGGTGAATTCTGCAGTGCCGGTTATGACCCCGTCATCCTCGGACTTTCCGATCCGTGCAACCGGAGGGCTGGTAAAGGTTATGCTGAACGCGGCGAAACGCTCTGCCTTGATCGAGGCGGGAAAGGCCACGGCATTGCGGCCAGCTATCGCACCATCGTGCGACGCTTCATGCAGAAGCGGCAAGTCATGTCCGGCATCGCCGGCAAGGAAGATTGGGCTATCTCCGCATCGCATCGTATCACGATCATGCTCGGGGACACCGTGTTCATCCAGCCCAAGAGCGGTCGCGGCCAAGTTCAGGCTGTCGAGATTAGGGGGACGCCCCGTCGCAACCAATGCATAATCGAAGGTGGCATCGCCCGATGAACCACCGTTCCACTTAATG
>JAYVGQ010000090.1:0-2215 GCA_043771985.1 Sphingomonadales bacterium
CGTATTGGCATTGTTGCCGCTCGCGCCAGTACCAACGCTTTGCGAATTGGTGATCGTGACGGGTATTGTTGTTGCGCCTAGCGCTTGCGATGAACTTGGGCTGATACGCGTGCCAGCAGGCGCATTGCTTTGGCCGAACGGCGTCGTCAGGCTCGGCAAATAGGATGAGGCACCGTTAGTTCCTGTGACCATCAGCCAATCACGGAACTGATTGACGGTAAAATCAATGTCATTCACTTGAACCGTAAAATCACGGACAGGTGTTGCGAATGTGAACACAGCCGCGACGATGCGCGTGTTGACCGACACATCAGCAGTGCGTCCCGCAAAGATCGCGCCAATCACAAGATTGCGATTCACCGTGCCAGCATCATTGATGAGCGTTGTAATCGCTGGCATCTGCTGCCCGCCGACAATGGTTGACGTGGCGCCGTTTGAAATGAAGCTCACGCCAATTGCTTGGCTTTGGCCAAGCCCGTTGGTCGCGTTGTAGCTATAGCTGCTGCTATAAGCGAGCGTTGCCGCAGTTTCGTTCGCAAATGTATAATTAAACTGGTTCGTCGCCGGGCAAACAGCATAGGCGGGGCCAGCCATGAACAGGCCAACCCCTGCCGCGAACAGCGCCATGCGCGCGTTTCCAGTGACACTCTTTATCCCCATACCGTGTAATTACAGCCGAAATGGTGAGAATATTGTTAATTTTGGACATGGTTAAATTTAACAAAGCGGCGCGCGCGTCGTTAGTGTCAGTTTTGAACGAAAACCTGTTTCCAGTGTCACAGTTCGGCATTATGACCAATCGCATGAGCACACGCACCGATTCCGGCAAAGATGATCCGATCATCGAAAGCCGCGCCGACCTGATTTCCGTTTTTGCTGGCGGCGAAAAGCCCAAAGAACGCTGGCGGATCGGCACTGAGCATGAAAAATTTGTCTACCGCACAAGCGACCACCGCGCGCCATCCTATGACGAACCCGGCGGGATTCGTGATCTGCTTAGCGGGCTGACGCGGTTTGGCTGGGAACCGATTGTCGAGGGCGATCATGTGATTGCACTTGGCGGGCCAGACGGCAATGTCAGCCTTGAACCCGCTGGGCAGCTTGAACTTTCCGGCGCACCGCTCGAAAATCTGCATCAGACCTGCGCTGAAACGGGCAGACATTTGCGTCAGGTGAAGGAAATTGGCGCAGAGCTTGGCCTTGGTTTCTTGGGGCTTGGGATGTGGCCCGACAAACGCCGCGAAGAGTTGCCGATCATGCCCAAGGGGCGTTACGCGATCATGCTGCGGCACATGCCGCGCGTTGGCAGCATGGGGCTTGATATGATGCTGCGCACTTGCACCATCCAAACCAATCTCGATTATTCATCCGAAGCCGACATGGTCAAAAAATTCCGCGTGAGTTTGGCGCTTCAACCGCTTGGCACCGCGCTCTTTGCCAATTCACCCTTTACCGAAGGCAAGCCCAACGGCTTTCTGTCCTACCGCAGCCACATCTGGACGGATACTGATCCGCAGCGCACAGGGATGCTGCCGTTCGTTTTCGAGGATGGCTTTGGCTACGAACGCTACGCCGATTATATGCTTGATGTGCCGATGTATTTCGCGTTTCGGAACGGTGGCTATGTTGATGCGTCGGGCTTGAGTTTCCGTGATTTCCTCAAGGGTGAGCTGTCAGTTTTGCCCGGCGAGAAGCCCTCGCTTGGCGATTGGAATGATCATTTGTCAACCGCTTTCCCCGAGGTGCGGCTCAAAAGCTTTCTTGAAATGCGTGGGAGCGACGGCGGCCCGTGGAACCGGATTTGCGCGTTGCCAGCGCTTTGGGTCGGACTGCTCTATGATCAGGGCGCGCTTGATGCGGCTTATGATGTGATCAAAGGCTGGAGCATTGCCGATCAGCAAGCACTGCGTGACGGCGTGCCGCGTGATGGGCTGTGCGCCGTGGCCCCCGATGGGCGCACGCTTCAGGAACTAGGGCGTGAAATCCTCGACATCGCCGCCGCTGGCCTCAATGCGCGCAATCATGTCAATTCAATGGGTGATAATGAAAGCGGCTTTCTTAATCCGCTGCGCCAGATTATCGACAGCGGCATGTCCCCCGCGCACCAAATGCTTGAAAAATATAATGGCGAATGGGGCGGCGATTTAAGCCGCATTTATGACGAAATGAGTTTTTGAGTCATCGCACGTTCAGGGCGGTTGGGCTTGATTGTGTG
>JAYVGQ010000091.1:0-121685 GCA_043771985.1 Sphingomonadales bacterium
GTCCGCCGCCACAGCTTCGCCGGGCTTTTTCAGCCACTGGCCAAGCGTCGCTTCGCTGATCGATTCGCCCAATACCGGGACCTTGATTTCGGTGCTCATAGTCATTGCTCCAGTGGAGTTTATTTCGTTTTTTCGGTGCCGCGTTGGCGGCGGAGTTCTGCGCGGACATTATGGCCCAGCGCATCGGCAACCAATGCCGCTTGCTCGGATTGGTGACGCTTCATCAGCCCGGTGGCAGGCGATGCGGCGGCTTTGCGGCCCGCATAGCGCGCGCGGACCGGGCCCATTTTGGCAGCCATTAGGCATTCCTCGATATAAGGCTCGGTGAAGAACCAATAACCCCCGTTTTTCGGCTCTTCCTGTGCCCAGACCACTTCTTCCAAATTCGCCATGCGTTTTAGGCGCGCGATCAATGGCTCGCCTGGGAAGGGGTACAGTTGCTCCAACCGGACAATCGCAGTGCCGGTATCACCCGCCGCGTTGCGCGCCTCCATCAAGTCAAAGGCGACTTTCCCGGTGCAGAGCACAAGCCGCTTCACGTCTTTGTCCACCGGCGCCCATGGATCGGATAATATCCGCATGAAATGGCTTTCACCCTGAAAGTCAGCTGCTTTGGACACTGCCATTTTGTGTCGCAACAGCGATTTTGGCGACATCACCACTAACGGCTTGCGGAAAGCGCGGTGCATTTGGCGGCGCAACAAGTGGAAATAGTTCGCTGGCGTCGTGCAGTTGGCGAACTGGATATTATCCTCGGCACAGCTTTGCAAAAACCGCTCTGGTCGTGCTGAACTATGCTCTGGCCCTTGGCCTTCATAGCCGTGCGGCAGCAACATCACCAAGCCGTTGGCGCGCAGCCATTTGCTTTCGCCTGACACAATAAACTGATCGATGATCGTCTGTGCACCGTTGACGAAATCGCCAAACTGCGCCTCCCACAACACCAGAGTTTTAGGGTCTGCTCCGGCAAAGCCATATTCATAGCCAAGCACGCCAAATTCGGACAGCGGGCTGTCATAAACCTCAAACCGGCCATGCGGCAAAGTCGTCAGCGGAATGTATTTGGCTTCGCTGTTTTGATCTACCCAGACCGCGTGACGATGGCTGAATGTGCCGCGCCCCGAATCTTGCCCCGATAGGCGCACACCATAGCCTTCGGACAGTAATGATCCAAACGCGAGTGCTTCGCCAGTTGCCCAATCAAAGTTCTCGCCCGCTGTAAACATCGCGCGTTTGGCATCCAGCACGCGGTTCAATGTCGGGTGAATGGTTAAGCCTTCAGGGACGGTCGTCAGGGTGCGGCCAAGGCCGTCCATCTGTTTCTTGGCAATACCCGTTTCCACATTGCGCCGCGCGGTTTCGGGGTCGGCGGGTTTTGACAAGCCTTTCCACCGTCCGCCAAACCAGTCCGCCTCATTGGCTTGATAGTTTTGGCTCGCGGTGAATTCCTGTTCGAGCAGAGCGACAAAGCGCATTGCATGTTCGGCGGCCCAGTTCGCGTCGATCACACCCTCGGCTTGCAGCCGCGCGGCGAAAACTTCGCTGACCCCCGGCTTGCCTTTGATGACTTTATACATCAGCGGCTGAGTGAAACTGGGTTCGTCGCCTTCGTTATGGCCAAAGCGCCTGTAGCACCACATGTCGATCACGATGTCGCGGTGGAAACGCTGGCGGAACTCGATCGCCATTTTGCAGGCAAAGGTTACCGCTTCGGGATCATCACCGTTGACGTGGAAAATCGGCGCTTGAACGCCTTTGGCAACGTCGCTGGGATAGGGTGACGAGCGCGCAAATTGAGGCGACGTTGTAAAGCCGACCTGATTGTTGATGATAAAATGGATGCAACCGCCGGTGTTGTAACCACGGATGCCGGAAAAGCCGAGGCACTCCCAGACAATGCCTTGTCCAGCAAACGCCGCATCGCCGTGGAGCAAAACTGGCAGGACCTGTTCATGCTTGCCCAGATCGTCGCGGATCGTTTGAATGGCGCGGACTTTGCCGAGGACAACGGGGTTCACCGCCTCCAAATGCGAAGGGTTCGGCGCCAGCGACATATGCACTTTGATACCGTCAAATTCGCGGTCAGTGCTGGTGCCAAGGTGATATTTGACATCGCCTGAACCGCCCACATCTTCGGGGTTGGCGCTGCCGCCGGAAAATTCGTGGAAGATGATGCGATACGGTTTTGCCAGCACATTGGCGAGCACGTTCAACCGGCCGCGATGCGGCATGCCGTAAACGATTTCGCGCACGCCCAGCGCACCGCCATATTTGATGATCGCTTCCAACGCGGGGATCATCGCTTCGCCGCCGTCTAGCCCGAACCGTTTGGTGCCGACATATTTGCGCGCGAGGAATTTTTCGTATTGCTCAGCCTCGATCACTTTGGCGAGAATGGCTTTTTTGCCCTCGGGCGAAAATGTGATGGCGGCGTCTTTGCCCTCCATCCGCTCTTGCAGGAAACGGCGTTCCTCGACATCGGCGATGTGCATATATTCAAGGCCAACGGCGCCGCAATAATTGGCGCGCAGCGTGGCGACCAGCTCGCGGACGGACACCCATTCATAGCCCAATGTGCCGCCAACATAGACCGACCGGTCAAGGTCCGCTTCGGTAAATCCGTGATAGGCGGGGTCAAGGTCAGCGGGAATTTCTTGCTTGGAAAGGCCCAAAGGATCAAGGTTTGCCGCCAGATGCCCGCGTACACGGTATGTACGCACCAGCATCATCGCGCGGATCGAATCGCCGGCGGCGGACACAGCATCAGCGGCTGGCATTGGCTTGCCCGCGGCCTTGGCCGCCGCCTTAATCTCCACCGCCATTGCCGTCGGATCAAGCGCACCGGTTAGCTCGTCGCTTTCGCTAAAGCGCCAATTGGGTCGTTGCCAGCTTGGGCCTGTTTCAGGCTCAGCGGCGGTGCCGAATTCTTGACCTTCGTAATCCATATTCGTCTTCCTCAATTCCTCCCTGAGCTTGCTCGGGGAGGTGGCGCTTGGCGTAGCCAAGTGACGGAGGGGCTGCCGTCGAAGACGGCGGACTGCGTCCGCCACCCCTCCACCACCCGCCTTCGTTACACTTCGGCGCGCGGTCCCCCTCCCCGAGACAAGCTCTGGGAGGATTTGGGGCTTAACCCTTCAGCACCTCAACCAATGTCCGGCCCAAATCACTGGGGGACGCCGACATGCGGATGCCCGCTGCCTCCATCGCCGCGATCTTTGATTCCGCATCGCCTTTGCCGCCCGACACAATCGCACCAGCATGACCCATGCGGCGTCCCGGAGGGGCTGAGCGTCCCGCAATAAAGCCAGCCATCGGCTTTTTGCGGCCTTTTTTTGCTTCATCGATCAGGAACTGCGCGGCTTGCTCTTCGGCATCGCCGCCGATTTCCCCGATCATAATCATCGATTGGGTGGCATCATCGGCAAGGAACAGTTCCAGCACGTCGATAAAGTTGGTGCCATTCACCGGATCGCCGCCAATGCCGACCGCTGTGGTCTGGCCAAGGCCTTCGTTGGTTGTCTGGAACACTGCTTCATAGGTCAGCGTGCCCGAACGCGAGACAACGCCAACCGAACCTTTGGAAAAAATGCTGCCGGGCATGATGCCGATCTTGCATTCGCCGGGGGTCAAAACGCCGGGGCAGTTGGGGCCGATGAGCCGCGATTTGGAACCCACCAACGCACGCTTGACGCGGACCATGTCGAGCACCGGAATGCCCTCTGTAATGCAAACGATCAACGGCACTTGCGCGTCGATGGCCTCAAGGATCGAGTCCGCCGCAAATGGCGGCGGCACATAGACAACCGACGCATCCGCGCCCGTCATCTGCACCGCTTCGGCCACAGTATCGAACACCGGCAAACCGATATGCGTGCTTCCGCCCTTGCCGGGGGTAACCCCGCCAACCATTTGCGTGCCATAAGCAAGCCCCGCCTCGGTATGGAAAGTGCCGGTTTCGCCGGTCATCCCTTGCGTGATAACCTTGGTGTGTTTGTTGACTAAAATGCTCATCATTTATCCTTATACATTCCAAGGGCCGCATTTAACTTATGAGCAACCCAGCAAACCGAACCCAGTATGACAGCTACGGGCCAAAAGTAGATTGCCATCACCCCAATCATTTGGAGCGGTAAAAGCTGTATACCAAGCGCTAAGCCCGGTAACGCCAGCAAAAACATCGCAAAGATGGCGGCGCACCATAATTTCCAATTCTGTAGCGCGGCTGAGACTAGCGTCCCAATAAACCATAGCATCATGAAACTGAAAATGATGGTGCCACCCATTACTACAACGACGAATCAATCGCTCTGCACGCAACCAACAGTTCTTTCACCGCATCAACGCTGACATCAAAGTTTGCTTTGGCTTCGTCGTCTAGAGCGATTTCGATGATCTTTTCCGCGCCGCCTGCGCCGATCATCACCGGAACGCCGACATACAGATTGTCGATGCCATATTGGCCGGTCAGGTTGACGGCGGCTGGCAGCACGCGTTTCTTGTCGTACAGAAATGCTTCCGCCATCGAAATGGCACTGGTGGCGGGGGCGTAATAGGCGCTGCCGGTGCCAAGCAACGCAACGATCTCGCCGCCGCCGCTGCGGGTGCGCTGAACGATGGCGTCGATCCGTTCTTGAGTCGACATGCCCATCGCGATCAGGTCAGGCACAGGAATGCCCGATACTGTTGAGTAAGCAATCACGGGAACCATCGTGTCGCCATGGCCGCCAAGGACAAAGCTGGTCACATCCTTTACCGAGACTTGAAACTCATCGGCAAGGAAATGGCTGAAGCGGCTTGAATCGAGCACGCCCGCCATGCCGACAACCATATGGTGCGGTAGCTGCGAGAATTCACGCAAGGCCCAGACCATCGCGTCGAGCGGGTTGGTGATGCAAATGACGAACGCGTTTGGCGCATTGGCCGCGATTCCTTCGCCAACGGCTTTCATGACCTTCAAGTTGATGCCGAGCAAATCGTCGCGGCTCATGCCGGGCTTACGCGCCACGCCAGCGGTGACAATGATGACGTCTGCGCCTGCAATATCGGCGTAATCGTTGCTGCCAGTGATCGTCGCGTCAAAACCTTCAACAGGCGCGCATTGCGACAGGTCGAGCGCTTTGCCTTGCGGCACGCCCGGAACGACGTCGAACAAGACAATGTCGCCAAGGCCTTTTAATGCCGCGAGGTGAGCGAGAGTTCCGCCGATGTTACCGGCGCCGATAAGCGCAATCTTTTTGCGGGCCATTAAAAATCCTTCCATGGGGCCAATGCCGTAACGACGTGCGCGCCACGAACTTAAGGGAATTAGCCGCGCGTTAGGCCGAATCGCCAGTGACAGCAACCCTATAAAGGTCCGAAGTTAAGGGTTTTTATGATATCAGTTCGCAATAGCGATTGCAGGCGCGCAAGCTTGACAAATCGCACTTCGTTCTATATACGTTCGCACACTTATAATGCTCTTTGAACTTTTTGATATTCGCACAGCTTCCAAAGCAATAATTCTGCCGCTTAAATTGACAAGATGGACAGTTACACCCCTTTTGAAGCGACAATGTTGTCAAGTTAAGGGTGGGTTAGCCCGCCAGCGCCTTCACCATGTCGTGCCAATGATCGAGCGTTTCGTAAAAACTCTTCACCGGAATGCGTTCATCCCGCCCATGCGCACGCTCGTCGTCGGGGATGACCACCCAAGTGCCGTTGACGCCGTACACGGGCAAGCCTTCGCTGCGGAAAAACAGCCCGTCGGTCGCGCCTTGCGACATTTGCGGGATAATGTCGGCACCGGGATGCCGTTTGTGCACCGCATCGCTATAGGCCTTTACCACATCGGCACGCAGCGGCGATGGCGGCGACGGCTTTGCCAGCTGAATCGGTTCAATGTTGACGCCTTCGCCAACGACAGATTGCAATTCGGCTTGAACAGCCTGCGCAGTGATCCCCGGTAAGATTCGGCAATTCACTGTCGCCTTCGCCAATTGCGGCAACGCATTATTGGCATGGCCACCCTCTAGCCGCGTCGCGACACAGCGCGTGCGCGTGGTTCCGATTTCGGATTGATCGGCCTCGATAATATCCGCCGCTGCGCCGTCATCGGTGTTCGCCAGCCAGCGCCGCATGGCATCGCCCAGCGCGCCTTGTTCCTGTTTCTGGCGGAATTGCAAATAGGCGCGGGTGGTTTCGGTGAAGGCTGGCGTAAAGCGATGCGCCTCTAGCTTGTTGAGCGCCGCTGACAGTTCGTAAATGGCATTATCGGGCCGGGGCCGCGAGCTATGCCCCCCGGGATTGCGCACCGAAAAGGTGAAATCCTGATACATTTTCTCCGACGTTTGCATACCAAAGCCAAGCAACATGCCGTCCTTCAAAAATGCCCCGCCGCCCGCATCGGCATTCAGCGCATATTCGGCATCGACCAATGAACGCCATTCGGTCGCGGCGCGCGTTGCGCCGTTGCCGCCGGTCTCTTCATCGCCGGAAAAGAACACGATGATATCGCGTTTCGGCTTAAAGCCCTCAGCCTTTAGCCAGAGCAAAGCGTTGGTGATCGCGGCGATCCCGTTCTTCATATCAACAGTGCCTCGCCCATAAAGATAGCCGCCTTCCTCGATCAGCTTAAACGGATCGCGCGACCAGTCTGCGGGCAACGCCTCAACCACATCCATATGGCCGAGCAGAAGGATGGGTTTCGGCTGATTCCTGGCTGCTTTCTTGCCCTTGGCTCTCACCTCGGCGGGCCAGCGCACAATCATCGATTGCGTGCCGTCATGGTCCTTCACAACCACATTAGTGATTCCCCCGGCCTCAAAGCGCGCTTTCAAATACGCCGTCAACCGCTTCACTTCACCGGTGCGATCAGTGACCGACGGTATCGCGATGATATCGGAAAACAACTCGCGGCCTTTGCTGTGCCATGGGTTGGCGGGCGCTTGGGCGAATGTGGGTGCCGAAAACGAAAGGGCGATAAGGGCAGCGATTGTGTGGCGCATGATGTTGTCTCCTGTTGAGACACACTAGCGCGGACCGTGGCCCTCCGCCAGATACTCTTCGGATTGCATTTCCAGCAAGCGCGACACGGTGCGGTCAAATTCAAACCGGCCGTCACCAACGGGGTATAATGCGTCGGGCGCAGCGTCAGCAGACGCCAGCAATTTGACGCGGTATTCGTACAGCGCATCGATCAACGTCACAAACCGCGCAGCTTCGTTGCGATTTTGCGGCCCCAGCACAGGTATGCCGACAATGATCACGCTGTGGAACCGCCGCGCAACTGCCAGATAATCCGCCGCCCCGCGCGCCTCCGCGCATAGCCGCTTGAACGAGAACACAGCGACACCTTTTAACGCTTTGGGCACATGCAACATCCGCCCGCCGCCAACCTCTAACTCTATCGACGGGACATGCGCGCGATCCTCTGGCGGATAATCGGTCAGGCGAAAGAATGTTTCCGATATTTCCTTGGTCACCTCCGCGCCATTGGGCGTCAACCAAGTGCGCGCTGACCCCAGCCGGTCGCGCCGGTAATCGATCGGCCCATCGAGCGCCATGACGTCAAGCCGCTGCTTCACAAGCTCGATAAACGGCAGGAAAAGCTGCCGGTTTAGGCCGTCCTTATACAAATCATCGGGGTGGCGGTTCGATGTGGTGATGACCGTGACGCCAGTATCAAACAGCCCAGCGAACAACCGCGACATGATCGCGGCATCGGCCATGTTGTTCACCACCATCTCGTCAAAACACAAGAGCCGCGCTTCGTCGGCAAGCGCTGCGACCAATGGCGGGATCGGGTCGCCCTTTTCCTTGTCACGTTCCACTTTCAACCGCGCATGAATGTCGAGCATGAATTCATGGAAATGCGCGCGGCGCTTGCGGTTGATCTGCACAGCGTCGTAGAACAAATCCATCAGCATGGATTTCCCGCGCCCGACGCCGCCCCATAGATACAATCCGCGCACCGGATCAGGCTTTTTGCCAAGGAGCCGCCAAATCGTGCTACCGCGCGGAGGAACCGCCTCTAGCTGCTGCTGAATATCGGCAAGTTTCGCCGCCGCGTTTGCTTGATCGGGGTCGGGCTTTAACTCGCCTGAAGCGACTAGCGCTTGATAGGCCGCGAGCAGTCCGGTCATTTTCGGTCTTTTGACGCTTTGCGGATTGTGCCGGAAAATGACGCGATGATCTGTTTGTCATCCGGCCCTTGCACCACCATTCCGCGCAAGAATATCAGCCGTCCGGTCTCGCGCACTTGTTCGACAACGGCGTCCAGCGGCTTGTCAATCCGCCCGCCGCTAATGAACTGCGTTCCCAAATCAAGCGTCACCGAAAACCCTGCGTTGAGCGATCCAAACTGATGCGCAGCGGCAAATAATGCCACATCGATCAAGGCCAAAGTCACTGCACCGTGGACATTGTCGCCCAGATTGCTGTGCTTACGCGTTGGGTGCATGCGGATACGGGCAACGGGCCGCCCATCAGGAAGCGGTGCTTCGGGGCGAACAGACAGCGGCTCGATAAATGCATTGAAGCGCGTTTTGTCGTTCAAATTCCAGCTAAGCCAGCCACCATCTTGCGCCAGCGCGTCGAAGTGCTCGGCCGGCTCGGGTGACTCTATGCCATCGTTCAAAACCGCCGCTCCGCAATCATTTGGCCATGCTTGCCTTTTTCGCCCTGAAGGTGAGCAGCGCCAAAAAGGCTATGAATACAAAAGCGAGAGGCCCGATTGGAGTGAGCTTGACAGCTGTGTGCCAACCGGCGGCCAAAGCAAAGCCGCCTGTAAATCGCCGTGCTGCCGCTAGCCCAAAAGAACCTGCTATGATCGCTGCTGTAAAACCGGGCAGGTAATCGGGGTCATACATTTCGCTCATAAACGTAAAATGCCACGCAAACCACACCACACCGGTCAGCAGATCAGCGTGCCACTCCTTCATCCATTGCAAATTGCTGGTCAGAAAGCCGCGCCATCCGGCCTCTTCGCAAATACAGTAAACAACTATAGAAGCGCCGAAGAGAAGGCCGGGAATTCCTGCCGGAATCGCTTTGCCAAAGCCAACGAGCGCAGCAAGCCCGATTGGCACCAGCAACGCGAGCACACCAATCGCCAGGTCGTGACCAAAAAGAGAAGGAAATTTCTGCTTTAGCACCAGACAGGCGACACCGGTGGCGACCAAAGGTCCAAGACCAACGAGTAAGCCCCCGTCCATGCGGTAACCACCGATAACATTAGTCGCAGGAAGCTGTGCTGCTGCGAAGGTCAGGCCAAGGGCAAGCGTATAAAAAACTGCAATTGCGATTGCCAAACGCCGTGTCGGCTGCGGCGCCAACTCAGCCATGCCGCTCCGCCACCATCTTCTTCGTTTCGGCGATGGCTTTGGCGGGATTCAGGCCCTTGGGGCAGGCATTGGCGCAGTTCATGATCGTGTGGCACCGATAGAGGCGAAACGGGTCTTCTAAATCGTCGAGCCGTTCGCCGGTCATTTCGTCGCGGCTATCGGCGAGCCAGCGATAGGCTTGTAATAGGATGGCGGGGCCAAGGAACTTGTCGCTGTTCCACCAATAAGAGGGGCAGCTGGTTGAACAGCACGCGCACAGAATGCATTCATACAGACCGTCAAGCTTGGCGCGATCTGCTGGGCTTTGCAGCCGCTCTTTGCCCGATGGCGTCGACGTCACTGTCTGCAACCACGGCTTGATCGAGGCATATTGCGCATAGAAATGCGTCATGTCGGGGACCAGATCCTTGATTACCTCCATGTGCGGCAGCGGAGTAATCGTCACTGCACCTTTGCAATCTTCAATCGCGGTGGTGCAGGCAAGGCCGTTTTTGCCGTTGATGTTCATCGCACAGGAACCGCAAATTCCTTCGCGGCAAGAACGGCGGAACGTCAGTGAACTGTCCTGTTCAGACTTCATCTTGATTAGGGCATCGAGCACCATCGGACCGCAAGTGTCTGTATCAACCTCGAACGTATCGTAACGCGGGTTTTCGCCTGAGTCGGGATCGTACCGATAGACCTTAAAGCTGCGCGCTGTGCCATCGCTGGTCGCGGCGTGCTTTGTGCCCTTTTGGACCTTACTATTCTTCGGCAGGGTAAATTCAGCCATTTTTTAATCCCGATACTAGACTTGGGGGTGCCCTAACCAAGCGGACAGACCCAAGCAATTGCAATTTTCTGCCTACCAATTAACGTGTGTCTATAAACGCAGGATTAAACCCTATCCATCAGCCCACGACGGATCAGGCTTTCCGCAACAATCGTTTCGATTAAATCTTCCTGCTTCCAACCTAATAACACAGCCGAGCGGCCATAGACTTTTTCGGACCATAGATTGCACTGCAGGTTGACCTCGAGCAGATTGACCTCTCCGGTTGCCTCGTTGAAGCGAAACTCGAACCGGCCAAAATCGAACGGGTGAAAAATCTCAGATAGCGTCAACGTCATGGCGCGGATTTTGTGCCAAGCTTCGTCGCCTTCGAACGGGACCAAAACGTATTTATGCTCACGCTCCACCAGATCGCGCTTTTCGGCGTTGGTGCGCAAATGCGACGGGTCGTTTTGCTTGAACAGCATCGGCGGCATCACAAACGGGACGCCGTCTTTCAGAATCACAGGAACCTCGACATCGCTGCCGTTCATAAAGGGTTCGACGATTACATCATGCCCCTCGGCATGGATCGCCAGAATCGCAGCCTTCACGCCGGCCCAGTCAAACGCATCGCCGATGCCCCAGCTGGCTGAACTGTTATTAGGCTTAATAACAAAGCGATCCCCTTTGGGGCAGCGGGCTTCATCGACCGGAGCGCCAGCGCGATACACCGCCCAGTCGCACGTCGGCACACCGCGCGCGACGCTTTCCAGCTTAGTCAAATGCTTGTCATCACCAAGACCACGCAGAATCGGGTTCGCCCCCAGATAAGGCAGGCCAAGCCGCTCGCACAGTAATGGACACAGCATTTCGGAATTGAAAAATCCGCCGCGGTTCAGCATTGGCCACACAAAATCTACGCCCGGATCGCTGAACAAAGCATCATAGCTGTTGGCGACGGTAAGATTGTCAAACAGCCCAGTCAGAATTGATGTCAGTTCATAATGATACGGCGAATGATTGCCGTCGGCGCTATCGAGGCTGCCGTCGCCAAGCGCATGTTTGGCGATAAACAGGATGCGCAATTCTTTGCGCGCCTGCGCAGTCAATCGTGTGGGGTTTGCCATTTTATGTCCCTCGGGCCTTCAATATGCCGCTGCTCTTAATCGCTTTACCGATTTTCGCAATTTCCTATTTGGTGTTGCCCGACTATAGCCGCACAGGAACCCAACTGCCGAAGGACGCTATTTTGGCCTTTGACCATGATTCGACGCTCGCTGACTTGATGACGCAAGGGGGCGATGCGCGCATCGTCCTTGATCCCTGCACTCGGCTAAATCGCTACAGCAGTGGCCCCTATCCGCGCGATGTGCTGGCGTTGGCGTCGTCCACTGCGAACGATTTGAGTCCCGACGCGGCAGTTTTTCTGACAGAAAAATACGGGGCTGATGCGAATGAGCTGAATTCATCCGCCGCCTATGCCGAGGCGCTTGAGAAGAGCCGGGTACAGATCAGAAGCGCCTATCATCTGGCTAGCGATATCGATATTTTCTTCGCACCGTCTGGCACCGACCTTGAATACGTGCCGTTGTTTGCCAGTGCGGGCAAAAGCACGCGCGGCGTCTCAAACCTGTTGCTCGGCGCGGACGAAGTTGGCTCAGGTTGCATCCACAGTGCAGCGGGGCGCTATTTTGCGAATGAGACTGCGCTTGGCATGTCGGTTACTGCCGGACAGCCGGTCGAGGGCATGGTCCCGGTCGAGATGGGCGACTTCCCCGTGCGCGATGCAATGGGCACCGCCTTTGACGGCCCCGCGATTGCCGCACAAATGGGGCCAAAGATTGCCGATGCGCTTTCGGCTGGGCTGCATCCACTGGTGCACGTCGTCCATGGATCGAAAACCGGATTGGTGTTGCCGCATTTGGACGAAATTGACGCTTTGATCGTGCGGTTTGGTGACGATGTCAGCTTTGTTGTTGATGCCTGCCAAGCGCGGATCACCACGCCGGCGATCCATGATTATCTGAAACGTGGGATTATCGTATTTCTCACTGGATCGAAATTTATGGGTGGTCCTCCGTTCAGTGGCTTTGCTCTGCTGCCACGTGGAATGGCAGCGAATGCAGCGCCTTTGCCTGCGGGGGCGACCCAAATTTTCCGCCGGGCCGAAGTGCCAGCGGATTGGGCCGGGCGAGAGGTTCTTGACGAGAGTGGCAATACCGGACTGGCGCTGCGGTTATCGGCGTCGTTGTTTGAACTAGAGCGGTTTCAGAAATTGTCGACCGAGGAAGTGGCGCGTGTGGTTGGCGGCTTCACTACAGCCACGAATAAACTCGCGGCAATGCTCAACGTGCGCAAAGTCGGTGCAGCTGCTCCCAGCGAAGCCGGGGAACCCGCTGGTCACCCGATTGAGATGCAGACCCTCGTCACACTTGATCTGTGCCATAACCAATCGGGCAATCAAGTGCGCAATATCGATTTTGACGGCGCGACAGCGATCCATAAAGCATTGATTGCTCAAGGCATCCGGCTTGGCCAGCCGGTGAAGTGCGTGAAGTTAACCGATGGCCGTTGGGGCGCGACGGTGCGTATCGGTATTTCAATGCCGCAACTGGTCAAGCTTTCGGCGTACAATGATGTGGAAATCGCCGCGACACTGGACGCGATGATGGACCGCATTGCGCAGCCCTTGGGCGCGCTGCTGAAAAGCGGCGATTGAACGAAAAAAAGGCGGCCCCCGAAAGCACCGCCTTTTTAGCTCTAAGCCGGAGCCGCCCCAAAGCAAACTCCATGCAAATTCGATTAACGCTTGGAGAACTGGAAGCTCTTACGCGCTTTCGCTTTGCCGTATTTCTTACGTTCGACAACGCGGCTGTCGCGGGTCAGGAAGCCTTCGGCTTTGACGGCGCTGCGCAACAACGGTTCAAACTTTGACAGTGCTTGTGCAATGCCGTGCTTTACTGCACCAGCTTGACCAGACAAACCGCCGCCTTTGACAGTGGCGACAATGTCGTACTGCTCAACGCGCTCAGTCACTGTGAACGGCTGGTTGATCACCAGACGCAATGTCGGGCGTGCAAAATACGTTTCTTGATCGCGGCCGTTGACAGTGATTTTGCCAGTGCCAGGCTTTAGCCAAACGCGGGCAACGGCGTCTTTACGGCGACCGGTTGCATACGAACGACCCTGTGCATCGACCTCTTTTTCGCGGATTGGCGCTGCAGGACCGGTCGGTGCTGCAGGAGTATCGGTGCCGAGCGCGCTCAGGTCAGCGAGAGTTTCTACGGTTTCGGACATTATGCACCCACCTTATTCTTGCGGTTCAACGAACCGATATCCATCGCAACAGGCTGTTGACCGTCATGCGGATGTTCTGCGCCATTATAGAGGTGAAGCGCGCGCATTTGCGCACGGCCCAATGGTCCGCGGGGAACCATACGCTCAACAGCTTTTTCCAAAACACGCTCAGGAAAGCGGCCTTCAAGGATTTTTCCAGCAGCAACGCCTTTAATCCCGCCAGCATAGCCAGTGTGACGATAATAGATTTTATCAGTCAGCTTTTTGCCGGTGAAGCGCACTTTGCCTGCATTGATGACGACAACATGGTCGCCGCAATCAACATGCGGTGTGTAGCTTGGTTTATGTTTGCCGCGCAGGATATTGGCGATGATTGTGGCAACACGGCCAACAACCAAACCTTCGGCATCAATAACATGCCAGGCTTTTTCGACATCCTGTGGGCGGATTGATTTCGTGACTTTGGACAGCGTTTTCATAATCGCGCCTGATCGAACCTTCCGATTGGGATTGGGAGCTGCAAGGGGATAGCCCAGCAACGGATGAAGCCCATTGGCGCGCGCCCACTGATTCGTCAAGCAAAAGCAACGGTTTTAGGGCGGGTAAAATAATACCCTAAGCCAAAGAAGGTGCCTTGGCTTGTGCTTCTACCCATTCGGCAAATGGCTGCGAAGCGTGGGTCGCGGGAACTGCAACGATGGCCGGTGTAGCAAAGCGGTGCATTTCGGCAATGCGTTCGATGACGGTATCGGCAAGCGCGGTGCTGGTGTTGAAGAACACAGGGTGTTCCTCGGATGTCACCACATCGTCCTTACCGTTGATATAGGAAATCGCGGGTGACAAACGATTGGCGCTGGCAACTAGCCGTTCTTCCAACAAAGCGCGGCAGCAATCATGCGCATCACCCGCGTTGGGGAACAGGCTGTAGATCAGCACCAAATCGGCCATTTTCTTCGGTTTCCCTAATCGGCGTTTGCCCCAGCCGGTGCGCACCCCAAACAACGGATGCTACGACCAACGCGCCGACTGCTTGATGCAGCACAGCAAGGACAATGTTCATGCCGGTCATTACCGTGGCAATCCCTAACAATATCTGCACGCCGATGGCCGAATGGATGGAAACGCTGATAATCCGTGGATGATTTTTCTTTATTTTACGCGCCATTACGATCAGCACGGCAACGACGGCCCATGCCCACCAACGGTGCAGGAAGTGGATCAGATACGGATCATGGGTTACGGCATAACCAACGCCAGCGGACCATTCGATACCATCGGGAACGAACTTATCGTTCATCAAGGGCCAGCTGCTAGAGATATAGCCCGCGTTAAGCCCAGCGACCCATGCGCCAAGCAGTAACTGCACAAACAGTGCAAGCAGAACGACGCTGCTGAAACCAGTCAGTTTTGCTGTCTGTACATTCGGACTGACGGCTGATGCTTTCAGGTCCAGCGCCGTCCAGATCAGGCCGCCGAAAATAATTAAAGCGGTCAACAAATGCACAGAAAGCCGGAAATGGCTGACGTCGGTACGAGTCTCAAGGCCAGATGCGACCATCCACCAGCCCACGGTTCCTTGAAGACCAACCAGCATAACCAAAGAGAATATCCGAAGCGTATAGCCCGTGGGCAAGACACGGCGCAGGGCTAGCCACAGGAACGGCAGTGCTAGCGCAAGCCCGATAACGCGACCAAGCAGCCGGTGAATCCATTCCCAGAAATAGATGAATTTGAATTCCGCCAGCGTCATTCCAGCTGGACCGTTGATCTCGATATATTCAGGGATCTGTTGGTAGCGCGCAAATTCCGCCAGCCATTGCGCTTCGCTTAATGGAGGAAGTGCGCCCATCAACGGCTTCCATTCCGTGATCGAAAGCCCGGATTCGGTCAGTCGCGTGATGCCGCCGACAACGACAATACAGAACACCAAGAGGGCAACGCCGAGGAGCCAATTGGCAAGTTTGGAGTGATTCATTTGAGCCATGCCCGGCATATGGTCTGCAGTTGCGTTTCACGCAAGCAAGGGCTTTTCCCGATATGAACCGCATATTTTAAGCCATGACTTTCAGCGCGATACGGCACGTTACATTTGTTTACCTGCCAATCGCCTTCTTTCTCTGGTAAAATCTCCTATGTATAGTGTAATAAATACGCGCGCTTGACACTTTATGTCGTGCAATTGAACTCACATTACGATGGAGCAAAACATGAGCGGCACGCTTAGCGGCTCGCTGTCCACTGTGCCTCAGGGCCAGATTATCGATTTCGAAAAAGCAGAGCTTCGGCGCATGCCTTTTCAGGACAGCCTGTATTTGTGGGTCAAAGGCCGATTACCGGCCCAGGGCTTTGACGCCCGATTGGCACCGCGCATATATAAAAACGGACGTCCCGATTATTGGGCGATCGACGTAGCGGTATTCTCCAGTCTGGTTCCGGCCAATGATGCGGGCGAAGGTGACAGCTTGATGTTCGAACGCTCGGTCCCGCTGACTGGAATCACCGGCATCAAGGGCGTCACAGTGATCGGGGCAAACCACAGCCAGCGGATCGAAATTGACGGCGAGGCCGGTTAGGGCTCGTACGTTGTTGGTAAAGGGCGGAGGCAGGACGGTTGCGCCGCAGAGTGCATCGCCCGCCTGCAAACCCTTTATTCAGTTACCGCGTCACTCAAAATTGCTGTCGTGAGCAACTGCGGCAGCTTTATGCCCTCACCACCTTTTGGGTAATACATATATAATGGAACACCGACGGCTTGTTGCTGATATAGAAAACGAGCGATTGCCGGATCGCTACGTGTGAAGTCGCCACGTAGGATATTCACATTGTTATCCGCAAACAGTTTCGCAGCGTCCGCCGTTTCAAGCACTGCGGTCTCATTGATCTTGCAAGTCACACACCAATCAGCGGTAAAGTAAACGAACACCGGCTTACCCTCGGCGCGCAGCTTGGCCAGTAGCCTTTCGTCGAAGGGCTGGCTTAGAAACCAAGCGGATGCGCTTGATCGCACCGCAGAGGTGCTACTGGGCAGTACATACAGCACATACGCCGCTGATAAGGCCAGCGCTCCACCGATAGCGATCAAACTTAGCCCAGCGCCGCTTCGGGTCCAACGACGCAAACCCCAAATGAGCACCAGCAAAACCACAGCGGCGGCAGCTCCTATAAGCAATCCGACCTGCCCACTTAAACGCCACAGCAGCCAAAGCAGAGCAAGCGCGGTCAGCCCCATTGGCACTGCCATAAATGTGCGGAATGTGTGGAGCCAAGGACCTGGCTTTGGCAGGCGTCGACGCAATGCAGGTATGAATGCGATCAACAGGAACGGCAACGCAATGCCTAATCCAAGTGAGGCGAACAAAAGCAGTGCTTGCACGGTTGGCAGCAGCAACGCCGCTCCCAATGCTGCGGCCATGAACGGGCCGGTGCACGGTGTCGCCACCGCCGCTGCTAGTACGCCCGTCCAGAACGAACCAACCGATCCAGAACGCGCGGTCAAGGTGCTGCCGCCAGAAAAACTGCGTAGTTCAAACAGGCCCGCCAGATTGGCGGTGACGCCAACCATCAGCAACAGCAGAAACAATACAAAGCCCGGCGATTGCAGCTGAAAGGCCCAGCCGACTTCCTGGCCACCAGCGCGCAGTGCGAGCATCAGCCCGCCCAGTGCGATGCAGCTAAGCACGACTCCAGCAGTATAGGCCACCGCATCGGTGCGGGCTGCGCTCTCATCTCCGCCAGCTTTGGCCAGCGCCAGAGCCTTTAATCCCAGTATCGGAAACACGCACGGCATGATGTTGAGCAATACGCCGCCTGTGAGGGCCGCAAGCAACAGCCAGTAAAGCGGCGGCGTTGAGGTGATGGTCGGTCCAGCGTCGCCAGTGGCACCTAAAGTTCCACCCGACGGAACCACTCCGGCTTTAGCTTTGATCAGCAGCCCTTGATCTTTGCCGATCCGCAACAAGCCTTCAATGCTTTCGGGCGGCTGACCGTTGAAATCTGGCAAAAGCTGCGTTTCGATCAACAACCAATCGCCCACACGCCGCAGCTTTTGCGGCGCAACATAGTCAAACAGCTCAAGCGTGATGGGGAAGAAATAGGGTTCAGCCAATCCAGCATCTGCTGGAAAAGGCGCAGCAATCTGAACCGTTTTGCCCTTCACCGAATAAAGCGCCTCTCGGTCCAGTGGCACAGGCAGTGCAGCGCGCCAAGCATCAAACTGATTGCGCTGACTGGCTCCGATTTTGCCAGCACCCACAACCAATTCCAGTGCCAGCGAACCGCGTTGCGGCACACACACGCGGTCGGTGCATGCAAGCCATTCGGCATCAACACTGACAGGCAACTTCGTCCCCAGCGCGACGTCGGGCATGATTTTTACATCGACCAAAATCGCGTGTGGCGCTTTGTAAATGTAGTTCATAAACCCGCTGATGATCAACGTGTCCGGAACCGGAAAACGCGGCGCACCAACAGCCACGCCTTTCGGCAGTTTCCAATCAAGAACCAGCCCGACCCCTGCATCGCCCGGGTTCTGCCAATAGCCATGCCAGCCTGCATCGGGCCGCATCGTCAACGCCAGAGTGACGGTTTCACCGGGTGCGGGTTTTGTGTTCTCGGCCTCCAAACCGGCATGGACAAAAATCTTCATGCCCGGTGTTTGCGCGATCGCGCCGCCGCTGCTGAACAGCAACGCCAGCAGCATCACAACCCAGCTGAAAATCTTCATCCGATAATGGCCCGCACGCTCGCCAAAAACTGCATCACCGGCACAGGCTTTGACAAATACGCTTTTGCCCCTGCACCCATGATCCGCTCTTCATCGCCTTTTCCGGCATAGGCGGTAACAGCTAAAACCGGGATCGTTTTCAACACAGCGTCATTTTGCATCTGTTCAATCAAATCAAGCCCGCTGACATGCGGCATCTGGATGTCCATGATAACCAGATCGGGCGCGAACGACTTGGTATGCTCTATCGCATTGCGCCCATCGCGCAGCCCCTCAACCACATAATCATGCGCGCGCAGCAAATCGGTGAACAGTTTAAGGTTCAGCTCATTGTCTTCGACGATCAGGACCTTGTTACTCACACTGATTCCTTAAACCATAGCCATATTGCTGCCTAGGCAGCTCGGCCGCTTTCGCTTAAGCCAAAGCCATGTTGGAAACAAATGCGAAAAGCTTGCGCGATATTCAAGGCGACCCTGCGATGCTGGCACTTGGTGCGCTCGGTTGGATATTGACTGATGCCGACCGCGCATCGCGGATGCTGGCGTTGACCGGATTGACGCCCGACATATTGCGCGAAGGCGTTTCGGAACCGGCAACGCTTGCTGCTATCATTGGCTTCCTTGAATCGCATGAGCCGGACCTGATCGCCGCTGCGGACCATCTTGGCGTGCGGCCCGAAGTCTTGGTGCGTGCCCGCGCGGAGCTTGAAGCATGAGCCGTCCTCTGTTGATTTCGGACTGTGACGAGGTTTTGCTCCACATGGTCGTGCCGTTCCGCGACTGGCTGGACGAAGTGCACGGCATTCATTTTGAGTTGACCCATGGCGACTGGGGCGAGGCGTTGCGGCATAAACATGACGGCACTTTGGTCGAGCGCGGCATTGTATGGACTTTGCTCAACGGCTTTTTTGAAACCGAAATGCACCGGCAGCAACCGATCGATGGCGCATTGGCAGCGATGGCGAGATTGGCGGGAATTGCCGATATTGTGATCCTGACGAATTTGATGGATCATCATAATGAAGCCCGCGCCGCACAATTGCGCGCAGTCGGCATCGATGCGCCGGTTTATACTAACCAAGGCGGCAAAGGCGAAAAGCTGAAAAATATCGTCGAAAGCTATAATCCTCCAGTGACAGTCTTTGTCGATGATCTGGGCCATAATCACGAATCGGTTGGCGAATTCACGCCCGATGTCTGGCGGCTGCATTTTGTCGGTGAGCCGATTTTGTGGCAGCGCGTAAAACCATCCGCCGCAGCGCACGCCCGTATTGATACATGGAGCGAGGCTGAGGCGTGGATTACCGACCGGCTACTATCAGGTGTCAGCGCGCCGCATATTGAAATGGAAAAGGAACCCGCATGATTGACGCTCGTCTTGCTGAACTTGGCATTATTCTGCCTGAACCTGCAGCACCCGTTGCATCCTATGTGCCTGCGGTCGAGGTCGGCGGTTTTCTGTACATCTCGGGGCAAATATCGTTTGTTGACGGCACATTGATGACCGGAAAAATCGGCGATACCCGCACCGAAGAAGACGGTATATTAGCGGCGCGAAGCTGCGGTTTGATGCTGATAGCCCAAATGAAAAAGGCACTCGGCTCGCTTGATCGCGTGGAACGTATTGTCAAATTGGGCGCATTCGTTGCCTGCGAACCCGCTTACAGCGGGCAGCCAAAAGTCGCTAATGGTGCGTCTGATTTGATGGAGGCGGTGTTCGGCGATGCGGGCAAACATGCGCGCAGTGCGGTTGGTGTGCCTGTACTGCCACTTGATGCCACGGTTGAAATCGACGCCATCGTTTCTGTAAAGCCAGCCTGAGGCACCTGATATGGCAGAAGGCGAAACGCCCGACGACGGGATCGTTGCCGAAATCGCGAAGGGCGTGTCCGCCTTTCTGCCCGCCGAATGGGATGCGTTGAACCGTTCTGCCAACCCGTTCGTCAGTCACGCGTTTCTCACCGCACTTGAGGAATCGGGCAGCGTTGGCGCTGGCACGGGCTGGTCGCCTGCGCCTATTATCATACGAGATACCGATGGCGAGGTGGCTGGCGCACTTCCAGCCTATTTGAAAACCCACAGCCAAGGTGAATATGTTTTCGACCATGCCTGGGCCGATGCCTATGAACGCGCGGGCGGGCGGTATTATCCAAAGCTGATTATCGCCGCGCCCTTTTCACCTGTGCCCGGGCCACGTGTTTTGGCGCGCGATGAGGCGTCGTCGCTGGCCCTGCTCGCTGCCGCTGAGAGCGTGGTTAGGCAGAACGGGCTATCGTCGTGCCATGCCAACTTTGTTGAGGAATCGCAGCTTGATCTGTTCCGTAAGGCGGGTTGGCTAATCCGGTCCGGCACGCAATTCCATTGGGAAAACGACGGTTACGCGTGCTTTGATGACTTTATGGCGTCACTGGCATCGCGCAAACGCCGCGCGATCCGCAAGGAACGCGTCGCGGCCCAAGCTGCAGTGCAAATCGAGATCATCCGCGGCGCAGACATCCGCCCCGAACATTGGGATGCGTTCTGGATATTCTATCAGGATACCGGCGCGCGCAAATGGGGGACGCCGTATCTGACGCGTCAGTTTTTTGACCTGATCGCCAAAAGCATGAGCGATGATATCGTGCTGTTTCTGGCGACCCGCGACGGGCGGCCCGTCGCAGGCGCGCTGAACATGCTCGGCCCCGATTGCCTTTATGGCCGCTATTGGGGATGCAGCGAGGACATCCCATTTTTGCATTTCGAGCTATGTTATTATCAGGCCATCGACTTTGCGATTGCACACGGGCTACGCCGAGTGGAAGCGGGCGCGCAGGGAGAGCATAAATTGGCGCGCGGCTATTTGCCGGTGACGACGCATTCGGCACATTATATCGCCGACCCAGGCTTTCGTTCTGCCGTCTCCGATTTCCTTGAACGCGAACGCCGTGCGGTCGAACGCGAACAGGAATTTCTCGGCGAACTTGGTCCGTTCAAACGCGGCTAATCGACCGTCGTTACCCCTCGCCACCCCACAAACCGTGCGCGTTTGCCAAAGATAAAGCGGTTGACGCCCAATGCCACCGCGACACAGCCGATCAACACGAACAGCATGATATCGATATAGTGCAGGCCACCTAATCCATAATGCTGGTAGAACGTTTCGCCTGTAAAAACGCGTCCCGGTTCGTATAGAACAAAGCTGTGCAGTGCATAGGTCGCAACGCCAAAGATTAAACCTGCGATCGCTGCACGCGCATCAACATTGCGGAAAAGCAACCCGACGATAAAGGCTGATAGAATTGGCATCGAGGACAGGCCGTTCAATTGTTGCAGCAGATCGATGATGCTGGTGGCGTTTTCAAACGCGGGGATCATAAAGATTGAACTGATCGTCAAAACGATGCTGACCGTTGTTGCCAGCCGCCAATGATCTTTCACCTTGGCAATGAACTTGTCGTGGAAATCGACTGAATAGAGCGCAACGGATGAATTCAGGATCGCCGCTGTATGCGCGATAACCGCCGCCGTCATTAGCGACGCAAATGCGCCTGATAACCATGCGGGCAACACATGCGCGACGATCCGCCCATAGCTTTTGTCACCAATCGGCCCGAACAATTTATAGGCAATGACGCCTGGCACCGCGACGATCAACGGGATGACCAGGATACGGATACTAGCGGCGGCAAGCACGCCTTTCTGCGCCTCCTTTACCGTCGGCGCTGTCATCGCTTTTTGCGTGATATTCTGGTTGGTGGACCAATAAAATATCTGGATAAACAACATGCCGGTGAACAAGGTGTGGAAAGGAATTTGCGAATCGCTGGATCCGACCATCGTCAACCGCTCTGCCGGGATGCCAGAAAAGTCCCAGTTGATCGCGTTAAGCGCGAGCACAACCACCAGCAATGCCATGGCCAGCATACCGATGCCTGAAAACGTATCGACGACCGCCACAGCCTTTAACCCGCCGGTGATCGTGTAAATCGCGGCAATCACAGCCATCGGCACCGCAAAATACAGCAAAGGCCAATCCAGCCCGAACATCGATTTCAAAAACAAGCTGCCGCTATACAAAGACGCGGGCAGATAGATCAGGATATTGCCGATCAGAAATAACGCCGAAATCACGGTGCGAATGCTACCGCCATCATAGCGGCGTTCGAGCAGCTCAGTCACTGTCGTGCATTTGTTACGATAATAAATCGGCACAAACACGAACGCCAGAATCATCAGCCCGACGAAACCGGAAATTTCCCACCATGCCAGTAGCAACATTTGGCCGCCGTTCATGCCGACAAGCTGCTCAGTCGACAGGTTGGTAATCGTGATCGAACCAGCGACGTACAGCCAGCTAAGCCCGCCGCCTGCCAAAAACACATCTTTGCCCGACCCGTCATGTTCATTTGGGCCGCTGCGCACCTTCGCCCAAGTCAGCAACCCCATCAGTACTATAATCGCAACAAAGACCGTCGCTTGCAGCCAACCGGCTGACAGACCCGCACCCATTTCCCTCTCCCTTTTTTTTGGAGTGTGGCGCATAGAATGTCGAACCGCAACCCGAACGAGAATCCGACACAATGAAATTGGGCGTTTGCTATTATCCCGAACATTGGCCCGAAGCGGTCTGGCCCGATGATGCGCGCCGGATGGCGGAGCTTGGCCTGACGCGCGTGCGTATCGGCGAGTTTTGTTGGAGCAGGATAGAGCCTGAACCGGAGCGGTATGATTGGGGCTGGCTCGACCGCGCAGTGGATATTCTGCATAACGCGGGGCTAGGCATCATCATGGGCACGCCGACTGCAACGCCGCCCAAATGGCTGGTGGACCAATTGCCGGATATGGCCGCTTTGGACGAAAAGGGCCGCCCACGTGGATTTGGTTCGCGGCGGCATTATTGTTTTTCGCACAGCGGCTATGCCAAGGAATGCGACCGGATCGTTGCGGCAATGGCCGAACGCTTTGGAGAACACCCCGCAATTGTCGCGTGGCAGACTGATAATGAATATGGTTGCCACGACACTGCCGTCAGTTTTTCCGGTGCTGCGCGTGACGGATTTCGCGATTGGCTAGCGGCTAAATACACCACCATTGCCGCTCTGAACGTGGCATGGGGCAATGTGTTTTGGTCGATGGAATACCGTTCCTTTGCCGAGGTTGAATTGCCCAATTTGACAGTAACCGAAGCGAACCCTGCGCACTGGCTCGATTTCCGCCGCTTCTCCTCGGATCAGGTCGTCGCTTTTAACCGGCGGCAAGTCGCTATCCTGCGCAAAAAGTCGCCCGGGCGCGATCTGTTCCACAACTATATGGGCTTTTTCACGCAGTTTGATCATCATGCGGTCGCGGCGGATTTGGATGTAGCCAGCTGGGATAGCTATCCTTTGGGTTTCCTAGAACAGTTCTGGTTCACCGATGCCCAAAAACTGCGCTACGCGCGCCAAGGCCATCCCGATATTGCGGCGTTCCACCATGATCTCTATCGCGGGCTTCATCCCAATGGCCGCTGGTCAGTGATGGAACAACAGCCCGGGCCTGTAAACTGGGCGCGCTATAATCCAGCACCTTTGCCCGGCATGGTCCGGCTGTGGACGCTAGAGGCGATGGCGCATGGCGCCGAAATGGTCAGCTATTTCCGTTGGCGGCAAGTGCCGTTTGCGCAGGAACAAATGCACGCAGGGTTGTTGCGTCCCGATAGCAAAGACGATGTTGCGGTAGCTGAGGTGCGGCAAGCATCGGCGGAGATTGCGGCGTTGGTGCAGGATGCTGGCGAACCGGTGAAACAGGTTGCTTTAGTCTTTGATTACCAAAGCGATTGGGTGACCGAAATTCAACCGCAAGGCGCAGGGTTTAGCGCGCTACGCCAGGCTTTCGAGTATTATTCGGCACTGCGACAATTGGGTTTGAACATCGACATTCTGCCGCCGGGGCGCAGCCTGGATGGCTATGCTATGGCAGTTGTTCCCTGTCTGCCGATAGTTCCTGACGGCTTTGCCAATCAGCTGTCACAGTTCAAGGGACAGGTTTTGATAGGGCCGCGAAGTGGCAGCAAAACCGCTGACTTTGCCATTCCGGCCACCCTGGCACCCGGCGCGTTGCAGCCGTTGATCGCTTTAAAAGCCACGCGTGTCGAATCGCTTCGACCGGGGTTGTTTGAACCTGCTGGTAAAGGTGCTGTGCAACACTGGCTGGAGCATATTGAAACTGACCTTGCGCCCGAATGGGTCACCGATAGTGGCCACGGTATTGGCTATCGTCATGGTTCGACACGCTATATCGCGGCGGGGATAGACGACGCGTTACTGCACGAAATCATAGCGCGCGCCTGCAACGATGCCGGGCTACCCAGCACAACGCTCGCCGACACCCTTCGGACGCGTCGCCGTGGTAATCTGATCTTCGTTTTCAATTATGGCACTGAAGAAGCCGAAGTTGCTGACATCGGCAAGATAGTCATCGGCCAAGCCCGAATTCCACCGGCTGGCGCCGCGATATTCACAAAACATCTTGCAAAGTAGGATTTCGTTTGAGACTATATTGCTAACACGTCGGAAACCGTCCCAATGGCTGTATGGGGTTCGAAGACCAGTCTGCAATCCGTAGAAATCCCATTCTGGCTACATCGTTTAAGGCGAGTCTTTCGTGTGACTTTCCAGCCTGGTGCTTAGTCAATAACCTCGCCATCTTTGATCACCGCCTCAACGTTTTCCAGCACGCGGATATCGACAAGAGGATCGCCCGTCACCGCAACTAAATCGGCAAAGCGGCCCTGCGCGATGCTGCCGACCTCAGCCTCTTTGCCCATGACCTTTGCCGCCTCGATAGTTGCGGATTGGATCGCCTGCATCGGCGTCATCCCATATCGGACCATATAGGCAAATTGTTTGGCGTTGCCTCCATGCGGATACACCCCGCTGTCTGTTCCATAGGCGATCTTGACGCCCATTCTCACCGCCTTGGCAAAGCCCTCGCGTTGAACGTCGGTGGTCTCGCGGTTCTTGCGCAGATACTCCGCGGGCCAGCCCTCTTTGGTGCCGACATCGTCGATATAATCGCCGTTATAGATATCCATCACCAACCAGACGCCAGCGTCCTTTGCCATTTGCAATGCTTCATCATCAATCAGACTGGCGTGTTCGATGGAGCGCACGCCAGCGCGAATCGCGGCTTTGATGCCTTCCGCCCCGTGTGCGTGTGCTGTGGCATAGCTACCTTGCTCTTTGGCAACCTCCACCGCCGCGCGCATTTCGGCTTCCGACAGTTCTGGTGCGCCGGGTTCGGTGCCGATGGCAAGGACCGCGCCCGTTGCCATTAGTTTGAGGAAATCGACTTTGCCGTCAAACAACGCGGTTGCACGCGCCGCTACAGCCTCCGGTCCCTCAGCCACGCCCAACCGCATATCGGCGGGAAGCTGCTCATTCGGGACAACACCGTTCAATTCTCCGCCACCGCCGGGATGCGTCAAATAGGCACCAGCCACCGCCATGCGCGGCCCGGGCACTAGGCCTTGGTTGATCGCATCACGCAACGCGACATCGGTCAGGCCGCGATAGGTGCCGACGTCGCGCACTGTCGTAAAGCCTGCGCGCAAAGTCGCCAGCGCGTTGGCAGCACCATGAAGCGCGGTCAGTTGCGGCGAGGTTTTGATCGGCGCAGCCAAATCGGCGCTTTGCCCAGCATCGGCCAAATGTGTGTGGAGATCGATCAAGCCGGGAACGACGGTATAGGCTGACCAGTCGATACGCTGTTTGCCAGCAAGCCGCGTTTGGAAATCGTTAACCGAGCAAGCCGCGACTTGGCTGATCCGTTCGCCATCAACGAAAATACACTGGCCAGTCAGCACTTTGCCCGATGCAACATCGATCAGTGCTCCTGCCCTGACGATTGTTGATTGCCCGGCCGGTTTGACGGCGGCGTAGGCCGCAGGGGTCAGACCAAACCAGGCGAATGCTGTCGCGAACAGTGCGAAACGGCGCATCAGCCCTTCTTAGTGATTCGTTCGATTTCCTTGGCCACCATGCCCTCGACCAAGATGGGCAGATTGGTATCGAGCCAATTTTTCAACATCGGGCGGAGCAATTCGCGCGTTAAGCCCTCAAGTGAAGTTTCGCCACTGCGCACGATCTGCGGCGCAACGCCGGGTTCGGCTAAAGTTTTCAATACTGAAAAGCTCTGCGCAAGGCTTTGTGCCTTGCTGTCATCAAGCAGTTCTTCGGCGGTTTCAGTCAGCTCAAGGACATCCTCCTCAGCTTCAATCTCGTCTTTGCGCGGTGCTGCGGCACGCGTCGCGCGGGCACGGGTGATGACGCGGTCATCCTCGGCGATGATCTTTTTGATCGACGAAAGGATTGCTTCCATCGAAGGTTCGCTGCGGTCTTCAGCCATGCCCAATGCCCCTCAAACTACCCCGGTTATTCCGCTCAATAATCCGGAAGTGCTTCTATTTCTGCCATTTGTGCCGGTGTGTCAACTGTGCGCGTTGCCTCAGTCACAGGGTCCGCGCGTGATGACCAGTCATTCCATGCGCCCTCGACTGCGTCATAATTCGCCATCGGGTCATATAATGCGCCGCCTTCAAGCCCCAGGTCACGCGCTTCTGCACGGCCCATAGCGGCCAATAACGAGAAGCCGGCGACATAAGCGTTGCGCCGCGCGGCCACCAACTGCACTTTGCTTTGCAGCAATTCTTGCTCAGCGTTCAAAATATCGAGGATCGTTCGGTTGCCAACGCTGTTTTCCGCACGCGTGCCTTCAAGCGATAATTCATTGGCGGATACGGCACGTTCTGATGCTGCAATAACCTGTAGGGATGCGCGCCAACTGGCATAGGACGCGCGCGTTTGCGCAATAGCCTCGCGTTCGGCAGCGATCTCTTGCTCTTGCGCTTGGCCCAACCGCGCCTGCGCTTGGCGGATTTGCGCGGCGGGCTGTCCGCCCTGATACAAAGGTAAAGTCGCTCTGACACCAATTTGCGCTGAGCTGCTGCTCGTATCAAACGCTCGGCCACTCGTGCCCGGATCGATACTGCCAAAATTGTTCGAATAGCTGCCGCCACTGAAACCCGAAACTTGCGGCAGCCGTGACGCATTCGCCCCGCGCCGGTCAAAATACGCCGCTTCGCGCTGCTCGCGTGATGCAATCAAATCGGGATTGGCATCCAGCGCAACCTTTACCGCATCATCGGGTGTTGCAGGTAGGTTGGGCAAAGGCGGCGGAGCCTCCAAATTGCCAGGCACATCGCCGACAAGCTGAATATAGATTTCTTTCGACCGGATCAGGTTGGAGCGCGCACCCTCCATGTTGCTAATCGCCAGCTGCAACCGCGCCTCGGATTGCGCGACATCGGTACGGGTCAGATCGCCGATTTCAAACCGGTCTTTCGTTGCCTCCAGATTGACTTGCAACACGCCAACTTGCGCACGGTTCAATTCGACAATCGATTCGTCACGGATCACATCCATATACGTACCGACAACGGCAGAAAAAATCGCACTTTCAGTAGCGCGCAATCCAGCTTGTCCGGCCTCAACACGATTTTCTGCAGCCAGAATACCGTTCCTGACGGCGCCACCTGTGTAGATCGGTACGGACAGATTGATACCGCCGGAAAACAGGCGGTCGGGTGAAAAACTTGTGCCGTCCGAGCGCGGAAATGTCTCGGTATAGCTTGCCGTCCCTGACGCGTCCGGGCGACCTTGTGCTTTGGCAATCGGCACACCTTCATCGGTTGCGCGCTGCCCTGCACGTGCGCCGGTTAAAGTCGGGTTTGTGTTATACGCTTGCGTCAATGCATCGCGCAGCGTTTCGGCTTGCAAAGGCGTCGCGGCCAAGACCCAGCCGGCGCACAGTAAAAACGTCAACTTGCGGGTCAAAAAACAAACTCCTTGGCGCGGGCGAAGCCGGGCAACGTCGCTATTTCCATATCCATCACCGTCCGCAAAGCCAATTGGCTGCCGCGCTTTACGCCGGTCGCTAACCGCGAAACCGGGCCGTCCGTGATACCGACCACGACCCGGCCGCCATCGGTCAATTGATCGGCGAGCGTCAGAGGAAATTCCTCAACCGCGCCGTCAATGATGATAAGGTCAAACGGTGCGTGATCAGGTGCGCCAGCGTTATGCGCGCTGCACAATAGTTGAACACTCGAATGGGTTGTCGCACAGATTTCCGCCAGCTTTGGCGATTCTTCAACTGCGACTATAAATGTCACTCTGCGCGCTAGCAAAGCCGCAAGATAGCCTGTTCCAGCGCCAATCAGTAAAATGCGGTCAGTCGGTTTAGGGTCCGCGGCCATCAACATCTGACCCGCAGCCAAAGGCGGATTCAGCATCCGCCCGTCGCCCAAAGGGAACGAACGATCCATGTAAACTGCGCTATTTGCATCGGTTACAAAATTTTCGCGGGGTGTCGCGAGCATAGCGGCCAATATCCAGGGTGCATTCACCCCACTTGTCCGCAACTGGCTATCAACCATATTGCGGCGCATATCTTCGGATTGCGATAGAAGCGTCATAAACCTATTGCCTGCAATGTTTGTGCACTGCCGTATTGCATAGGCAACACAGTCCATAGAAACAAGCTTGTAGTGGTGGTTATGGCAAAGGCCAATAAGGATTCGGACGAAACGCCGATTTCGCACCCACGAAGTGCATCGCGGCATTGCATATCGCGGGCACTGCCGTTAATGGCGCGCATTCGCACCACAGACAACGCGCATTTCTGCTCTAGTCAATGTCGAGGCCCGATGGCGGAGTGGTGACGCAGAGGACTGCAAATCCTCGCACGCCGGTTCGATTCCGGCTCGGGCCTCCAGACATATTTATGTTGAAAAACAGTAACTTAGCTCGAAGCAGAGTGTCGGGGAAATCCGCCACTTTTGGCTCGAAAGAAGGCAGATTCCCAGTCTCTGACGAGACACTTTCCTTAGGAATTCAGCGGGTTTTCGGCCAGAGTCTCCGGTGCAGAATGAGCCGTGACGGTTTGGAGACTTTTGCTCGATGTTCTCAACGCTGGAGAAACGAAACGGCGTGTAGCGTTTGAAATGCTTTCGATCCGGGATCGATGGCAATCTCAACCATGGGCGTGCGGTTGACGTACGCTGCGCAACGAATGGTGGTTACGCAAATGGGAACGTAAACCATGAGTGTGGCGGGTTAGATGTGAATTAAGGCTTATAAGCTCTCAGAAAATCACACCGCTCGCCCTAATTTTGTCACTTAAGCACCTAATTGCATTAAATAATGGCGCAACTTTGTACTGAGTGGCGATTCCGCTTTGGTCCTCCAGACATATTAGCTTTACAATTGCAGAATTGGGTCTCTGGCCTCAATGCCCTCAATTTCTGCCGATTTTCAACGCCATATCTGCAATTTATCGGTCTCTGACCGGGGGAAGCTGTGCCTTGATTCGGCCTGAATTGGCGAGAGTCTCTGCGCCACAATTGGCCGTGACGGTTTCAGGAGAGACGCTGGCGGAAATCGCGCATTGCAAGGATTAACGCCAGCCTCGTACTCGAACACGCGCAGAGCAGGCGGTAGAACTTGGCTAGGCGGTCAAATCATTCAGGCGTCGCCATTCCCCTGTGCGCCGCAATGCAGGGTCAGCTTCTGCTATGACCTCCAAGGCCTTGCCCAATTCATACGGCATTTGTGACCTATCGTCCGCGACCAACGCATCAAGCAGTTGAAGCGTCTCTGCCGGGAACCTCTGAGCAAAGTCGCTGGTGCCTCCTTCCGTCTCTTTCGAAAGACGATAGGTTATCATGTCGAGATGCGCCACAGGCCGAAGCAGGCTTAGGACAGTTCGGAGAGCATCAGGGAAGTTATCGCCGGATTCTTCGACTAAATGGGCGAACCCACGAGAGGCGCTTTCAGTTCGAAATTTTACCTGACGCGGCCAAGCCTGCTCAATGAAGGGCTTTACGAACGCCTGCCATTGTCCGTCCTTTGAGACGATTCGACCCAGTAGCCAAAGCGCATCGCTTCGACCTTTATCATCCATAAGAGTCAGACCATCGCGCACTTGCTTGAACGAGATTAGCTGACCATCGTCGCTCGTAGGTTCACTTAGCCAAACCATTTTCTGAACTAGGTGCCGTTTCTCGGATTCATCCAGCTCCCACGCCGGTTCACCCTTGAGCAAACCAAGCAGAGAAGGGCAAAGCATTCTGAGCGTCTGCGTCGAGGGCCATTGGGGGCCGGTAGCAAAGCCATGCCAGACCGCCTCAGACAGTGGATGATCAAGCGCGAACATTGGCCGAAGAACTCGATGTGTCCAATCTGGGAACCAATGATCTAGCCAAGGAAAATGTCGTGCGACCACACAAGCGGCATGTCCGCCTCCGTCGCCACTGGCCCCAAATAGAGCTTCAAAGCGTTCGCCTACACCATCAGGCAGTGGCCCCTTGGCCGTCGCTGTGTCTGGCATGAGATGCCAAAGCGCCTCGGCTAGAACACCAACAGGGCTGTTTATTGCCTTGCTGGCCGACACCTCAGAGCGATCCTGCAGCACGCCCCCGACGGTCGCATGACCAATGCCGCTCTTGGTCACGTCGGGAGCTGCCGCAACGTAAACCGCTATCACCCTGTCAAAGCCAGCCAGCGCGCGTTGCCGATCCGCTGCTGCTAATGCGCCTAGATGCTTCTGAAACCACCTTGGGACATAATACCGCAGCGCTTCGAGGGAATCCGCCGAGAGCTGCGCGACCGTATCCGCTAAAAGCCAGCGCAATTTCAGTGAGGTTTCATCGGGCCAGTTTGAAAGCAAGGCTTCCCAAAATCCGGTTGGAATCTCTCCATCTCGTAGCGCGAAGCGTAGCGCACAGAGCGCACGGAAGGGTTGCGCTGCTACAAGGCCTTCGAATGGTCGGAAGTCTCGCAGTTCACCGTGCCGACTCTCAGTCTTGCTTCGCGCCTCATCAAGAATCTTGCCGATCGGGGCTGATTCAATCCCGCGTGTATCGGTAACTCGCTCGACCATGCCACCGCGTGAATCGAGCGAGCGGTCTGCATTGCCTGCCCAATCGTCCGACCAATTAGGATCGACGCTTTTCAGCGTCTCAAGCTTTTTCGCCGTCGCAGGCGTCAACGGGCAGCCTTTCAACTCCAGCCATGCGAGCCTTTCAGCGGCATACACGGCTCTGCGCCGCCGGAAGTCAGCAGCTTTCTCCTCCTCCCACCTAATCGGACCTTTAGCGATTCTGCGCTCTATTGTTTGGCGCTGCATGCTAGTAAAATCAGGCCAGCGCGCTCGCAACGTGAAGAGGAGCTCCGTCTGGCAGCGAGGCTCCCAGAAAATCTTATCGTTCAATTCTGACAGAAGCGCAGTGGCTTGGTTTGCGGACGCCACTTCGGGAAACATAGCCGAATAAATAGACAGCTTCCCGAAGAAGTAGCCATCGTTGATGGGCCATTGTCTCACTTCGAGTGCCGCTGCCTCAGGGTCAAGCTTAACGAGGCGATCAAACAGGTCTCGAAGCCACAGGAAATACAGTGTCTTGCGCCCGTGGAAAGACTCCCCTCGTTCCTCGGTGGGGTGAAGGGTCGGCATGTCCCACCATAGTGTGCCTATCTCATCGAGAAGGGAGGACGCGGCGAGCAGGCTGCGTCGCACGACAGCAATGACCGGGGCCAGCTGCTCGCCAGGAATTTCTAGCTTTTCATTGTGCCTATCCAGAACCCTTACCTTGGCATCAACCAGTCGCTTGAGAGGCAAGTCGTCCCAGCTGTCCTCGACGGGATAGCTTCGCCCGTAGCTATCCCGACTGAACTCAACGCGAGGCTGGGCAACACGCTCAAAGAACCGCAATGCAGCGCCTGACCAGCCCTCCTTCCCTACCATCGAGCGAAATTCGAACCAGCCATACTCGCGATCAGAATTGCCGCCGTGATCGCAGCCTTCGAGATAGAGTCGCCAGAAGGTTAACGCCTCTGGCGGAATATCGCCTTCGCGGCGATCCAGCCGCCTGACCACAAACCAGAGCATATTTGGATTTAGTTGCTTCCAGCCCGCCGCCCACCAAACCGCGACGGGTTCATGCATCACATCACCGAACCATCGCGCGATGTGGTGAAGGCGTTCTGGCAGCGGGTTTGCCCATTGCGAATTCCATCCTCTCAGCCCAGTTCTCTCAGGGAAACTGGCATCGCCGTGCTTCCAATTAAGCGGGTTAAAGCCGGGAATGGTCCGCTGGCCATTGGCTTCCTTTAGAGGGCGAGGCGGATCATCATCCAAGCCAAAGAGGTTGAGCGGATCGATTTCCTCTTCATCGTTCCATGACCGCTTCCTCGGCTCGGCATAACGGACATTCGGGTCAAAGACGCACATCCATTCCGCAGAGGGGGCTGGCTTTGCATCAGCGAAACGCTTTGCTCCGTGCTTGCTGCTAACCAGTTCCACGACTTGCCCGCGCTCATGCGGGGCGACCTCAATGGGTCGCTTTTGGGCTATACCAATTACCGTGCCAGTCCATTCCTCGGGATTTCGCACAGCATCTGCCCATGCAGACAGCGTGTCCCACAGCCCCGCATGATCGTCGCTTTTCCGATAACAGATTGGGGTCACGCCTCGATCCTGCCATTCCTCTTCCGCATCACCCTCATCGCCTTGGGTAAATGCATAGATTGGAGAATTGTAGCTGACACCATCCGCGGCGTTCAGACCTTCTAACAAATAGCGCATCGGCGGGTCTTCCCCTCGATAGCCCAGCAAAACGATCGTATATCGTTCGCGAAGGGCCTTCACGAAACGGGTTGCCCAACCTTCGGACAAATATGCCCTACCAAAGTCCGCACTGCTGATAACATAGCCGGATGCCACACCGAATTCTGGCCTGCGGAGGCGGCCATGCAGGTAAACCACCCCATCGATGGATTGCTGTAGCGACAGGTCAGGCAGGGCCGGAGGGACAACCCGTGAAATGCGCTTTTCGACGGCTTCGAAAAGAAGATCGAAGTTTGTGGTGACTAGCTGAGGACGTCCGTCCACACCCTTAGAAAGATCAAGAATCGTCTGATGGCAGGAAAGATCGGGCTTTTTGGCCGCTTTCAACGCAGAGTGAATTTCTCGATCAATCTCAGACTGGCCAAACTCACGAACCAGCAGGCTAAAGACGCGATCCGAGCTATCCCCGCGCTCCATCGCTGCGAGCGCCTTCTCCGCGCCCAGCTTCTCCACGACCTTCTGTGTCAACCCACCAAAATCAGGAAGTCCCGCGCGACGGGAAATTCCCGCCCCGCAAAAGAAGATGACATTGCCCTCATTCCTCTGAGTTAGCAGGTGCGAGGGGATTACCGGGCCATCAGAAATGAAACGCATTCCAAAAAATAGCACGTTAGCCGCATCCTTGCTAGCAAGGATGCGGCTAACGTGTGACCTAAATCGCTTACAAAACGGTCATTTACCATCCGCAACGGTATGCCTATTGCCGGTCATTTGTTCATTTCGGTGCGCAATAGCTATATGCCGTGGCGCAGACCATATCGCCAGTCAGCGTCAGTAACGCATAAACAGAGCCAGGCTTTACATATGACCTATCCCAAGACTAGCATTGAGAAAGCGGGGTTGTACCTCAAAGCTGTTCACGAAATTCGTGATCGGCTTCGCTGCATGGATCGGTTGCTCACAAGTGACATGGCGCCGATGCTCATTCAAGAATTCTGCCAGCTGCAAATTCGCCTCGCTGCTGAGTGTTTGGCAATTGCCTGCCTTGCAGCACAAGGGGACTTTGAAACGCACAAGGCATTTCGCGAGAGGTATGAGCCAGGGGCAATCTTCAAAGCACTCGAGGCGCTCTATCCAGCCTTCTTCCCGACCCCTTCAATCATGCAGAGAACAGGTGAAAACAGCTGGCATTTCGACGGTGACGGGCATGGAAACCCGATCAAACGCGAAGATATCGAACAAACATGGAGTTTGTCTGGCGCGCATATGCACCGTGGTTCTGCCAAGCGGTATTTGCAGGATGCGCAGGACGCTGACCTGCTTGCCATCACCAAAATAAAAGAGAAATTCTGGAACTTGATTATGGACCACATGATCGTTCTCGCAGATCAGATTTCGCGCTTCCATGTGCATGTCGAAAGATATGGTGAGGACATCCGTTGTCATTTCCTTTTCCTCGACGTTGAAAGCGGCACCGCAAGGGTCGAAGCCTATGAGGCAGTTGTCCATTAGCTGCCGCCGTTAGCTTGGAAACGCTAATGTAAAGGTCGTTGAAGTGCTTTGGCCGACCTATCAAAGATAGACTTAGAGTCAGGGGTTAGCAGGCAAGCCTGATGCGCGAATTTTGTCTGGGAAGTCGCCCGTTACAGATCCCGCGACGCCGCACGCGGACATCAATCAATAGCGCATTCGTCGCATGATCTTCGCCTCATTGTCTTCCCATTCCGCATCGTGTAAATAGCTTTTCTCTAATTCGTGCAAGACTGCGGCGACACGCGGATGCGTGTATGCCATGGCCTTTGCCCAAGCCTCATATTTTGCCGCTATCGCGCGCTCTTGGGCGCCGCCTTCGCCTCTCCAATGCGCCCCGCGTGAGTTGCGCATGGCCACGTTCAAACCTCGTCCCAAGTCTTCGTTGGCTAATTGTTCAAGCGCGTCACGCACCGGCATACAGGGCCATACGCCATCTTCCGCCGCCGGAGCGTGCGATAGCAGTTGCCCAATATGGCTGTCACCAACTCCCGATCTGGCGATTGCAGTACAACCGGCCCTGACTTGCTCTACCCAGTTTATGATCCGCTCAGCGCAAAGTTCGCCGTTTTCATCGTGCCCAGGAATTACGCGCAGCCGATCAAGCAATCGATAGCAGGAGTTGGCCCGAGCGGTGTTCTGTTCATCCGAACTTTTAGATTCAGGGGGGTCTTCGCCCTCGTCGTCGCGACGATAAACGTAGCGGACTGCCTGCACGAAAAGTTCAGGATGGGCTTCGATCTGTCGACCGAGATTCACAAAGCCCGCGCTTTGATCGTCGTCCAGCGCGTCGATGAACGCAAACTCCAAGCCTGCCATTTCATCAGTAGACATTTGCCCGCTGGCATTCAGCAGCTCGAAGGCATCTCGAAGGTCGTGCGGAGGGAGCAGGTAAGTGCCCGCCGCCTCATCCGAGCCGCGACGGATCGCATCGAGAAGATTGAACAGGTCCGGTGGCGGCAGTTCCTTAAGTTCGAAATGCGCGAACTGGAAGGCAGCGCGTGGTCTCCCTGCTTCGACCAATTTTTTCACGGCGTATCGAACATCGTCCTCCGTACGATTCCAGCCCGGCTCGATTTCATTCCAGTATCGTGCACTCAGCACCGCTCCTAAGTCCTCGGCTACCTTCCAAGTCAAATGGTCAAATGGAGCTGCAATCATGATTGACAAGGCCGTATTGGCGCTTTCCCCGGCGACAAGGGAGCTCAACAGATCGAGCCCGCGATTTTTTGCTTCCGCCAACACGCCGCCGATGACCGAGGCCTTTGCGCCCTCTATTAGATCGCCGTTCACAATTTGCTTGAGCGCATCCTTAAGTTGCGCGGCATCCGCCAGTGACCTCGACAGAAACCAGCCGACATTGTGTTGAGCCTGACCCATTTCGGCCAAGCGCATAACTCCAGCAACGCCCCCCTCTGAGAAGACTTCGGAGACTGCCTCGGTTCGAAGCGCGGAGATGCGTTCGTCACGTTTGCGAAAGTCAAAGTCGTCTTCTTCGAGCTCGTCGGCTGATTCTTCGACCCAGGATTGTTTAAACAGCCATGCGTGGCGAAGAATGGCATCCGACGGTAAAAGTGCATCATACGCCTGTTTGGCGCGGTCATCTAAGGCGGCCTTACCTTGCTTCTTTTTACGTTTAACAGCACGGCGACCGAATGCCGTGACCCTGATTTTCTCGCGAAGCCACGCGCGATCTTCTTCGCTAGCGTTTGCGATCCACCCGTCAATGACGTTCCACACCCCGGGTCGTAACACTTCATCCAGACCTTCCAGGTTCTGGATTAAGTCGCCGACGGTGGACCGAATGTGATGGGGCCAATTTAAGGCCAATTTGAACGCATGCAGGGAAAAGTCGTTGCCCTCCACTACGGTGACGACGTTGCCGTGTCCGTGACCATCTGGTCGCCAACGCGGTTTGTGACTGTAATTTCCAAATCGAGAATGCACCGAGAACTGATCGATGCATATCGGCCAAGCTACGTCGGGAAACTTCTCGGCCAGTTTCGAAAGCGCCTTCTTCCTGCCTTCGAGGTCCGCGCTGGTTTGAGGCATCCAGTTCCGGAATATGGCGGACAAGCTACCCGCCGGTTTGTTGACTAGGTTGTCCTCGATAACGCGTTCTGATAGCCGCCCAAGGGCGAGCACCGTTCGCATGAAGAGGATGTTGTTCCATGCGAGGTTCTCAAGTGCCCAAAGCAGGCCCGTTCGGCGCGACCGACCGAACATGGCGCTATCGATCGGTTTCATGAGCGCGAGCGACGCGGGCTCATCCTTCTTGAGGTCTTCTTCGACGATGTAGAGGAAAGCCTCGGGCGCAGCTTCCGAATAGAGCGGCAGATCCGCAGACTGAGATTCAAGTTTTTTGAACGTGAGCGGTTCGAGCAAGGCTCGAACCAACTTTTCGGCCTGCCACGCGGTGTTGAAGTTCAAGCGCGGTCGGAACAGCGAAGCGCCATACACCGAGAGCAGCACCAGCGTTTCAGCCAAACCATCGCGAAGTGCGCTTGAGATTTCGCGAGTCTTTCCGTAGATTCCGGCCGCCCATTGTTTGTCCGCAGGCAAATCGAGCGCTGGATCTTCTTCTTCGAGCACCAGCGCGGCAACGTCGAAAAAGCGCTCAAGATCGGCTTCCAATATCACGTCTTTGATGGCGAAAAGGATGTCGATCTTGGAAGCTACACCCCGGAACGCTCCCACCCGCCAAACAGGCGTACTTTCCAACGGAAGCAGATCGTTTAGGCGTCGTTCTAATTCTTCGAAACCGATGTCACCTGCCAGCACCTCGAGCATCGCTTCGTCTGCAGCATTGCCCGCCTTCCAAGCGCCAGCGAAAAGGAATGGGACGATCCGATTAGCAATGGTTTTGTCTTCTGCCCAGTTGGGCGTGCGGATTGCAGGCAACTGGGAGAGGCGACGGCGTAGGACCGTCGGCGACCTGCCTGTTTCTCGATTGAGCAATTGAATACGCTCATGTTCGACGCCCATGTCGGACAAGGCCTTGTCAAAAGCCTCGTAGTTAAGCGTTTCGAGCGTGATGTCCGGATCGGACGTTGTGGCGTTGCGAGGATAAATGATGAACGATGGCATCGCCGCGCGGTATGGAGCAAACTCCTTCTCGACCTCTCGCGATAATATCACGGGAATGAAGTTGGACACCTGAGCGGCAAGCTTGCTCAGAGCGCCCACCTCGCGAAAAACAATGATACGGTCCCGGTATTTACCGAGTTCGGGATCCTCGATCGAGAACCCCACGCTCAAGAACGCCAAGGCTTCCTCGCGCGAGTCCGCTGCGATAATGATGGGCTTATGCTCCGCGGCGGTGACCGCGCGTTGCAGCGTTGATCGATAGGAAGCCAGCGCATCATCGAATAACGATGGACGCAAATGCGGCTCGCAATCCGCCGCCCAAATCTTCCAGGCCTCATCCAACGAGATAGCGCCTTGCGCACCTTGGCCGGTCTCGTTCGCGAACCACACCTGACCGGCGATCGACTGCTCGAGCCATTGTTCAAGGTCGCTCGCGTCGTACGCGCGAACGTCCTTCCAAAGCTTCTCCTTCTTTCGATCTTTCACCCAAATATCTTTGCCTGCCCAGGTGCGCGGCGTAACAAAGACGAAGGTCATGTCCTTTCGATCTGAGGCATCGATCCCCTTTACGCTTTTGGCGAAGTCGCCGTCCGCCTTCCCTTTCGGGTCTTGATTGGTGCCAAACTCCCAGCCCGAACTCCCCTTCGGAACCCAGGGCGTTGCCTCATCGGCTTCGATCTGACCGTCCCACCCGGGACGCTCGCTGTCGTCGTTTCCCGGAAAGTTAACCTTCGACAATCCCGTGCCGGTCGAGTTGACGAGCGTACGCAGGAAAACGGAGAGCCGGTGACGCGGTGAAATTCCCGTCCCGGCCCAGGATTCAATTTTTGCGGCCCTGAATTGAAGGAAGGGCGGCACGTAAGAGCTGATCACTGGCGTTAAGTGCGAGCGCCTCAGTTGCGCGCTATTCCAAGCGCTCTGTATGTCGAGTAGCTTGCGGGCGGGCTTGCCGAACACGAGTTCAAGCCGCGCTGCCATTTCCTGCGAGATATCGGACTTGCCGTTGAGTAAATTAGAAAGCGCAACGCGGCTAACCTCAAGCTTCTTTGCAGCGGTCGTCACATTCATGGTTTTCGGGATGACATTGTTGCGCACATAAGTGCCGGGATGTTGGGTGATATCATTCATGCCAAGCATTATAACGCAAATTTTGTAAAGTGTAAAGCATCACATTACATATACATTTGTTCTCAATTAGTGCCAACCGTAGTTGCCGCTCGAATACGGCAGCTAATCGTCCGTCAAAGGCAAGGATGAGTTGGTGGTGCGGACGTTATCGAAGCCGGTGCTCTGACAACCATCTGAATGAACGGCAACTTCGGCCGATCTGCGCCCGAAAGGGGATTTTACGAATTGTCCAACAAAGCCGCCATTATGCCATTCCAAACATCCGCCTCTGAGCGACCCAGTCGAGTGGAACGTCAGCGCTGAGCAACAAATCCGGTGTAATACGCAGAGGCGCTTTGCCCTGCAGCAGCATCTTTTGGATCTCGGGTGCGAGCAGGCCGATTGCTACACGTTGCCGACCCCAGTCATTAACCGGCGCAGTCATGCGGATATGATTATCAGGGTGAAGTGGTGACGCATTCAGCCGGTCTAATAGTCCGTGCGCCTTGCGGACCAGGCCGGCAAGCAACCGCCGCCGTTCGCTGTCGTCGAGGATATGGTCGGGGGTCGATAAGGTGCTACCACGGCGGACCGCACTTCCGTTGATAGTGACCACAAGCTCGTCGTTATCGACGGTGGCCGAAGGATCAAGCTGCTGGGCACGATCAAGCACATCATCGTCAATCTCGTCTTGCCCAAGAAGCGCTGGTAGTTCGAGCCTGACCCTGAGTTGCGTATCGCGAACACGGATGCGGTGTATGGCCTTGAACACCGCTTCAGCCTCGCTTCCTGTCGGTAGCAGCGGAAGCAAAGTGTTGCTCAGGATGCGCTCCAGCCGCGACGCAGACAGCCGCGTTCCTTTGAGATTATGGCTGTTGGTCGTTCGCCCAGCTGGAAGCAGCGTATCGCTCACATAATAGCGGTAGATGCGCTTTCCTCTTCCATGCCCGAACGTCGGGCGCATCGCCGTACCGTCGCTGTCGAACAGCTTGCCGGTGAGCGGCGATGCAGTTACCTTTTCCTTGCGCTTCACCCGTTTGACCCGATTGCCAGCAAGGCTGGATTCCACCGCATCAAACAGTTCTTGTGAGATGATCGGCAGATGCTCGCCCTTATGCGCTTTCCCCTTATGGACGATGTCGCCCATATAGATGCGGTTGCCAAGGATGTGATAGACAGCGCCGCAGCTAAACCGTGCACCGCCCAACAGCTTGCCTCCGATTGTGGTCCAACGTTTGGTGCGATGCCCTGCCAGATCAAGCTCGCGCACAAGCGGCAACACCGAGCCGAGTTCCAGATAGCGGGTATAGATGTGCCGGACGAGTTCTGCCTCCTCGGCGACAATGAACAGTTTCCTGTCTTTGACATTATAGCCCAAAGGCAGATTGCCGCCCATCCAGATGCCGCGCGCTTTGGATGCAGCAATCTTGTCCCTGATCCGCTCCCCTGTGACCTCGCGCTCAAACTGTGCAAAGGACAGCAGCACATTGAGGGTCAAGCGACCCATTGAGCTTGTTGTGTTGAACGCTTGGGTCACACTAACGAACGACACTTTATGAGCATCAAAGCTTTCAACAATGCGTGCAAAGTCCATGAGGCTTCGGGTTAAGCGGTCAACCTTATAGACCACAACCACATCAATACGCCCTTCTGAAATGGCTTTTAGAAGGCTCTTAAGCGCAGGGCGCTCCATGTTACCGCCCGACCAGCCACCATCATCATAATATTGCGGAAGTAATGTCCAGCCTTCACCCGCTTGGCTCAGCACATAAGCCTCGCAAGACGCGCGCTGCGCATCAAGGCTGTTGAACTCCTGCTCTAACCCTTCTTCGGTCGATTTGCGGGTATAGATGGCACAGCGTAGTTGCTTCATCGGACATTCTCGCGGCGCAGACCAAAGAAGCGCGGACCGTTCCAGCGTTGGCCAGTGATTAATCGTGCAACCTCGGACAGACTGCTATAGGCCCCGCCGTCATAGAGAACGCCATCCTCGAGCATCACAACCTCGTGACGCTTTCCAGCATAGTCTCGCGCCAATCTTGTACCGGGTTGCTCTGCCACCATCACAAGCGTGCGCTCGCTACCCAGCAATCGAAGGGTCGCTGCATCCAGTCCGCCAAAGGCCGCGGCCTGCAATCGCCATGCAAGCACGCGGCGCAAGAGCTCGACCGAGCGTTGCTTGGGAGGCGCACCAAAGCGCGCCTCCCATAAAGTCCGCAGCTCGGCCAAGCTCATGGTCTGGAGGCTGGCGACCTCGTCGCGAACCTGCTCCCTATTCCTCGACCGGCTCATGCGGCAGACTTTGCTGACCAGACCGTGGTGTTGCCCTCGACATGTTTGTCGATTGTATGGCCTTTCTTGCGAAAGCCGGTCATTGCGGCGCGCACGGTATGGGCTTGCCAACCGGTTGCCTCCACCATCTCCTCCAGGCTTACACCGGTGCCGCTTTGCAACAGCGCAAGAAGCGTTGCTGATTTGGTTATGCGCGGGGCGATTGAATCTACTATATCGGTCATATTGTCGTCCTTGGATCAAAGGGTCGGCACTATGCCGCCCTACTGACCAAGGCCTGACCATCCGCGATGGTCAGGTGCCGTTAGGCGCGAGCGCTATTGCGATGCGCCAAGATGACCAATGCTTGGCTAGAGATGGAAGTCGAGCAAAATTACTACAATCCGGCGCACATAGTTTCACAATCAAAAATTGAGTAATTAGTATGTTAGAAAAACTACAAATCAGGCATTGACGGTATCTTCAGTCCATGTTTTATTCACGAATAAGAAACGGAGGACTTATGCGCACTGGTTGTAAAATTGCTTTTGGGATTTTAGGGCTTTTTTGCGCGGTCGTGGCAGTTCCGCTGGAAGCTGCAGAGACCGTGACACATAAATATGATGCCTTGGGGCGTCTCATACAGACGACGAAGTCAGGTGGTCCGGCAAGCGGGCAGCAGACAAAAACCAAACTTGACCCGGCGGGCAATCGCACATGCCAGTCAACAACGGGCGTTGGCGGTAATGCGGGAACAGCCTGCCCCGCGTGAACACGCTCTACCGGTAATTTCATAAAAGAAGGAAATCTGTGTGCGGGGCGACGTAAAGGGCATGAAATTTGGTTTGCTGACATCACTGTCAGCGCTAGCAACCAGCATAATGGCATCGCCTGTAATAGCGCAAGTAGCACCAACGGAAGTGAACGAGCCCGCCGTTGACGAGTTTGGTCTAGAACGAAAAACGGGCCGGTTCAGCTGGTCGTCGCATGAGCTTATTAGCGTCGGCGGGGATGATTCGGGTCTTGCTGTGGTGGTCACAGGTATCGGCGATCCAGCATGGACAACGTCCAAATTACCCGACAGTTTTTCAACTGTTCAAATAAATGGGCCGACCCTGTCTTCGGTTAATGTAAGAGATCCAAGTTCTCCTTTTATTAATGGTGTATATCAAAATCGTTATAAAAGAACTGTAGATTATTTTGGGGGATCTGAAACATTTGAAAGCGGTTTCTTGGGCCATGAATCAGAGTATTTGACCGGATCGACGTTGGTTTCTGTTTCGGATGGCTTCGTGTTTACCGATACTCAAGGCATAAAAGTTCATTTTTCTCAATCTAAAAGCAAGATTGTATTCCCTGACGGACGAGAAATTGTATATGAAAAGGGAAAATTTAGAAAAAACAATTTAGGTTATATGGTCAAAATCAGCGGTGCGACGAACTACCAAGCGGTTAATCAAGCCATTGATTATTGCGCGGAGGATAGCTTCGCTGCATGCACAGCATTGTCCTCAGTACGAACGGCGAGCATAGTAACGTCGTCGACTGGAACATATTCAGGATCAACGACTTCAGTCGCGGGAACAACGACACTAACCGACGCAGCCGGAGGTGCAACAGCCCTGCGTTGGGCGGAAAAAGTGGCGAAATTTGCGCGGCAACCTTTAGGATCGGCCCAGCCGATGTCGGGTTCGAGTTATAATCCGACAGTTAGGCAGAGGTATCTTTTTGGCATCACATTTCCCGGCGATACCGCAGAATCGATCACCATTGGCTACAACAGCATTGATGCAACGAAAGCCCCCCATGATGACATCAGGGTCACCTTCATTACCAAGCATGGCATTACCGCCAATTACGAGCATATTGCGACATATCCTTATGGGCTTGCCGAAGCTCCTCCGGAACAAAATGGAGGTGGACTTGGTATATTCGCAACAGGGTTTTTGAGCACTGGTCGGCTTCAGACGAAGGGAAACGAAGGTTGGCGACGCGGTAAGATTTCAAACTGTCGATCTGGGAGTGCCGCAGCTTGTAATGAATTAGCTGAATTTGAAGGTGGGAGTGCGGGCGGAGGCCCTGATTTACCGCCAAGCGTTTTAAATCTTGAGTACCAAACAGCACCAAATGACGAACCCGGCGTTCCCGGAAGCTCAGGGAATGACCTATATTATTTGCACACCTTAACGTCCGCAAATGGCGCGATGATCAACGAATCCTTTGCTCTGAAACCGGAAGGCTCTTTCGGGAGAAGTAGGCGGCGGCTGTTGAACGTAACGGATGCGCTTGGCCGAAACACCGATTTTCATCACAACTTCCTTGAAGAGTTTGCAGGCGTGATCCATCCGGAAGGCAACGAAAGCTTCAACGACTATGATCAGCGCGGCAATATTAGCAAGGTGACGGTCAAGGCTAAGCCCAGTTCTGGCCTGCCCACGCTGTTTACGACCTACACCTATGCAGCAAGCTGCACGCCGACCACCATGGCGACGTGTAATAAGCCGCTGACGATTACTGATCCCAAGGGCAATGTGACCGACTACACCTATAACAGCATGGGGCAGGTTTTAACGGAAACCAAGCCCGCGCCGATAGCAGGCGCAGCGCGGCCGAAAGTGACCAACAATTATGCTATGCGGACAGCCTATATTAAGAATGCTAGCGGCAGCGCGATTGCGGCGGGGCCGCCGATATCGCTTTTAACTCAAACGTCCAGTTGCATAACGCTTGGATCATGCGCGGGGGCCTCAGACGAGGTGCGCACCGACTATGATTATGGCCCTACGACAGGACTAAACACGCTACGGCTGCGCGGCATTGCTGTTACGGCAGCGAATAGTGCCGGCACATTGGAAACTCTGCGCACCTGCTATCAATATAATTATTTTGGCGAGAAGATCGCGGAAACCAAACCTCTTGGCACAGGGAGTGTGTGCCCATGAACGCTTTCCTCTCGCGATTTATCAGGTCGGCTATTGGCGCAGCCGTCCTGTTCACTGGCCTTTCCTCAACGGCTGCATTGGCACAGGCTTCCCCTTCCGCTCATACCTTCGCAACGCGCTATGATCAGTTGGGCCGTGTCACAGGGACTATCGCCCCTGATCCAGATGGGACTGGTGTATTAAAGTTTGCAGCGGCACGGACAATCTTTGATGCGCGCAGTCTGCCGATCCGCATGGAAAGCGGCGAGCTTGCAAGCTGGCAAAGCGAAACGGTTGCGCCCTCGGCTTGGGCAGGCTTTACAATATTGTCCTCTGCCGAAAGCGCCTATGACGTAAACCGGCGTAAGATCAAAGATGTGGCCAAAGGCAGTAACGGCGCGATCATATCTTTGATGCAATATAGCTATGATAGCTTTGGCCGTCTGGACTGCACCGCCGTTCGTATGAACGCTGCAGTGTTTGGCAGTCCGCCAGCCAGCGCCTGCACCTTGGGGGCCGAAGGAACGGAGGGCCCGGACCGGGTCACGAAGAATGTCTATGACGCAGCAGGGCAACTGTTGAAGGTGCAAAAGGCGGTCGGGACGACGCTTGTGCAGGATTATGCGGTTTACACCTATACGCTGAATGGCAAGCAACAGACGGTGAAGGACGCCAATGCCAATTTGGCGCAATATAGCTATGATGGCTATGATCGGCAAACGCGCTGGACCTTTCTATCGAAGACCAGCGTGGGCAACATCGATGCCACCGATTATGAAGAATATGGCTATGACGCGAACAGCAACCGTACGTCTTTGCGCAAACGCGACGGCAGCGTCATCACCTATCAATATGACGCGCTTAATCGCAACACGGTGAAGATTGTGCCGGAGCGCGCCGGACTTGCGGTCACGCATACGCGCGATGTTTATTACGGTTACGATTTGCGCGGGTTGCAGACCTCAGCACGTTTTGACAGCGCATCTGGTGAAGGTCTGACAACGGCCTATGACGGCTTCGGTAGGATGTCTTTGAGCACATTCACAATGGATGGGATTGCTCGAACGCTGAGCTATAGCGTCGACAAGGGCAATAACCGGACGCAACTCACCTTTCCTGACGGCAATTATTTCACCTTTGGCTATGACGGTTTGGACCGGATGACGGTGATTGGCCGAAACGCTGCAAGTGGGTTGACGAGGTATGTCTATAACAATCGCGGTTCGCGCGACTCATTGGCCAGCGGCAGCTATACCTATTATGCCTATGATGCAGCCGGTCGCTTGACCTCGATTAATCAGGATATCACGGGCACAGCGAACGATGTAACTTATGGCCTGAACCAGTATAACCCTGCCAGCCAGGTGACACAGCGCAGCACATCCAACGATGCCTATGTGTGGACCGGTGCCGTCAATGTCAGCCGCAATTATGTGGTGAACGGGCTTAATCAATATACCAGCGCAGGGCCTGCGACCTTCACGTATGATGCCAATGGCAATTTGACGTCGGATGGCACGAACAGCTACGGCTATGATGTGGAAAACAGACTGATCCAGGCCTCGGGCGCCACTAATGCGACGCTTCGCTATGATCCGCTGGGGCGGCTCTATGAAACGAATGCCGGGACGGTTGCGTCGACCACGCGGTTCTTACACGATGGCGTCGAGTTGGTTGCGGAGTATAATAGCAGTGGTGTGATGCTGCGCCGTTATGTGCATGGCAGCGGCCTTGACGATCCGATGGCTGTTTTTGAAGGCGCGGGCGTTGCGGACAGCGCGGCACGGTTAGTGAAGACCAACCACCAAGGCAGCGTAGTTGCGCTGACCGACTGGAATGGCAATCTGACCGCCAAGAACAGCTACGACGAATGGGGCATCCCGGGCAGCAGTAACGCCAGCATCGCGGCGGGCGGTAGGTTCAGCTACACCGGCCAAGCGTGGATCCCCGAGCTTGGCATGTATTATTACAAGGCGCGGATTTACTCAGCGACGCTGGGGCGGTTTATGCAGACTGATCCGATTGGGTATGAGGATGGCATGAACATCTATGCTTATGTCGCAAACGATCCGGTGAATAAAACGGATCCAACGGGGTTGTGTTCAGAGGATTGGCGGTGCGATGGCGAATGGAGTGATGAGACGCACAACTCCTCCCCATCCGACCTTGGATCGTACAACGACCATTTTCGGTCTGGCAACGGCTCAGATTACTTCGTCGACCCATCAGAATCTAGCGGTCTTGAGCAGGCCATTGACATCGGTACACAAATTCAGCAAAGCGTCGCTAACGGTGGCGTGATGTCCGGCATCGCCAACCAAGCTTACGCCAACTTTGCAAGCGGTCCGCAAGCCTTTGCATTGCCAGAAAAGGATTGGCGCTTCACCCCAACGATTGCATCAGAATCTGGTCGGACAGTAGGGCGGTTTGCAGGGACTATCACCGAGGGCACGATGCAAGTCTCCACGGATGGATCGTATGTTGTTCGAGGACAGATGACATTGAGTTTGGGTGAATATAACTTTAATTTGGATGGCGGAAACGCAGCACATAATGCCGCTATTTGGATTGGCGGGAAGGTTGCCGGCAAAGGAAAGACCTTTGTTTCAGTTCCGACTAGGACCTATACCTTTACAGCTACAGGGCGGTATCGCCGATGATGCGCTTTTCATCGCGGCTCATCGCATTTTTATTATTGGGCTTGGTAGCATGTTCGCAACCTTGGCCGACCGGTGAGAAGGACCAAGTCCGACAACTGTTATCACGTGGGCCTCAAGGTCTTCAATGCTGGGACTCGGCCTGGATGAAGGCCAACAAGCAGCAAAACTATCCATACTTCGCGGATTCTGATGAGTGTAAAAAGAGTCTTTCGATTTTGGTTATCTCTGCAACTCATGAACGCATAACCGGTGTAGCTCGATGCAGGATCGGATCGGTCGAGGCGGAGTACAAGCTCTCCATCTTCAAATCGGATAAGCGCAACGACTATTATGGCGGCTACTTTTGCACCAAGGCGCAGGGTGCGAATCTCACCAACCTCCCTGCAGGCTCAGTGACTGACGCTGAAGGAGCGATGTAGGCAGTTGCGGTGGGAATTCGAATAACGGGGGATTAACGATGGATTTCGGTGTGGATTAAGTTGATACGTGCAATAACCCCTTAGTTGACTCCCAGTCGCTGCAACGTAAACGGGATCACGGCGCGCCTTCCCGGACTCGTCCTTCCCGGCATCCCGCATCACATCACCCAGCGTGGCAATCGTCGTGAACGCACTTTTTTTTGAAGACGGCGACTACGCGCTCTATCTAGATCTGCTCGCCCAAGCCGCTGAACAAGCTCATACCCAAATCTGGTCTTACTGCTTAATGCCCAATCATGTGCACATCATCGCGGTGCCATCGTACGAAGACGGACTGCGGCGGACATTCCGTTATGTCCATCGGCATTACACCGGTTATATCAACGCCCGACTGCTCACGACCAAGCATTTGTGGCAAGGGAGGTTTAGTTTGGTCGCAATGGATGAGGAGCATTTGCATCAGGCGTTCCGCTATGTAGCGCTTAACCCTGTGCGCGCCCGGTTGGTAAAGCGGCCGGAGGATTGGCGCTGGTCAAGTGTCAGGGCGCACTTTGCAGGTGCCGACGACTATGTTGTGAAAGTCGATCCGGCATTGGAACGTGTCGGCCATTTCTGCGCATTCCTTGGCGAAGAGTTTGACGAGGCAATGAGTTACGTCGCGCTGCGCAAAGCGGAAAGCGTGGGCCGACCGATTGGATCGAAAGATTGGCTGGCCGATATGGAAGCGAACACCGGATTAACGCTGGCCCCGCAAAAACGCGGACCAAAGGCAGCGGTAAAGTAACGCGGCCTCCGATTTGCATGCAATAAATGCATTTTGCAAAGTGAAACCAGTGCTTTCCGGTTGCCAGAATACTACAGCGTGATAACGTCTTTGCTCGAGAGGAGTAGCTATGCGTTCAATTACAAAACTGCTGCAAATAATTGCCGCGTTCAGCATTGCCTTCCTCCCCAGCGTCACTTTCGCTCAGGAACTTTCGATCGATCCGCAAGGTTCAGGCGTTGTCGTTAGTGCTATGCGTTGGATGCAAGGGACGTTGCTGGGGACAGTGGCGACAGCGGCGGCGGTTATCGCGATTGCGTCGGTAGGTTTCTTGATGCTGACCGGGCGGATCAATTGGCGGCATGGCGGAGTGGTGATATTGGGCTGCTTCATCCTGTTTGGTGCGGCAAGCATTGTGGCAGGAATCCAGTCTGCAGCCACGCTTTCGGGGGTTGGCTGAGTTTATGGTCCGATTAGAACAGGAGCGGTTGTTCGTCGCACTAACGCGGCCACAAATGTTTGCAGGTGTCACCTACAGCTTCTTTGTCATCAATGCCGTGCTGGCAGCTGAGCTGTTCCTGATCTTCAAATCGCTTTGGGTGCTTGTCCCCGCGCTGATTCTGCATGGCGTTGCTGCACTTTATTGCCTGAAAGAACCGCGCATCATCGATATCTGGCTCACCCGGTCGCGGCATTGCGGGCGCGTGCCTAATCACAGATTGTGGCGATGCAACTCGTACCGTCCCTGAGCCGCGATCCCAAGATCATTGCCCGCGAAAAACCCGCAGGTGTGCATTTGCCGTATGCGGCGCAGCGCGATGATTACACAATAGAAACCCGCGATGGCATGTTGATGCAATGCATAGCTTTGCGCGGTATGTTGTTCGAGACTGCGGATAGCGAAGAGCTAAATTACCGCAAAGTGCTGCGCGATGCGATGTTGCAATCCATCGGCTCATCGCGCTTTGCGCTATATCACCATATTATCCGGCGGCGAGTTGACATCGGACTGGAATCGACCTTCCCCGATAGTTTCTCGCAATCGCTAGACGACAAATGGCGCGCACGATTGGGCGAACGCCAGCTTTATGTGAATGAACTGTATCTGACTTTGGTCAGGCGACCGCTGCAGGGTGGGTTGGGTATCGCAGATCGCTTGCGCGGTTGGCTGGGCGCTGCCGATAGTTCAAAGCAGGCCAGCTATGCCAGCGAAGTGCGTGCGCTGAACGCAGCGCGCGAGGCGTTGATGGCAGCGCTTGGCAATTACAGCCCGCGCGTGCTTGGTGCATATGAAAGCGAGGGCGGGCTCTACTCCGAACCCATCGAGTTTCTGGGGGCTTTGTTCAATGGTGAGCTTGCACCTATGCAGCTGCCGTTTGAAGACATCGGCCTCTACATCCCGTCGCGCCGGATTAGCTTCGGCCGCAATGCAATCGAGCTGTCGGCGAACGGCCACATGCCGCGCCGTTTCAGTGCGATTGTATCGGTTAAGGATTATGCAGCGCAAACGACGCCGGGTATGTTCGACCAGCTAATGCGCTTGCCGTGCGAGATGACCGTCAGCCAATCCTTTGCCTTTGTCGATCGGCAGTTGGCGCTTGGCAAAATGAACCTTGCGCTGCGGCGGATGCGGTCTGCCGAGGATGAGGCGGTTAGCCTTCGCGCTGAGCTATCCGACGCTAAGGATCAGGTCGCGGCGGGCCGTGCGGGCTTTGGCGATCATCACATGACCATATCAGTGCATGCCGATGCGCTGGACCAGCTCGACCGGCAGGTCGCCGACGTCACTGCGACACTCTCCGATCTTGGCATAACCGCTGTGCGTGAGGATATCGGGCTGGAGCCTGCCTTTTGGGCGCAGTTTCCGGCGAACTTCAAATACATCTCCCGGCGCGCGCTGATCTCGACCGGCAATTTTGCAGGGCTTGCCAGCGGCCATAACTTTGCGGTGGGTACGCCTAAGGGCAATCATTGGGGCGAGGCGGTCAGCCTGTTGGAGACCACCGCCGCAGGGCCCTATTTTTTCAACTTCCATCAGAATGATCTGGGCAACTTTACTGTCATTGGACCGTCGGGATCTGGCAAAACAGTCGTCCTCAATTTCCTGCTCGCCCAAGCCCGCAAATATGATCCGCGCATCATCTTCTTTGATAAGGATCGGGGAGCAGACCTGTTCATCCGCGCGATGGGCGGCAGCTATGACAGGCTGCATCCCGATGTGCCTTCCGGTCTCAATCCCTTGCAATTGGATGATACGCCGATCAACCGCCAGTTCCTGATCGACTGGGTTGCGTTGCTAGCAGGCGGGGTAAGCGTTGAGGAGCAGGCAAAGATCAAAGATGCGGTGGATGCCAATTTTGCGCAACCGATGCCGCATCGGCGGCTCAAGCATTTGGTGGAGCTGTTTCGAGGCGGCGCGCGTCCGCATGGCAGCGATCTCTGGTCGCGGTTGAAGCCTTGGTGGGGAAATGGCGAACGGGCCTGGTTGTTTGATAACAGCAAGGATGTAACTGATTTGAATGCGCGTGTCGTTGGGTTCGACATGACCGCGATCCTTGACGATCCAGCGCTGCGCACGCCCGCAATGCTCTATCTGTTCCACAGGGTTGAACAGCGCTTGGATGGCACGCCTGCGATCATTGTCGTCGATGAAGGTTGGAAGGCGCTTGACGATGATGTCTTTGTGCGCCGGATCAAAGATTGGGAAAAAACGATCCGTAAGCGCAACGGCATTGTGGGTTTTGCAACGCAAAGCGCGCGCGATGCCCTCGATTCCAAAATTGCGAGTGCGATTATCGAGCAGGCGGCAACGCAGATCTTCATGGTCAACCCCAAGGCGAATCACGACGATTATTGCACAGGCTTTGGCCTGACAGAGCATGAGCTCGACCTTGTCCGAACGCTACCGGATACCTCGCATTGCTTCCTGATCAAGCATGGCGGAGAGAGCGTAGTTGTGCGTCTTGACCTAACCGGTGAACCTGAGTTGCTCACCATCTTGTCGGGCCGCGAGAAAACTGTGCGGATGGCGGATGAGTTGCGCGCCAATGATAAATCCAACTGGCTCGAAAAGCTGTTAGAGCAAGCAGGGTGAGTTGCGTTGCCCCTCCGACTGGCTCCGGGTTCTTAGCAGCCACGCTCGCCAATCTCGATTGTCAGGCGCAGACAATAGGCGGGGCTGGCTATCAGGCGCTTGCTGCTCCTGGATCGCCCTTGTCGCTTGCGCTGAACGCGCTGTTGGCAATCTTTGTTGCCGTTATTGGCATCCGCTTCCTGACCGGTCGTCCTTTGGGCGTCGATGAATGGGTGGCAAGCGCGTTGAAGGTCGGTTTTGTATTGGCGCTGACCGCCAGCTGGCCTGCTTACCGCACCGCAGTCTACGATGTTGTGCTGAAAGGACCCGCAGAGATAGCGGGTTCGATTGGTCGAGCCTCGGCATTGCCGGGATCGGATGGCGGGCTGGCAGCGCGGCTGCAAGGCGCCGACAATGGCATTATGGCGCTGGTTGTTGCTGGCAGCGGGCGGCTCGACGTCGCCTCGCGCATTCCGCAAGGTGAAGTTGCGCCGCCACTGGCCGACGATACTGCGCTTGATTGGGGCAAGACGCTGTTTGTCGCCAGCATCTTGAGCAGCTTTGGGCTGTTGCGTCTAGCAGGCGGATTGTTTCTTGCTCTTGCGCCGCTATTTGCTGGCTTTCTGTTGTTTGATGCAACCCGCTTTCTGTTCTTTGGATGGTTGCGATCACTGATCGCGGTTGCAATCGGGTCAGTCGGCCTTGCCACTGTGCTAGGCGTTCAACTGGCGATAATTGAGCCTTGGCTCAGCCAAGTATTGGCTTATCGCGCCGCCCGCGTCGCTACGCTTTCGGCGCCGTTTGAATTGCTTGCGCTTACACTGGCCTTTTCGCTGACCTTGCTAGGTATGTTTGCACTGACACTACGGATCGCCTTTGCCTCGGCTGCGGTTACAATGGTACAGGCCGTCATCGAGCGCGTTGCGCAAGGCTTTACAAGCGACGCCGCAATCGCTCGATCCACAAATTCTGCAAGCAATGACAATTTGGCTCAACGGACGCGTGCACAGGAGATGGCGCAGATTATGAAGCAAACGCTAATTCCTGAGGGTAATGGTGCTTTAGGATTGAGCGGCGCTAGTGGATCGCCCACCCGTGCGTCCCAAATCGGTAGCGCTGCGCGCGGAGTTGAAGCTGACAACCAAGTCCCGCTTGGCCGGAGCTATCCGTCACCTTCCCGCCGCGTCGGCAACCAAGCCCTCAAACGAAAACCCGCATCATGACAGCTGACAGCCGCGACAAACTCAACGATTATTATGCTAATGCTGGCAGCTGGGCCGATGAGCGCACGCAATCGGTTTATGCATCACGCACGGTTGCGTGGATTGTCGCGATGGTTGCGACCGCTATCGCTTTGCTGCTGGCAATTGCGATTGTCTTCATGCTGCCGCTTAGGACGGTTGAGCCGCATACGCTGCTTGTCGATAGGCAGACGGGCTTTGTGCAAGCGCTCGACCCTTCGAAGCCGCAACAGATCGCACCCAGCAAAGCACTGACCCAGTCGTTCCTTGTCCAATATATTGAAGCACGTGAAGGCTTTGATATCGCGACGGTGCAGGGTCAGTTTAGAAAGGTGGCGCTTTGGTCGGCGGGGACCGCTAAGAGCCGTTATGTCAACGCGATGCAGGCGACCAACCCCGATAGCCCGCTTGCAACGCTTCCCCGCAGCACTGTGATCGATGTGACCGTGCGCTCGGTCTCCCAGCTTTCGGACAATAGCGCGTTGGTGCGTTTCGCCCGCGTCCGAACGGATCAGGGCGGTATCGAGCAGCCTGCTGAAAACTGGATTGCAGTGATTAAACATCGCTACTCGAACGCGCCGATGACGGTCGAGGACCGCTATGTGAATCCATTGGGGTTCCAGGTGGTTGATTACCGCAAAGATGCCGAAACGCTTTCTGCCGAGCAAGCCGTTACGGCGCCGATGTCGGGCAATCCGAGCGGGCCAGCTCTGAGCCCAGTTGTAATGGCTCCTGCCCAACCGCCCCGGGTCCCCGTCCGGTGAGGATATTGCTCGCCTTGATTGCTTTGGCAGCGCTGCCAGCAAGCGCGCAGACCTATCCGCAGCCCGGTGAAGGCGATCCGCGCATTCAGACCGTGGAATATAATCCGGCACAAATTGTAAGGTTATCAGTCGCGCCCGGGGTGCAAACATTAGTCGAGCTTGCACCGGGCGAAACGATCCAAACCATCGGCGTTGGTGACAGTGCGGCATGGCAGGTATCTGCGGGCAAGCGCGGCGACTTTTTCTTTGTAAAGAACGTCAGCGCCAATGCGATCACTAATATGAGTGTGGTAACTGCAGGCCGCGTCTATAACTTTGAGCTGGCACCATCGGGCGGCTACGGCGAAATCAGCGCCTATCACGTGAAGCTGGTTTATTCGGCACCATCGCGCGGAAGCGCCACGGTCAATATCGAACCTAGCTTTGAATACAGCCTCTCGGGTGCAAAGGCGATCCGCCCAGCGAGCGTGTATCAAGAGGGCATGCGCACAATAATCGAATGGCCAGACGAGGCAGCACTGCCCGGTGTCTTCATGATTGAAAATGGCAGTGAAGCGCTGGTGAATGGCGAGATGCAGGATGGGCGTTTTGTTATTCCAGGGACGCCAGAAAAATTGGTCTTCCGGCTCGACCGCAAAACCGCCTATGCGACGCGTAAGGCGTTAAAGGTGGCCTCCGATGACTGACGCGCCCGCTCTTGATGATACTTTGCCGTTGGTCGGTGAGGATCGCGGGAACCGCAGCCTTTGGATGGGCTTGGCTGGAATATTGTTGAGCGGCCTATTGGTGTTTGCAGGCCTTGAGGCCAACCGCCGGTCCAACAACGCTCCAATTGTTTCTTCACCTAAAGACTATGCTATTGCCACCGCACCGCGTGCAGAGCTTATGATTCCCGACAGCTATGCTTCAATGGAACTGGTAAACTCGGGCTTGGTACCATTGGGCGCATCGCCCGTTCCCGCAACACCGCAGCTTCCGCCCATTCGGTTGGCGCGAACACGCCCGCCTGAGGATCTTGCTCGCGTGACTCCGCAAGCTCCAGTGGCAAATTATGGCCCACCGCCGCCACTGCAATCGGCGGCTCCCGATCTAGGCCGGACTGCGCCAGGCATCGTCTATGACATTGCTCAAGCAGCGGTGGCCGCTGTGACAGGCGCAACGAGCGCCGCACCGCAAGCAACCAAAGCGATGGCAGTTGGTGGTGGTGACCGCACTTATCTCGTCAGTCAAGGCACGCTGATCTATGCCGTCCTTGAAACCGCGCTCGATTCGACGCAGTCGGGTCAGGTCCGCGCGATGATCTCGACGCCCGTTTACAACGCGCTTGGTACACAAATATTGGTTCCAAAGGGAAGCAGGCTGTTTGGTGAGTATAAAGGCGATCTTGGGGCCGGACAGAACAGAGCAGCGATCATCTGGACGCGGCTAATCCGTCCCGATGGCGCGACGATATCACTCGATTCTCCTGCATCTGACCAACTAGGCAGAGCAGGGATCAAGGGCAGCGTCGATACGCATTTTGGCGCACGATTGCTCGGGGCGCTCCTCCAATCCACCATCGACTTTGGCACAGCGGTAGCCTCACGTGCGGTAACGAGCAGAAACGGTGTCGTCGTCGCAATTCCCGGCGGCGCGCAGGCAAGCGGCTCGCAGCTGATCCAGCCTCCACCCAAGCCAACTTTGAAGGTCCGGCACGGCACGCGTATAGGGGTGTTTGTCGCACGCGATCTCGATTTCTCTGCGGTCGAGTAACGCTGCATGGGTGAGACAGTCTATCTTGAACATTATTTGGGGCCACTTGGTCCTTATCTGGAAGCAGGGGACGTCACCGATATCTATATCAACCGCCCCAATGAGATCTGGGTTGAACGCTTGGGCGGGCTGGCTGAGCGCATCGCTATTAAAGGTCTCGACGGCTCCATACTCGAACGGCTGTCGCGCCAGATTGCTGCCCAATCCGCACAAGGGATCAGCCGCGAACACCCTTTGCTCTCGGCAAGTCTGACCGATGGATCACGTGTGCAGATTGCGCTGCCACCAGCAACGCGCGGCGATGTCGCCATCGCCATCCGCAAATATGTGGTCAACGACCTTGATATCGATAGCTATGCAAAAGCGGGCGCGTTCGATGCTTTGGATGCGCAGACCGAGCGCAAGCCTGTGCAGGCACAGCTCGAGGCATTGCAACAAAAGGGCGATTTTGCCGGCTTGCTGAAAACTGCGGTCAAAGAGCGTTGCAACATCTTTATTTCCGGCGGCACATCTTCCGGCAAAACGACGTTCCTGAATGCACTTCTGAAGGAGGTCGATCTTGCGGAACGGTTGATCCTGATAGAGGATACGCCGGAGCTCAAAATCGCGCATGAAAACGCCATTGGTCTGATAGCCTCGCGCAGTGCGCTAGGTGAGGCCGTGGTAACGATGGAAGACCTGTTAAACGCTTCACTGCGCATGCGGCCTGACCGGATTATCCTTGGCGAATTGCGCGGCCCTGAAGCATTCACATTCCTGCGCGCAGTCAATACCGGCCACCCCGGATCGATGACCACGATCCACGCTGACAGCCCGGAACGCGCCATCGAGCAGCTGGTTCTGCTTGTGCTGGAATCGGGGACGCACCTCGACCGAGAGAGTATTGCCCATTATGTCCGGTCCAGCATCGACGTCTATGTCCAGCTGGGACGTATCGACGGGCAACGGGTGGTCACGGCTATAGAGCTGCGCCAATGATCGCCGCCGCCGTCCTACAGGCAAGCCTTGCCGACGCACCGCCAACCGGCGCGATCAGTGCTGCTGCGAGCTGGGTCAGCGACCTGCTGTTCGGGCCGCTTGCTACGACCATCGCCGTCATCGCAATTGCGTGGGTTGGTTTTTCCATGCTGTCAGGACGGATCGAAATAAGGCGCGGGTTGGCAGTCGTGTTCGGATGTTTCTTGTTGTTTGGAGCGAGGGGAATTGCAGATAGCTTGCGATTTTCGGCAATGAATGAAGGCGCTCCCATTGCTGCCAGTGTTCCCCCATCGCCGAACTTCGCCAAACCACAACCGGCGGCCAATACGCCAAACGGCTATGATCCCTATGCGGGTGCAGCGGTAAGTTTGGTACGACAATAATCACATTGGCAAATACCGGCAAGTTAAGGCTATATTTTTCCTTAATATAAAACGAACGGATTTGTAGTGCGAATATCAAAGTCATAATTGGTAGCTAGATGACTGATCTAGCTTGACAGAAAAACTGATGCATCTCAAATGCTCAACTGATCAGAGCTTGGGGGAGCCATATGCGCTTGTTGTTGTTTAAGGTTTTCGGGGTGATTGCGGCGAATGCGCTATTATTCGTTTTTGCGGGTAACAATGCTTATGCTCAATCACAGACAGGCGTCGCAAATTGGACGCTCGCTTCCCCTATTTCTATTCCGAATCCGATTTCAAGCGGTGCTCCGGTATTTTCAAGATATCGAATTTACCCGGGTCAAAGCACAACCTTCGATACGCCGCAGCAGGTCTGTGAATATGCGGTTAGTACTGAGGTTCACCTTGATGACAACATCGATTCCATAACGCCCCCAAAGATTATCACCGAAACCTTCTATGATGGCTCCGCGTATGAGCCTCTATTTGTCGCCGTAGAATGCAAGGTAAGGATCAAAAAGCCAGACACCGTTGACCTAAACGGTAACGTCACCAGTTACCCAGAGCAAAATGCATATTGGACAATAGTCCCGTCTTGCCTGAATGGACAAAAAATCGGTGTTCGGCGTACGGGTTCTGGTTCGGCGATTGAGTTATTTTGCGGTTCAACAAAGATTGACGTCGAGACAGGAAACTTCAGAAACCCTGGCCAATCCGGCATAGCCTCTGCTCCGCGTAAAACAGTCGGTGATCCCGTCGAAGTTGATACAGGAGCGGTCACTTCAAAAGAAACCGATTATAGCACTGCTGATGGCCTATTGCGTGTTGATAGAGAGTATCGCAATGCTGCCACGTCCACACAGGGAGAGATAGCGCAAGGGCAGCTGCCAGGCTTTGGTCTTTTCTGGAGAGGGATGCTTCCCGGCCAGATTACTGCGTGCCCTGATCAAAGTGGGTACAAGCTTTCTTACACATTCCCGTCAGGGGGATCACTGTCGTTTTCGACGGAGAATACCGCAGGCTGGCTTTTTGTTTCAGGTCAGCAAAGCCGCCTTAAAATGTCCATGGTGTTGAATCCACCGCAGATTCCATCAGACTATTTTGGCCCTAATGGTTTGACATCCAGCCCGAACACAGTTGCTGACAAAGAGGTCAAACTCTCTTTCGCTAACGGCGATATTTTGTTCTTCAGAAGAAGCGCCCAATTTGACGCTGCAAGTGGTTGCCGCCCGCTCGTGCCGGTCGAGAAAAAAATGGCGGGCGGGTATTCGCAGAATTTTGACTACACGTCTGTAGCTGTATCAGAGCCCATAAAGGTTAGGGACAGCCTGAATCGTGAATTGCAACTGACTTGGGCGGATGCAGGCTCAATCAGCAGCAGCTTGGGCGGTTATACATCCGGGCCAGAGAGCTCGGCAACTACGGGTATGGCAGCCCAAAAGAATTTGAGCGAAGTCTTACTTCCTGACGGCACGAGATTGAAATACCAATATGCCGCGCCGGATAGTTCTGGCTATCTCGGCAGGCTGCAAGCTGTGCAGCGGGTTTCAGCCACCAACACTACTTTGTGGGCTCGTAAATATCTGCACGAAGATAATCGTCATCCACTGTCCATGACGGGCGTATTGGACCAAAACGACGCTCGAATCACAAATTATGCTTACGATGAATCAGGACGCGCAACTGTTGCTGAACGTGCGGGTGGGTATGATAGGCACACGCTTAGTTATAATGATGACGGCAATCAGCGAACGGTAACAGGACCTCTTGGACTTGACACCAACTATCAATATGCGCCTCAATCCGGCAGCTTTACCCAGCCTTGTCTGGCAAACTGCTCTGGATCAGGCTGGGCCCCTGTTCCAAGCGATCCGCCAAATCCGACGTGCCAACCGATTTACAGCCCCAGTGAACGGATCATTGGCTGGGATTGCGAGAATGATGAGGACGACATTCAGCCCACCCCTCAAGGCAGCCAAGGACCAACGGTCAATCTGACCGGCTTACCTCGCTTGCTTTTGTCAGAGACAGTCGCTGGTTCTGAAAATAGCGCGAGCTCCACCGTGCAATATTCTTACGATAGCGATGGCTTGCTGACCTATATTAAGGACGGCAACGGTAATCTGACTTCTCAATATAATGCTGCTCAGGAACAGCGCTCCGTTACCATAACCGATGCAAAGGGCGTGGAAGCACAGCTGGAGTGGCACCCCATTTTTGATCTAGCCACAAAGGTGGAGCGGCCCGGCCAGACAATCACATATGATTATTACGCATCCGGCCTTTTGCTAAGTGAGGAAATCCGGGATAGCGATTATAAGGCTAATAATCCCAATTATGGCCAGCGGCGCACCCGGCAGTTCCAATGGGATAATAATGGCCGTTTGCTTTCGGTAAGTCGGCCCGATTTGGACAATGTCGAAAATTTCATTGATCAGGTGCAGTATACCTATGACACCAACGGGAACCGGCTGACAGCGACCAACGCCCTGGGTCAGGTCACCAGCTATGCAAATTATGACGCTAATGGCCGTCCTGGCGAGATGACCGATCTCAATGGCATTAAAATGCAATATGCGTATGACGAACTGGGCCGGGTCAAGGAAATAAGGGTTAAACATCCAAGCGATGCTACGCTAGATGCCATCACGCGCCTTGCCTATGATGTTGAAGGCCGCGTTGTTCAGATTACCCGGCCCGATAACGGTATATTGGCAATGGACTATGATCCGGCAGGGCGCTTGACGGTACTGCGAACCGGCGACGGCGAGCGGATTGATTACACCCATGATGCGATGGGTAATATCCTGACGACATCGGTCAAAGCTGTCGATCGAACACAGGCGCGCGCTATTCAGCGAAGCTTTGATTTGCTCGGCCGTATCAGCAGTGAGACATTGGGGCCGGGGCGCACGACGCTATGGACGTATGACAAGAACAATAATGTTGTCAAAACCCAAACGCCACGCGGGAATGTGATCGATACCGCATTTGATGCGGTGGACCAGCTTGTTAGTATGGTCGCATCTGGCTCTGGTAGCAGCGGCTTAGTCTATGATGAACGCGGTAATGTGACCAATGCGTCCGATGGCGGCAATGTAGAAACGCGATTTATCCGCAACGGATTTGGTGAAGCGGTTGTCGAGATTTCGCCTGATCGCGGGGAAAGCCGTTATTATTACGATCTTTATGGCCGAATGACCAGTTCGATGGATGGTCGCGGACAATTTGTCTATTACAGTTACGACATATTGGACCGGATGACCCGAAAGGATCCGGCAGGCAGTCCTCAGGATTATGTGCGGTATGTCTGGGATGTTCCCGGCATCACCGGTTCATACGGTATAGGTCGCCTTTCCCGTGTTGAGGATACGACCGGGATTACCAAATTCGCTTATGATCACCGCGGCAACATAATTACTAAGCAGCAAAAGATAGGGGGAGCCAGTACGCCGTTCGGTTCCTTGCGCTATGCATATGATCTGTCCGATCGGATCGTTCGGGTGACCTATCCCTCTGGTCGTCAGGTGCGTTATTCGCGTGATGCGAATGGCCGGGTGGATGCTGTTTATACAAAGGCGAATGCGACTATTGCCACTTGGTCCCCAGTTGCCACGGGTATCCGTTATGAACCCTTTGGCCCGTTACGCGCAGCGAACTTCGCGAACGGCTTGCGTGTAGTGATGAATTGGGGTGATGAAGGGCAATTGGTGGGCAGGCGGCTTTACCGTGTGTCAGACAGCGCAAACCTGTCTCATCTCAATTACAGCTATGATGCCGATGGCAATATCACGCGGATACGGGATAATCTGGTTGCGGCCAATACACAGGATTATCGCTATGACGCGGCAGGCCGGCTTTCCCGTGTGACCACTGCGGCTGCACCGGTGCAGCGCGTGGATTATCTGTATGATGCCAATGGCAACCGAACGCAGACGCAGCGGCGGGCATCGCCGACCGATACGGTGCTGGCAGGTCGCGATAGCTATGCCTATCAGCCCGGCAGCAACAAGCTTTCAACGATCACAACGCGCAACGGCAGCAGCCTATCGGCCGCCAGCATCACCGGCACCCGTGCTTACACGCTCGACGAACGCGGCAATATGGTTGTCGAGGATCGGGGGGCGGGGCTCAGTGTCAATGCGGCTTATGACGCGTATGGCCGGTTAACCGGCTATGCGCGTAGCGGTGAAGCCAGCCTAAGCCATAGCTATAATGGTCTGGACGACCGTGTGGCGAGCGTAACGGCGGCGGCAGGCGGTGGCAGCATCGTGACGCAGCGGTTCGTCTATGACGCGCGGGGTCGCATTCTTGGCGAATATGGCACTGACAGCACGCAACTGCGCGCAGAATTCATCTGGCTGAACCCGGAAGGCAGTGCAGATGATGGCGTGGGTGGTCATATGCCGCTGGCGCTCAGCCTACCCGATCTTGCGGCAGGGGCCGGGGCCAGCCAGCTCGTGTGGAGCTATGGTAACCATCTCGGTGTGCCATTGGTGACCAGCAATGCAAGCGGCCAAGTGATTGCGATGCCCGGCGGCTATAACGCGGCGGGATTCCCGGGACAGAGCAGGACCTTTGCCGATCTTTATTACAACCGCTATCGTGATTTTGACAGTGTCACGGGCCGCTATATCCAGGCTGACCCCATCGGCCTTGCAGGGGGCAGCAATCCGTATAGCTATGCACTGAATAATCCGGTGCGGTTTACGGATCCCAGTGGTAAGGCTGTCCCGTTTGCGGCGCTTTGTATAGTCGGAGGCGCAGTTGGCGCAGCTAGCACTGGCCTCGGTGAGCTTGCGAGTAAGGGAGGAACCAGCTTCGAGCATTTAGCAATCAGCGCTGGTGTCGGATGTGTGGCTGGTATGGCGGCCCCACTAGTTGCAACTAGTAGTTTGGGAGCGACAGTCCTTGGAGCATTGTCAAACAGTGGGCAGTATGCCGCAACCCAATATGCTGATGGTAAAGCTATCACCCCCGGCGGTTTGGCTCTTAACTTCTTTTTAGGGGGATTAGCAGGAAAATTTGCAGGTTCTTTTACGCCACGTGGAAATCCCCATTCAACCGATTTATTTTCGTGGATGGCGCCAGGAACACGTGACTTACACAGAAGTCTAAATGAGCAGAGAATGATAGATGTAGCCCGACGTGAGGCTTTATCATCTATTGCTGATGGCGTAGCAAACACTATAGTTGCAGATCCATTTGAGTGAACAATATGGCTTTTTATTTTTCCGTTATATACATTTTATTTTTGTCGATTCTGCATGTTAAATTAGATGCACCTATCGCGAAAGTGATTTTTGGATTGAGAGAACCACTACCGAGCTCAAGAGGCTTAGGATGGATTGCCGGATTTTTCACTTTTTTCCCGCTTAGATATTTTGTTCCAGAGCACATTCAGATTTTGGCTTTAGCGTATTGTATAATCGGTATGATCTGGGGTTTTATCTATTACGACTATATCGCTAAGAAAGAGGATGAAGCTGATTAGGCGCTCGGCGCAGAAAGTAGCTTGGCTATACGGTCTGCTGCTTCTGCTATTTCTCATTACAGGCTGGAGCTATGGTAACTATCTGGGTGTGCCTTTGGTGACCAGCAATGCGAGCGGCCAAGTGGTTGCGATGCCCGGCGGCTATAACGCGGCTGGGTTCCCGGGGCAGAGCAGGACCTTTGCCGATCTTTACTACAACCGCTATCGAGACTTTGACGGTGTCACGGGCCGCTATATCCAGGCCGACCCCATCGGCCTTGCAGGGGGACCCAATCCTTACAGCTATGCGATGGGCAATCCCACGCGCTATATGGATCCCACAGGGGAATGCCCGTGGTGCGCTGTGATAATAGTTGGAGTTGTATGGCGACTTGTCGACGCAGGTATCGACTATTCTATGCAACGCTTCATCACAGGCATCACCGACGGTGTGACCCCTGCCAACAGCATCAGCTATGCCTATGATGTGCGCGGGTGGCTCAATCGGGTCAGCTTAGCGGCGACCTCTGCTGCGCCCTATAAACGCACTGACTATGCGCATGACGCCAATGGCAACCGCACCGCTGTCGAACGCCGCACTAATGTGGCCGACACCGTCGCAGCGCAGACTGACAGCTATATCAAGACCGCTGGCACCAACCGGCTTGCCAGCATCAGCACAGCATCGGGCATCCGCAGCATCACGCCCGACGCACGCGGCAACACCGCCAGTGAGACTCGCCCCGGCGGGATCACGGTCAGCACCGGCTATGACGGCCATGGCCGCCTTATCAGCTACAGCCAAAGCGGCACAATTAGCCTTGCGCATAGCTATAACGGCCTAGGCGACCGCACCGCAACGACCGCCACCCCCTCGGGCGGTGCAGCTGACACGCGCCGGTTCGTCACCGCACCCGATGGCCGGATCATCGGTGAATATGGCACCAGCGCTACCGACGTGAAGGCAGAGTTTATTTGGCTATCCCGACAGGTCGGCGACACCGGCCCGTTCGGCGGCGATGATGGGCTTGGCGGGTATATGCCCATCGCGATGGTGAATGGAACAACGCTGACCTACGTGCACGGCGACCATCTCGGCACCCCCATCGTCATGACCGACGCCACCGGCGCAGCAATCGCCCAACCCAGTGGCTATTACGCCACCGCGTTCCCCGGGCAGAGCAAGACCCTCGCTGACCTATACTACAACCGCTACCGCGATTATGACCCGACCACAGGGCGCTACATACAGGCTGATCCCATCGGGCTGGCGGGGGGTAGTAATGCTTACCTCTATGGGGCTGCTAATCCGGTCCGGTATATTGATCCGACGGGGGAGTTTGTTCCGCTGTTGGTTTTAGGTGCGGTCTTGTTCGCCGAGGGCTACCTGTTTGATGTTGGTATGCAGTATTTTTGGGATGGGAAGGACCTAAATTGTATTGACCAGAAACAGGCCGCGCTTTCCGGTGGGTTCAGTGTATTTGGCGGCGGCGTTGCGTGGACTGCACTCAAATATGGGCCTCGGATTCTTGCAAGAGGTGGAGGTGCGGCGGATGACGTTCTTACAAAAGGTGCGCCGAAGCCATCGCCAAAATTTCAAACCCCTACAAATAAACCGCAATTGCCTCCTGAACAAATTCCGCCGGGCTGGAAGGTGTGGGAGAGCCGTGTTACTGAACAATACCCTGACAAGTATTGGAAGCTCCTAAAGCCGATGAAAGATGGAAGTTGGCAACCAATAAACCCATCGACTATGAAGCCGGGTCCTCGACCGGAGACTCACGTTCCATTTCCTCCGAAATAAGGTCTGCAAAATGTATAAATGGCCGAAAAATATAAATATTTCTGATTTAGAAAATGCAAATATTGAGTTAATATCTTTCACGTCAAACACAACTATTATCCATTTTGACAATAATATATCTATAACTATTATAGGAAATATGGATTATCATTTATCAAATAAATCTACAGAATCAATTACTTTTCCTATAAAATATACGAGTCTCGTGTCAATTATTGGTAAATGTATAATTAGCGCTTCAATTAAAACTGATGGATGTTCAATTTTAATAGAATTTGAAAATGATTCTAGTATAGATATTGACGGTTCAGATATTGAGTTTGAGTGTTATTCCGCGAATTGGAAAGGTATTGAATTTGTGGTTTGAATCACAGCCTCACACGTAATAAGCCGGAATTCGGAATTCGGAATTGAATTACAATGACACAATTACGGTGACACGTGCAATAGCCTCTAAATTCTCTCCCTATCGAGCGTCACAACATGGACCAACATCGCGACCGGCATCCAATATGAGCCCTTTGCCGCAATCAAACAGGCCACCCTTGGCAACACGCTGTCGATGACCGTGAACTGGGGCAACGACGGCAGGCTTGCCTCTCGGCGGTTGTATAAGACCAGCGGCGGCGTGAACCTGTCGCTCTTATCCTACGCCCATGACAATGACGACAACATCACAGGCATCACCGACGGTGTGACCCCCGCCAACAGCATGAACTACGCTTATGATGTGCGCGGGCGGCTGAATCGGGTCAGCTTGGTGGCAATCTCTGCTGCTCCCTATAAGCGCACGGACTATGCGCATGATGCTAATGGCAACCGCACCGCTGTTGAACGCCGCACTAATGTGGCCGACAACACAAACATGTCGCACTTGACCTCTGGCTATGACTAACGTCAATCTGGCCAGATCGACGGATACCAAGGGGACGGCCAGCTATTATAGACGCGACAGAACAGGCCTGCGAACGCAGCATGTCCCTTAATCAGTGTCTGGCCTCCATCGGATATATTACTGCAGTCAGATTATGTTTTTACCGGAGGTTTCGTAAGCATGCTCAAATTCTGCCAACGAGTTAAAACCCTCTCGCTTTAGCAACGGTTTCATAATGGTGTTGGCGACCTTGTAGCTTTCTTTGTCGTGCTGTGCCGGGATACCAGCAAGCACACTTAAAAAGTCGGCTTCTCTGCGTAGGTGCTCTACATGCGCTTCGAGCCTTTTGTCGGTGAGAATGCTCAAATTGAAAAAAGGAACTGCTGTTTTGTCCATCTGCTGCCAGCGCAGCGGCAGTTTCAAATCAAAGAAGCCCCAAAAAAGCGTCCATATATCCCACCATGATTGATGCCGAGTTTTGTTAAGAGTCATATCTAAAATGCGATAGGCAAAACAATAATCCCGCTCTGCACGGCACCAGTTGTAATACGCAAGGTTTGCTTCACCAAAAGGTCCGCGAATGCGCCACCTCGACGTTTTGGGAAACAACAGGATATCATCGGGATGCGGCCAAAGCTCGTCTGGTTCAGCGCCGCGCGCTTCGGCCTCGGCCCAGACCGCCTCACGCTCCTTCTTATAAGCGATCATATACTTAAAGACGGTAGTGTCTTTTTGGCGTTTGACCTCTTCCTGTTCGGCTAGCTCGTCGGCACGCTGAGCATCGCGCAGTTCAAGATCGCGTATTGCTCTGATAACATGCTGCTGTGACATTGGATTGCCTTTTAGGGCATTATTGATCTGCGCCCGTGCAACCAGTTCGCGTGCTTTCCGTTTTTTCGGCTTTCCGCCCTCGTTGATTGTAATTGTCCGGTCAAATTCAGTCCGCAGGATTTCGTCGAGCTCTGATTGGCTTGGCAGTGCTCTAGCTAAGCTAACGGCTTCTTCCCTTTTGGGTCGACCCTTGGGATTACCAGATTGGCCTTTCTTGTATCTTGTATATTCCGGCGTTTTACCAAACCCGATTTCGTAGTCACCGGTGCTGCGCTTTTTGTTCTGATCACTCATCGCTCTAGGCTCCCTCTAAAAGGCTGCTTAGACGCTGCTGAGAGACATCTTCGAACATCGCGCCGCTATCCGCCAGCACCGCGCGCTTTCCGCTATGTTGCTCCCATCGCCTGATGATGGTGTCGCAATAAAGCGGATCATATTCGATGAGCCGTGCGCGCCTGCCGGTCTTCTCAGCAGCAATGAGCGTTGAGCCTGATCCTCCGAAACAGTCGAGGATAATCTCGCCGCGTCTTGAACAATCCTTGATGGCATCTGCAATCATTGCGACCGGCTTGACCGTCGGGTGCATCGCCAGCTCGTCACCTCTACTGGCGCTGATTGAGCTTATGCCTGCATAGTCCCAGACATTGGTTCGGTACCGTCCGTTCTCACCAAGCCCAAAGCTGTTCGTATGCGGAGCCGTGCCCTTTTTGAACACAAAGACCAGTTCATGCTTGGAACGATAAAAAGCACCCATGCCGCCATTGCTCTTGTTCCAGACTACAAGGTTTTTGAGTTCAGTGAACGCGGCTTTACCCGCCGCAAGCATTTCGCTCATGTGACGCCAGTCCATGCAGACATAAGCGATCGCGCCGTCGCGCATGATGCTGCTGGCATTGCCAAGGGTCGTGCTAAGGAAGCCTGTAAACTCGTCCTCGCTCATCTCACCAGATGCAAATGCAAACTCCCGGTGTTTAACGCTACCAAGGCCGCAGACATTGCCGTCGATCTTCACATTATACGGTGGGTCGGTGAACAGGAGGTCTACTTGCTCGTCATCCAGCAACCGCTGGAAGCTCTCGATATCCTGGGCGTCGCCGCAACTCAGCTTATGACGACCCAATAGCCAAAGGTCGCCCATGCGGGTAACAGCCCGACCTTCGCTTTGCGGAATCACATCATCAGCGGGATCGCCTGCTTGCGGATTGGCACTCTCCGCATCCTCGATAATGAAATCAATCTCTGCGATGTTGAACCCGATCAGGTCCAAATCAAAATCATCGGCGAGTAAGCCCTGCAGCTCTATCGCAAGCAGCTCATTGTCCCAACCAGCGTTTAGAGCCAGCTTATTGTCTGCCAGAATGTAAGCGCGGCGTTCGCTGTCGTTCAAATGCGATAGCTTCAGCGTCGGAACGGTCTTTCGGCCAAGCAACTTTGCTGCCTCGACGCGGCCATGGCCTGCTATGATGCTTTCATCATCTCCGATCAGCACCGGATTCGTAAAACCAAATCGCTCAATGCTGGCAGCAATTTGTTTGATCTGCTTCTTTGAATGCGTCCGCGCGTTGCGGGCATATGGCTTTAATGATTCAACCGAGCGTTCCTCGATATTATGACCGTTGTCGATCTTTGTCTCGTACATTGATACTCTCCAGTTTGGTTCAGCGTTCGACTTTGGCGTTCGATATTCATGGCTTTCGCTTTCTCGAGAGATTTAGAAGGGACACATTATGATCGGCACTCCCCGCTTAGGAATCGCAGAACATAGTGTGAATAAAATGACAAAGTTTGGCGCTACGTCAAGAGCCACAGAAAAATAGAAAGGGGGACAGAGCTGTGGACAATTTCCCGCCGCGCGCGAAGGTTTGCATGGGAATTCGATGCGAGAAAACGCGCTGAGTAAAGCCGAATTCCCTGTTATTGGAAAATCGCTTCCCTGTTACCGTAGTGCAAATTCCCTGTTATTTTTCCAAGGATGTTCATCCGAAACTACAGAAAGATCAGAGGTTTTCGGGCGATTTTTGACCGTCTTGAGCTCTTAAAAGCTCTAAATTCACTGATATTTCCTTGATTAATAGGGAATTTGGCCCAGAGACACTCTGCAAGTGACTGCGCGCACCTCCAGACACGATGTCAGGCTAAACGCGCCGCAGATACCTCGGTGGATTTACTAAGGTCTTGCACTTCTGGCCATCATCTCGACGCGGGGTTTGCACTGCTGGCGGATACGCACTAGAGCGCGCAACGCATGCTACAGGGACCATCCGAAAAAATTCTGCGATTACCGCGCGGAGCAAAGCGTGCGGTCGCTTTGGCGATCGACACGCTGATTTGTCTGACAACGGTGGGGTTGGCCTATTGGTTGCGGTTGGGCGACTGGACGCCACCGACCGGCAATCAGATCTGGTCCTATATCTTGCCGGTGATAATCGCGATCCCGCTATTTATCCGGTTTGGGCTTTACCGTGCCATCTTCCGTTATGTCGGCTGGAGTGCTTTATTCAGTGTGGTGAAAGCGTGCGCTGTTTTCGGCGTCATCTACGCAGCGATTTTTGCGGTTATGGGCGTTTATGGCGTTCCGCGAACCGTTGGCATCATTCAGCCGGTCCTGTTGTTTTTATTTGTCGGCGGCAGCCGCGCGGCGGCGCGGTACTGGCTCGGCAGCGGCTATTCAAATCTGTTGCGCCTATCACAGCGCAAACGCGTTTTGGTCTATGGGGCGGGCTCTGCCGGACGTCAGCTTGCCGCCGGGCTTGCCAACAGCGAAGACATGAACGTGATCGGCTTTGTTGATGATGATCGCGCATTGCATTCGAGCCTGCTGAACGGCAAAAACATCTATGCGCCAACCGGCCTCGCGGAGCTGATCGAAGCTCTGGACATTTCGATTCTTCTCCTTGCGATCCCATCGGCGAGTAGACAGCGCCGCAACGAGATTATTGATAGCGTGCGCGGCAGCCACGCCAGCATCCGCACCTTGCCGGGAATGACCGATCTTGCGCACGGCCGGGTGACGGTTAACGACTTGCGCGAGTTGGAAATCGAGGAACTGCTGGGTCGCGATCCCGTGGCGCCTGATCCTGCGCTGCTGGCGCAAAATCTGGCAGGAAAAACGATCTTGGTCAGCGGCGCCGGCGGTTCAATTGGTTCAGAACTCTGCCGCCAAATACTGCGGGAAAACCCGAAGAATTTGCTGCTCGTCGAGATGAGCGAGTATAATCTTTACCTCATTCATCAAGAGCTCGCGCGGCAAGTTGCCGACAACGGGATTACTACCAATGTCATTCCGACGCTGACATCGGTGTTGCAAGAACAATCGCTTGATGCGTTATTCGGCGAATGGCGGCCTGACACGATCTTTCACGCGGCGGCCTATAAGCATGTGCCATTGGTCGAGCACAATGTCGTCGAAGGCGTGCGCAATAATGTCTTTGGCACTTTCGCGTTGGCTAGCATCGCGCGGAAACACAATGTTGCCGATTTCGTCCTGATCAGCACCGATAAAGCTGTGCGCCCAACGAACATCATGGGGGCAAGCAAACGACTGGCGGAGTTGATCTTGCAATCCTTTGCTCTGCAAAGAACGAGTACTCGGTTTTCGATGGTGCGTTTTGGCAATGTCCTCGATTCCAGCGGATCGGTGGTGCCGCTGTTTCGCCAACAGATCAAACAGGGCGGACCGGTTACGGTGACGCATGAAGATATCACGCGCTATTTCATGACCATTCCCGAGGCTGCGCAGTTGGTGATACAAGCGGGCACGATGGCCAAAGGCGGCGAAGTGTTTGTGCTCGACATGGGCGAACCTGTGCGCATCATCGAAATGGCGCGCACGATGATCGAATTGTCCGGCCTTTCGGTGCGCGATGACGCAACCCCTGATGGCGACATTGCGGTTGAGGTCACAGGCCTACGCGATGGTGAGAAGCTTTATGAAGAGCTGTTGATCGGCAACAATCCAGAGGTGACCGAGCATGTTCGGATTATGAAAGCCAACGAAGATTATCTGGGTTGGGACGAACTTGCGCCGGTGTTGGATCAGCTGAGGTTGGCGATGGATGCCAATGATGCGCGGACGTTGCGTGAAATCGTGACGGGCTTGCGACAAATCGGCTGGCGCGATCCATTGCTGGTGTCGGCAAAGTAAATATCGGCATAGCCAACGTGCGGTTCCAATAGGTTGAATGAAGGAAGGGTGAATTTTGCGCAGGATCATCGTCACCGGCTCCGCGGGCTTTATCGGATTTCACCTGTGCAGACTGTTGCTCGCAGAGGGTTTCGATGTGGTCGGCATCGATGCCCTAACCGATTATTATGATGTACGATTGAAAGTGGCGCGCCACGAAATCCTGCAACAATCGAACCACTTCAAAGCACATATCGTAAATATCAAGGACAATGCGGCGGTTGCCGCAGTTTTCGCCGAGGTGAGGCCGGAAGCTGTCGTCCATCTCGCTGCACAAGCGGGTGTACGCTACAGTCTGGAAAATCCGCGCGCGTATATCGACACTAACATTATCGGCACGTTCAACGTCATGGAATGCGCGCGGGCATTTGAAGTGGGGCATCTGTTGATGGCGTCCACATCGTCGGTTTACGGCGCGAATGAGGAGATGCCGTTCACTGAAACCGAAAAAGCTGATACGCCGCTGACGATCTATGCCGCAACGAAAAAGGCGAATGAGATGATGGGCCATAGCTATGCCCATTTGTGGAATTTGCCGGTGACGATGTTCCGCTTTTTCACTGTCTATGGCCCTTATGGCCGCCCTGATATGGCACTGTTCAAATTCACTAAGGGGATAATTGAGGGCACGCCGATCGAAATTTACAACAATGGAGATATGTGGCGCGACTTTACCTATGTCGAGGATCTGGTACGCGGCGTTCGTTTGCTGGTTGATGCTGTGCCGGTGCAGCCAGAAAGCGCTGCGGACATACCAAAGGGTGACAGCCTGTCTTCTGTCGCCCCCTTTCGTGTCGTCAATATCGGCAACAGCGACAAGGTCCGTCTGATAGATTTTGTCGAGGCGATTGAGGCGGAGATCGGCAGGCCTGCGATCAAGCATTATCTCGAAATGCAAAAAGGCGATGTTCCCGCGACATGGGCCGACGCGTCGTTGCTGCAAACATTGACTGGCTTTCGGCCACAGACCGACATTCGACAAGGCGTGCACCGGTTTGTCGCTTGGTATCGCGAATATTACGTCTCATGATAACTAAGCCTTTGAACCGAAGAGGCTACTCTTCGAAGGGAAATAACTCCGAGTTTGTTGAGCTAACCCTCTACCTACTTCAAGCATTGTGTATCTGAAAATCATCTGAAATTTTTTCATACGACAAATCGAGTATAAAGTTCTATTCTTTTCAGAAAATTTTTATCTTACAAATTAAAAATATATTTAAAAGCTGGCCTACTCGGAATACATATTCAGTAATGTGGTTAAAGTTATAGAGATGCGGGGAGTTAGCTAATTAAGGTATAATGGTAGGTTTTTTCTTTAGCGGATGAAGTATTGGTGATTGTTTCTAACAGTCGTTTTTTATCGAACAAATCGACTCATTTCAGAGCGACAAATTGAACAGAATCGAACGACACCAAGGCATTGTCTTAACTGTTGTCAACGGGAACAATGTAGGACTGGCTCTACGCCGGTTGCCGCGACGGATCAGGCACTTTCCATGCGTAGGTCAGCGCTCCTGAATGGCTTGCTCTAACGCGTCCAGGACAAAGCTGGCATGGGCAGTTCTGATAAGCCGCCTCGTTAGCTTGTCGAGGGAGCGGCGTATTTACTCGGCATAGCGGCGAAGTCATGAGCTCCATTAGCCGAAGAAAAATAGCTTGGCCATCAGGTTTTCATTCGTAAAGAAGTTGATAACACCAGCGACGTGTTGCAATCCGTACATTGCGATCGCCGGAGAATTCCGGCGAACGAATTGATAATTTGTGTTCGATTGTAGGAGCCAGAAGGAGGCTGTCTCTTTTATTCAAACCGTGTTCTCTAGTACTTCTCACGCGGTTAAAAAAGAGGGAGCGGGCCCACGGCCGATCTCCTTCGATGAGAGGAGAGGGCACCTATGATGATCGCGCTGCCGTTGAGACCGTCTTGCAATCATTAAAAGCAGAACTCACTGGGTGGTATTTCTGCTCAATACACCGTTAAACGTCGGCCTCAAGCTTCGAACACATCAATGGCTTCGGCAACATTCGTGATCATCATTCATATTTGAGCCGCATCAGCCTGATCGCGTTCGAAGCTACGTCGGCATAATCAGATATGCGACAGGTGGAAAATCCGCACTAGTCCAGCTGGTTCCGCAGAAACAAAATGGCGAGTTCGCCACGAGGATATTTTGTTTGAAATGTGGATCGAGCCCCAAACAGACCCGTTGATAATTTGCTTCGAGCAAAGCTGTATCGCAGCTTGATTGGCGAACCAGTCGCAATTATAGCCACCTCTTCAAACTGCGCCGTTCGTGTTGCGCGATAATCGCTTGAATGCCCTGACTGGAATGTACATGTTTAATGGAAAGGTTTTGTTGATTACCGGTGGCACCGGCTCGTTTGGTTCGACTGTGCTTCATCGTTTTATTGACGAACCGTTTAAAGAAATCCGCATTTTTTCCCGCGATGAAAAGAAGCAAGAAGATCAACGATTGCATTATCGTGATCCAAGGCTTCGCTATTATATTGGCGACGTTCGCGATCTGAGGTCGGTATCAAGTGCCGTCAAAGACGTCGACTATATTTTTCATGCTGCCGCTTTGAAGCAAGTGCCGTCCTGCGAGTTTCATCCGATGGAAGCCGTGAAAACCAATATCATTGGTACCGACAACCTGCTTGAAGCCGCGATTGCTGCGGGTGTTTCGCGCGTGGTATGTCTGTCAACAGACAAGGCCGTATATCCGATCAACGCCATGGGAATTTCGAAAGCAATGATGGAAAAGGTGACCGTTGCAAAGTCGCGGTTGGCCCTGGGTACAAATACTGTGATCACCGGAACGCGATATGGGAATGTATTGGCGTCGCGGGGTTCCGTTATCCCACTCTTCATTGACCAGGTGCGAAAGGGCATCCCACTAACCATAACCGATCCGACTATGACTAGATTTGTTATGACATTGGACGAAGCGGTTGATCTTGTACTTTATGCCTTTGAACATGGTCAGAATGGCGACATGTTTGTGCAAAAGGCACCCGCGGCTACAATTGAAATACTGGCCCATTCTGTTTTAGAAGTTCTTGGCGCGAAAAACCATCCTATGAAAGTCATCGGCACCCGCCACGGCGAGAAACTGTATGAGGCGTTGTTAAGCCGCGAGGAGATGGTTGTTGCACAGGATTGTGGCGGCTACTATCGCATCCCTCCCGACAACCGCGACCTTAATTATGCTGCTTTTGTCGAGGAAGGAGAGCGCCAGATCTCAGCTGCCCAAGACTTTCATTCGCACAATGCGCGGCAGTTGAATCAGACGGAAATGGTCGCCAAACTCACGACACTTGATTATATGCAGGACGTATTGGCCGGGCGCGATGCAGGGGGTGGCCTGTGACGCTGAATTCAATCGCAGTCACCGGGGCCAATGGATTCATCGGTCGAAATCTTTGCGTGCGCCTGCGCGAGCTAAAAATAGAGGTTGTGCCTATTTCGCGTGAAAGTAGCGAAGCTGAGTGGCGCGATGCAATTTCACGTGTTGATGCCGTTATACACGTTGCCGGAGCAAACCGCCCCGAAGATCCTTCTGACTTTTACACAATCAATGTCGGTTCGACTGAGCGATTGGTTGCCATGATGAAAGATTCGGGGCGTGCGATTCCCATCGTCTACGCGTCGACCAGCAAGGCCGCAGAAGCAACTGGCTATGGGAATAGCAAGCGACTAGCTGAAGAAGCTCTCCTCGAACTTACTGAGTCAACCGGCGGGGTAGTTTATATTTTCCGACTTCCCAACGTGTTCGGTAAATGGGCGAGGCCGAATTACAATTCGGCCGTGGCAACCTTTTGTCACAGTATCGCTAGGAATTTGCCAATCACTGTTGACGATCCGGACTCTCCGCTTACGCTGGCTTATATTGACAATGTGGTGACAGAGATCATTACGACGCTATCAGAACGACCAGCGGGGGGATATCGCGAAGTCTACCCTCTTTATCAAACAACCGTTGGCCAAGTAGTAGCGATGATCCAAGGGTTTCAGACTGATCGTGCAGACAATCTCATAGCAAATGTCGGCGTCGGGATTACGCGCGCGATGTATGCAACATATGTGTCCGCACTACCGACCGATCAATTTAGCTATCCGATCACGAGCCATACCGATTCTCGAGGCTGCTTTTCGGAAATGTTGAAAACGCGGGAGGCCGGCCAGTTTTCCTATTTCACGGCGCATCCGGGAGTTACGCGCGGCGGTCACTATCACCATACCAAAACAGAAAAGTTTTTGGTTGTGCATGGAAATGCACGGTTCCGGTTCCGCGACATTTTGACAGACGCCACGCACGAGATATTTACATCAGGCGAACACCCCGTAGTCGTAGAAACCATTCCTGGATGGTCTCACGATATTTCGAACGTGGGTGATGATGCTCTCGTAGCATTGCTCTGGGCCAACGAGCTTTTTGATCGGGAAAAGCCCGACACGATCGCAGAAAAGGTATACTGACGATGCGTAAGTTAAAAGTTATGACTGTAGTCGGGACACGGCCCGAGATCATTCGGCTCTCGCGCGTCATGAGCTTGCTTGATAAGCACTGTGACCATGTGATCGTGCATACCGGACAGAATTATGACTATGAACTAAATCAAGTGTTTTTCAACGATCTCAACCTTCGCAAGCCGGATCACTTTCTGAATGCTGCAGGAACAACAGCTGCCGAAACGATCGGCCAAGTAATCATAAAGGTGGATCATGTGCTTCAGACCGAAGCTCCCGACGCCATGCTTATCCTTGGCGATACCAACAGCTGCCTGTCCGTCATTCCTGCAAAGCGCCGGAGGATTCCTGTATTTCATATGGAGGCCGGCAACCGGTGCTTCGATGATCGGGTTCCAGAAGAAATCAATCGCCGCATCGTGGATCACTCTGCTGATATTAATCTCCCATATTCGGATATTGCACGGGAGTATCTTCTGGCTGAAGGTTTGCCCGCCGACCGCATCATAAAGACGGGTAGTCCGATGTTTGAAGTGCTTTCGTACTACCGTTCTGGTATTGACGCATCGAAAGCGCTGGAAGAGGTGGGCGTGGAAGCAGGTTGTTATTTTGTGGTCAGTGCGCATCGCGAAGAAAACGTTGATTCCGAAAAGAATCTTCGTCAACTCCACGAAGCGTTGAACGCCATTGCGGAAGCGTATGATGAGCCTATTTTGGTTTCGACCCATCCGCGTACACGAAACCGGATCGAGGCATTGAGCCTGAACTTTGATCCACGGATCAGGCTTTTGAAACCGTTCGGCTTTTTGGATTATAACGCCCTCCAGATGCATTCTCGTGCGGTGTTGTCGGATAGCGGAACCATTAGCGAAGAAAGTTCAATTTTGGGATTTTCCGCGCTCAATATTCGCGAAGCCCATGAACGCCCGGAGGCTATGGAAGAAGGCGCAGTCATGATGGTTGGGCTAGGCAAAGATCGGATTCTTCAGGCCTTGAGGGTCATCGCAGATGAAGGTCCGAACCGAGCCAATCGCGCAACTCGCGTTGCGGACTATTCGAAGCCGAACGTTTCTGACAAGGTTCTACACATAATCATGAGTTACACCGACTATGTCGCCCGAACCGTATGGAAAGCGTATTGATATCATCAGCGAAGCGGACCTGCAAGTCGGTATCGCACCGCTATGTCATCAGGTTGCGACCGCAGACCGCCGGGTGGGCGGAGTGCTTTGGGAGCCTCGATCGGGAAACTCTGCCGCCCTGCTGATCGCATGTGTTCACGGCATTGGCAGCAACGGACGTTATTTCGACCTTGATGGTAACTCGCTCGCGCGCGCGGCGACGGCGCGTGGAATGGCGGTTTTGCTGATCGACAGGCCTGGCTATGGTTGTAGCATTGAACCCGGTCCCGGGTCGGCGATAGATTGCGGCGTCACCGCGATTGACGATCTGCTCCGGACGGTGCGTGAGCAGGTTCCTGGCATGATGCAGCGCGCGCTGATCTTGATCGGACATTCCTTTGGTGGGGCCATCGCTTATGCGTATACCGCCGTCCAACCTGCGGGATCGGTCGCGGCGCTGTGCGTTTCGGGAATAGGGGACCGCCCCGACGTGCAGTATCTGGCCGAAATGCAACGGTCGGCAGTCGGTGGTCAAAGGCAGCTTTCCCCACACTGGTTTTTCGGCCCTGGAAGTAGCTATGATCGGCACGGAGTAACGGCATTGCGCGCAGCGACCGAGCCGCAGCGTGATAATGAGGCGCACGAGGTCGCGTATTCATGGCCCGAGCGCTGGCCCGGGCTTGCACCGAAAATTTCCTGCCCGGTGCATATACGGCTGGCCGAGTATGAACGTATTTGGGAATCGAACACAACTGCCATCGAGCGAATTGCCGTAGCTCTCACCTCGTCACCGGCGGTAGACGCGGCAATAGCGCCCGATGGCGGTCATTTGTATGAGGCCCATCACCGCGGCCCAGAATTGATTGCAGCACAGCTGGACTTTGCTCGCGATCATGCGAGAAAGTCGGTCTAGGTGATGCCGCGTGGCTTTGCACAGCGCCTGCTGACGCGACAAAACTTCAAGGTCGGCGGTGCAGTCGGGGCATTTTTCAGTCTTAAGTTCGCCTTTGGTCTGGGCTTGATCGGAATATCGAGCGCCCGTCTGACCATCGCCGGCTTCGTCACTTTTTCGCAGTTTTTCCTGTTCTTCGCCCTGCTTTCGACAATTGCGGCGGCGGGCGTGCAGAACGGGCTGGCAAGGCAAATCGCGTTTGCCAAAGGCGACCCTGCTGCCGAGCATCGTGCGGTCGCCGCCGCCTTCAGAATTTGGGCCGCAGCGAGCTTTGCCATCGTCCTGCTCGCCACGTTGTTCCGGGGCAACCTATCGGAGTTGCTCGTCGGCGATGCGTCGCTGGCGGGTGTTGTGCCATATCTCACGCTGGCCGGAGCGGGCGGCGGCTTTGGCATTCTCGCTTGCTCGATCCTTGCCGGACGGCAACGCGCGCCGACCAGTTTGATTTTGCAATCGACCGGCTTGGTCGTAGGCGGGCTATTGTGCGTCTGGTGGCTGTTGAAGGGCGACCCGGTAGGCGCGGTGCTTGGTTACGCAGCGGGACCACTTGTCACCAGCGTGCTGGCGGCCGGCGTCGTCCTCCGGGCAGGTATCCGGTTTGGTCCTGCGGAAGGCCAGTGGCCCGAAATGCGGCTGCTGTTCGGATACTCGCTGGCATTTCTGGCAATCGCTATCATCATGCCGGCGACCTTGTTTGCGCTGCGCGTGGTGTACCGCGAAGCATTCGGCACCGACCTGCTGGCGTATTGGCTGGCGGCCAACCGGGTGTCTGACGTCACCAGCCAGATATTGGGGCTCTACATGGCGCAGATATTCCTGCCGCAGGCAGCGCAAGCAACCGATCCCCACCGCATTCGCCGCTTGTTGCTGGGTACGATATTGGTAGGTTCGATAGTGATGATCGGCGGGTGGGCCGTTTTTTCACTTGGTGCACCGTTTTTTGTGACCACATTTTTTTCTGCAGCCTATCTGCCGGCGATCCCCTTTATCGCAGGCTATTTGCTGGGTGATGGATTGCGGGTCACGGCGTCGATGGCAATTCACCTGATGCTCGCGCGCCGCCGCCTGCTTGCAGCGGTGGGAGTCGAATTGGGAACCGCGAGTTTGCTCGCAACATATCTGCTCATATTCGCCGGACTTGGCTTGTCCGAAGCGCCCTATTGGGCCTATCCAGCAGTTTATGCGACCATGGCGTTGTTGATGTTGCCGGTATTGATTCGACTGTCGGGCGCGCCTGACGAAAAACGATGAAAAGGGATAAGTTTGTGTCACCCATCACCAGACGCCAAATTTTGCTTTCGCCGGTAGCTGCATTGCCTGTGGCTCCAGCGCTGCAACAAATTATTTCCGCGGCTCAAAGTGTGTCCACATTCGAGGCGGTTAGACTCCGAGAATTTGGCGCAAAACTTGATGGGCTGAGCGACGACAGCGACGCGTTGCAAAAAGCCGTCGATGCTTGTCTCTATGGGACACCCGTTCGACCGCTTTTGGTAGAGGGACCCTGTCGTGTCGGGCGCTCAATTCTTATAAATCGACCCGTTGACCAGACAAGAGGTGTGTTTCGCATAATCGGGCAAGGTTCTTATGGCGGTTTCCTCGTCGCTGGAAACTTTCCGCTATTTGATAGTAATCTATCGAACATATCAGCTCCGCTCAGCGAATATTTGTGGTTTCAAAACATACGCTTCGAAGCCTTAGCCAATGCGCCGAATGCCACGACTTTGAGCGACGCATTTCTACGGGTGCAGTTCCACCATTGCGAATTCGAACAGATCAAAGCTTTGGCTGGCAAGAAATATGCACAAGAGTGGAAATTTTCGCACTGTATCGTGCGAAGATGGCCGGGTGCCTTTTTCTCGAGTTATGGCGGTTACCACATAACATCAACTAGCACTAAATATCAAAATGGTGGTGGTAACGTTTTCGAGTTGGCCGACCCGAAATTGCGCGATGCCGGATGCGTGGGTTGCGCATTTCATCAAGATATTGTCGAAGCAAGTAACGGTTCATTTCTAAAGGCCGCAGTTGTGCGGGGGCTTTCCATTGCAGGGCTATATAGCGAGGGCAATTACGGTCCTACCTTAGATCTTGACAATGCCGCTGTAAACCGGGGCGTCAGCGTGACAGGAGCAATGTTCGCCCCACAAGAGCAACGGAAAGCAGATTCCGATTTTTTCGATATTAGATGGGGAAGAATAGAAGGCGGACATGCCGGAGGCAACTTCTCGAGTGGGCGTTTGCATCATCATAGGTCCACATCGCCGTCGTCGCTAATAGTCTCCGGCGACTACGCTGCGCTTGACTTAATCCGACATGAGACCTGACCACGCATTGCTTTATCTTCGCCGCTTTGCGATTTCGATCTCCGCCTCACGAAATGCGTATTCGTAACGCAACCGACCATCGCCTGGATCACCCGTTGCCCATGCAATAACAACATTTTGGTAAGGGGTAAAAGGGAGCGAGGTCGGTTGATTGAGCGTGTATGTGATAATCGCAACACCCGCAGCCCCGGCCAGTCCAATGGAGACGGCTGGCACGGAGCCCCCCTGAAAATATTCACGATATCGCGCGCTCAACGCAACCGCTTGCAAAAAGAACGCCAAATAGCTGACTCGGTTCCAAAACGCAGGGAAAACACCGAAGTACGAATGACAGATGAGTATTAATAACGTGACCGAAGCAGCAAAATATGTAATAGTAGTGGGGTAGAAAGCGCGATGAAATCGTCGCGTAGTTAACAGAAAGTACGCTGCCAAATGTAATGGAATGAAAGAAAGGCTAACGAGTGAAATTCTTGTTCCTTCATAATCGCCATATAAAGAAAGCTTTGTAGCAACAAAGCCGCCGCTTAGCACTGGTAAAAAAACGTCTGCGATAATCGGGACAATATGAAATCCTGAAAATGCCGCTGCAACTCCTATACCAACTACCGCTGTAAGAAGTGGTGTAGAAATATACCTGAATCGCCAATACATTATCGGTATAAATACGATTGAAAAGCTATGGATGCTAACAGCAATAATAAGCATCAAAGCAGTCGATAAGGATTTTTCTCTATCACGCTGTATAAATGCAAGCAAAATAAACGAATAAGAAAAAGTCTGCCTGATTGCCGCCATCTGACCCGCAAGAAAAATAAATCCAAAATAAATTAAAAATACAAGCGCCACTCGCGAAGTATACCGGCGGGCAAAAATATATATAACAACTATATTTACAAATGTAACAACAAATAAAAATGTTTGAAATGAAGCACCCAATGACCGTAGTATTAAGCAAAAAAACTGAAATCCTGGCTCAACAAGTAGGTTGTATGTAATATACTCTGGCCTAGATGCTGAAATCGGTAAAATTAAATTATAGTAATTTTCGTACTCGACCCAATCAAATCCCGTTTCATGTCGCAAGCCTCCAAATAAAATAAGAGTCAAACATGAAATTCGTCCAGGATATTTACTTTCAAAACGTCCATTCTCTGCACAAGCAAATAAAAATAATAGTACAATAATGGCTAGGTATGCGGTCATATGGTGGTCTTTGGTCCCATAGAATTTATAATACCATCGTTCCTGACACTTGGAATTGCTGTGATCTCGCAATCGTCGCATTTCATGGCTATTTGCGCTGCAGCGTGACGAACGTCGAATATGTTCTGCAATGCCTGTCGACCTGCCTTCGCCATCTCGTTCCGCATTTGCGAATCGTGCACCATTCGAGCCAATGCATCAAGCAGCACTTGTGCGCTGCCTGCCTCAACCACCATACCAAAACCATGTTCTTCGACAAAGCCGCGAAAGTCGGTGTCGGGCTCGACGGCGGCGACCACTGGCAGGCCGGCCTGCAGGTAATCGAGCGTTTTGGACGGAAAGGTCGGAATGTCGGATATCGGCACGGTCACCACCAGACCGATGTCGCAGGCCGCCGCGAGTTCGATATAGGCGTCGCGGGCAAGGCTGGAAATCAAGGAAAGATTATGCTCGCCCTTTTCGATATAGGCCTCGACGCGATGGACTAGGCGTCCGTGGCCTGCCAACACAAAGTGCAGTTCGGGGACTTCGCGGCTTGCTATTCTAGCCGTTTCGATAATTTGCTCGATCCCGCGGCCGTCGGTTATCTGCCCGCCGAAAATGGCAATGACTTTCTTTTCCGGCAATCGATATCGCGCCCGAACGGCCTTTTTATCGATATCGACAGGTGGTGTGATTGCAGTGCTAAGCGGAAGAATTTCAATCACCTGCGCGGGGCGCAGCGCATAATGCGATTGCAAATATTCGACATTTCTCGGCGACATGCAAGCGACGGTGTCGAACATCCGGATCAACCCAGTTTCTGCCCATTTTGCTATACGGAAAATAAGCCCCGCAGGAATCAGGCCAATTGCGCGCTGATGGAACGGAAAGAAATCGACGATGTACAGATATGGCCGCGCCTGCGGAAACTTTCGGATCGCCCAGCGGATCAGAAATGCCATGCTGGCCGACGGGCTGGTGGTGTAGATCAGGTCTACCTCGTCTTTTCCCACAAATTTTTTCGCATGACGCCGTGCAATCAGCGATGAGAAGGTCCAGCGTAAAAGCAGGGATATGGCATGGCCGAAACGGGTTATGTGCAGCGGCGGGATGCGAAGAACCTGAAGTCGGTCATGCTCGCAGTATTTCGACACACTCGTTTCATTCCGTTGCCAAGGGATGACCACCGCCTTTACCGAGTGACCCGCAGATACGAACGCGTCTGCCAGTTGATGCGGCGGATCGGCAGGCTCTCCGGCGTCGCTAAACTGGTTTATAAGCATCAGTATATTTGCCATTCCAACCCCATTATACATGAGCGACGCGCATAGCGTCACGTAAGCTTACAAGTCAGTCGCTATCGATCCGTTTGGCCGGGTTTCCAAACATCGTAGCGCCTTCGCGCACGTTTTTTAACACGACGCTGCCCAGACCGATTCTCGCCCAGTCGCCGATACGTTTGCCCGGATAAACCATGCTTCCTGCACCGAAGGTAACACCCTCGCCGACCTGAGCGTTGCCGTTTACGCTGACCGAACCGAGCAGCGACGAATAGCTACCGACCTTCGCGTCGTGTCCCACACCGGAACCGCCATTGACCAGAACATGCTCGCCGATATCGCAATCGTTTGAAATGCGGCAGCCGGGGCAAATCACGGTTCCCCGGCCGATCTTCGCATGTGGCCCGACGGCAGCTAAATCGTGGATAAAGATTTCCGGAGTCCATCCCATCGCTTCGAGCAGAAGTGCCAATCGCTTTTTCTTCACCGGATCAGCAAAGGCTATAACGAAACGCGGTCGATCGCCACGCCATTTTTCGGGATGGAAAACGGGGACCCCGTAAATGCTGCTACCGGCATCGTCCGCTTCCGAAATAAACGCTTCGACCTTGAAGCGCTCGCGTATTTCTTCGCGGCATCCATTGATCCAGCCAAGCAATTCACGGCCCATGCCGCCAGTCCCGACGATAACGAAAGACGTCATGCCGAGATATTAGCCGAGCGGCCGCCATCGACCACCAGTTGATGCCCGGTGATCCAGCGTGACTGGTCCGACAGCAGGAAACGGACCGCATCGGTCACGTCGGACGGCAACCCGACCCCTAACGGATAATCGTGGGTGAGCCGTTCGGACATCTCGGGATCGGCATACATCGCTTCGGTCATGGGGGTCCGCACGCCGCCTGGAAGTACCGAATTCACTCGCACATCGGGTGCCAGTTCGACCGCTAGCGATTTCATCAGGCCGTCGAGTGCTGCCTTGCTCGCGCTATAAGCGGTAAAGCCTTTCGCGCCGAACTGGCTGGCTATGCTCGATATAAAGACAATGCTTTGAAGCGCCTTTTGATTGACGTTCTTTTGCATCAGCAGCCGGGTAATTTCCATCGCTGCCAGAGCATTGGTGTTCATGACCGATTGCGCGTGATCAATCGAGATGCTGCGCAGCGGAAGTACCTTCAGCAGCGCGGCGCAGTGCACGAAACCAGAAACTTGCGCATGTTTCTTCATAAGGAATTCGGGCAATGCAGATGCAAGCGCCGAAACATCTGCCAAATCGAACGCCCAGCATAGCTGACGCGACGGGTCGTGACACAGCAAACGGGTTTCTTCCAGGCGAGAGATGTCACGTCCGCCTAGAATCAATCGATACTGCTTCGACAAATCGACCGCCATTTCCCGGCCGATCCCGGACGATGCACCAGTGATCAACAAGCAGATGTCTGCAATTTCATGTTCGGCCATCATCCACCTTCAAATATTTATCGGGCGAGATAACCGCCATCCACCACAAGGACTGAGCCTGTAATCCACCGACCGGTATCTGCAAGCAGAAACGCCACCGCATTGGCAACGTCCTCGGGTTGGCCGAAGCCAAGGGGATGCTGGTCCTCCACGGCCTTTCTCTGATCTTCATCCCACATCTTTTCGGTTCGCTCCAGCAACGGAGTATTTACAAAACCGGGCGCTACACAATTAACGCGGATACGCCGCGCCGCAAATTCGAGCGCCAGCGAACGCGCCATACCTTCAAGTGCAGCTTTGCTCATGGAGTAAGGAACGGCACCGGCCGATCCGACAGAACCCATTACGCTCGAAATGAAAACAATCGAGCCATTCTCTCCAGCGTAAACCTTCTTGCTAGCCATCGCCTTGCTCAGCGCAAGAGCCGCCTCGGTATTGACCGCAAAAATTTTCCGCCATGCGTCAATTTTGAGAGAGCGCACCGGCCCAATTGCTTGGATGCCCGCGCAATGCACAATACCGTGGAGGGCGCCTCCAATTGCTACGCAATCAGCAACCAAGCTTTCGATCGCAACTGTATCCGACAGATCGGCCACATGAATGTGTGCCTTGCCGGTCGGCCCAAATGTCTTCTCAATCTCCTCAAGGCCGGCTTGGTCGAGATCTACCAGCGACAGATGCGCTCCCAGGTCGTGGAGCAACGCAGCTGTTCTTCGACCGATGCCCGAACTTGCGCCCGTCACCAAAAAATGGCGGCCCGAAAGGTCCAAAGGATTTGGGATCGAAGCATTTTGGCTCAAGCTGCCCTCTTCGCAACTATTCGTTGATACAGATCTTCAACGGTACTGGATGCATTAATTTCCTTAGACGACATATTTACACCGAAAGATAAATCTGCAAGCGCAGCCACGGACAAGGCGGCCAGCGAATCCCAGCTTTCAAAGCTATCAAGCTCATCGGTCGAGTTGACCGAGTCTTCCTCAAGGATTTCAGCTATCTCACTCAAAAACTCATCCATTTTCATTTTCCTCTATAAATTCAATTATTTCGCAAAAATCGAGCGGCCCGAGATCCATAAGCATGGCTCCCCATGTTAACCCTACACCAAATCCGGCCAGACACACGTGCAGTTTGTCTGCAAGGAGCCGTTCACGAAAATTAAACACGGCAGCCATCGGAACGGTCACACCGCTCGAATTGCCGAAATTTTCAACTATGTTGCTTGGCATTTTGTCATGAGGAATACCCAGTTTATCGGCCAGCTTGTGGAGCATGAACCGGTTAGGCTGGTGACACAGAAATGCATCAATGTCGTTCACATCGGTGCCGGTTTCTTTCAGCAAGTTGCTGATCAGCTCGGGTACTTCAGTCAAGACAAAATTGAACACCGCCGAACCATCCATCTTTAGATTGTCCAACGCTCGAAAATTTCCGTCTGCATCTGCGGTCTGCTCCGCTGTGGCGGCGTTGGAGGGCATCCGCATCCCGCCAGCGGGAATGATCAGCGCCTCACGGCCCGAGCCGTCCATTTTCAAATGCGCCTCGATCGTGCCGTAACCATCGCGCCGCTCGATTATCGCGACCGAAGCGGCGTCACCGATCAGTGGGTAGCTATTGCGATCTCGTGCCGAGACCTTTCTGCTGAGAACATCGACATTCACCAACACCACTTTTTGGATAGCCGGCTGGTCAAGCAACATGAAGCCCAGCATTGCACCAATAAGAAAACCAGTGCAGCCTTGGTTTACATCCAAGCAAAACACATCCTGATGCAAGCCGAGCCGACCATGAACGACTTTTGAAGTGCCCGGCATAAGGTAATCGGGTGTTTGTGTGACAATAATCAATCCACCAATTTCGGCTTTCGTGATTAAGTCATTTTCCAGCAGATATTCGAGTGCGGTTACAGCCAAATCCGATGAACATACTGGGCCTGCCACAATTCGGTGACGGTCATACCCCATGACTTCTTTCAGTTTAAGTGAGCGCGCCTGCGAAAAGTTAAAATTCGCCATTTCATCAACAAACTTGCGTTCATTGGCGGGTACGATAGTAAGAAGGCCGGTAACTGCCTTCCCATTAAAAGTGAGCTTCACGGCGCAACCCCGTTCTGGCGCAGTAACGATTCGATGGCAACGACATTGCAAAAATTCGTTGGCACGATGTCCAAACCGTCTATCGAAATGCCATAAGCTCGATCGAGTTCCGATACTAATGATATAAGATCGAAGGAATCGAGAATGCCTTCCTCGAAAAAATCATCCGATTGGGAAAAGTCAAACTCGGGCCGGATCTGGCCAAGAATAGCTGGTACCTTACTCATTTACACGCTTTCGTTTCGAAGAATCATAATCTGATCTAGCAGCCCGTCTTCGACGAAGCCATAGTGCCGATAAATCGCAATGGATCGTTCGTTATCGCCGATGACCCATAGAACCAGACGCTGCATACCTTCACATTGCCGGAGGAAAGCGGCCATCAGTTGCCGTCCAATACCTTGGTCACGTTCATCTTCATCTACGTGCCAGAACCGCAAATGAGCCGTCTGGCCCTTAACATCATACATCAGCATACCTGTGATTTTTCTGTTACGACTGGCACAAAGCAGCCTTCCCGCCTTTGCAGCTTGCTTCAACTCTATCAAATCGGGCAGTTGTTCGGCGTGGCGATCGAGGAGTCGTTCAAGAAATGCGGCGATTAGGTGAACATGCTCGAGTTGCGCAACTTCTGGCGGTGCAGCACTTGAGATCGGCCTAACTTGCACGCGCGCCGATTGTGTCAAAACCATGCGGCGTAAAAAACGGTGGCGCACCCAACCTGCGTGGGCGTACGTTAAGCAAAGCTGCGCCAAGCCAGTGCCTTTTCCAATCAAATCCGTCGTGTAAACACCACGCGGTAGTTTGACTAAGATAGCGGAAAGAGCCAGTTGGTCCTGTGCCACATGATAAATGTGTTTGAAGTCACGATCTTTTAACAGCACTAGCAGAGCATTGTTCGAGGTTATGGCGCGCAAACGGTCCGCTGCCGACCAGCGCTCGACCTGATCACGCGACATGTACAAATTGGTCGTGTAGGCTGGGGTAAGACGAGGCACGGCCGACACGCACCTGCGATAATGGTCCCAATCGCCAATATTCTGCATCTATACCGCTTCCGCAATGCGCTGGATAAGACCGTTTCGGTCAATCTTCCCGTTTGGATTCATCGGCAACCGGTTCAATGAATGGAATACGGTAGGAAGCATATATTTCGGAAAAATTTCTGATAAGGCCTGCCGAATTGTTCCGGCTGACACGTCGCCATCAGTCGGCTGATAAAAAAGAGTTATTGCCTTTTTCGGGCTATCGTACAGCACGCATGCATTTGCAATTCCGGCAATTGCCAGAACCTGATGCTCAATCTCTGGAAGCTCGATCCGATACCCCATATGTTTGACCTGATAGTCTCGTCGTCCCGCCAGAAAAATCCGGCCATCGGCATGGCGAACCGCCAGATCACCGGTGCGGTAAATCAATTCGGGATACCGAGTATTGAGGGGGTTCTGGACGAACGCGGCGGCAGTTTTCTGTGGGTCGTTCCAGTATCCCAATGCCAAAGAGCTTCCCCGAACGCAGAGTTCACCTTGCTCATCGTCCGCGCAAAGCTTGTTATCCGTATTTAGAATCAGGACGTCGGTATTCCGACACGGGTAGCCTATCGAAAGCGGCTCATCATCAGCCATCTCGCCTTCGACGATATAATAAGTACAATCGACATGAATTTCTATCGGCCCATAAAGGTTAACAAAGCTGGCTTGAGGCAAGGCGCGACGCCACATGTTCAGGTGACGTGTCGGGAAAACCTCACCCGCGAAAAATACGGTCTGCAGTTCGGGCAGCGCTATTTTGTCAAGAAGGCCGAGGTTGGCGATATTTACCATTATCGTTGGCACCCAGAACAAGAAGTTGACTCTTCTTTCGGCTATGAGTTCCATTAGTTTCGCCGGAAAAACTGCCAACTGCTCCGGAATGATGACCAGTGCCGCACCTTTGGAAAGGCACAAAATCAGTTCTAGGGTGTAAATGTCGAAGTAGAACGGAGAAAGACTGCCAATTACAGCTTGATCGTTTAGCGGGAATGTATGGAAAACCCAATCCATGAAATCTATCGTACCGCGATGTGTCAGTGTTACGCCCTTGGGTGTTCCCGTCGAACCCGACGTGTTTATGATACATACCGGATCAGTGTCTACTATTCGTTCCAATCGCTGTTCAATGACGGAAAAATCAGTTCCACCGTCAACTAGCTCTTCGATATAAACAATGTTTTCTTCCGCAACACCGGCCTTCAGCACTTCTACCACATTAGAACGTGACGTGATCACCAGACGAGGACCGACATTGTTTACTATGTTAACAAGCCGCTGGGTTGGCAGCTTGACATCCACGTTCGAATATATGTTTGCGCTGTAAAGGATCGCCAGATCGGCGATTACAACTCCAGCGCTTTTGGGCAGATAAACCATAATCGGTTCGTTTATAACATCCGCCCGTGTGATCAGCTCCTTTGCAAGTTGCTTAGCTTGCAGCTGTAGTTCTGCAAACGTGATTTTCTGATCCCCGTCCATGATCGCAACCTTATCAGGATACATAAGTGCGGCGCCTGCTTCAAAATAGGTCAGTACATTGAGTTGCATAAAATAATCCGGTAACATGCATTATGAGATTTTTCGTGGCCGCCGCGGTTGGCGAAGCGGCCTGCACATAGTAAACTGGCGCACCTGTGCAAAGGCTTCTTTTGATAAGCGGATTGAATTTTCGAGCGCACAAACTGCCATTCGAATGTTGGATGTTGCTCGCAGCATACCATTCCGTGCATAGACTTGGCGATGCGCATTTTACTTCTCACGCAATGGTTCCAGCCCGAACCGAATTTCAAAGGCCTCCCTCTGGCTAAAGCACTCCGAGCGCGGGGTCATGATGTCGAGGTGCTAACGGGTTTTCCGAACTATCCGGGCGGCAAGCTGTATCCCGGCTACCGCATAAAATTCTGGAACCGGGAGACGATGGACGGCATCGTAGTCAATCGCACCATCTTATACCCCAGCCATGATCAATCTGCACTGCGACGGATTCTCAATTACACATCATTTGCAATTTCGAGCATGCTGTTCTCTTTCTGGCTCAGGCGCCCCGATGTTGTTTATGTTTATTGCCCGCCCATGACGGCCGCCGCAGGTGCAATCGCGCTGCGCATATTTCGAAAAGTCCCATATGTCATCGATATTCAGGATCTTTGGCCCGACACGGTTGCCTCGACCGGTATGGTTAAAAGCGGACTTATCATGCGACTGGTCGGTGCCTGGAGTGCATTTGCGATGCGGCACGCCAATGCACTCATCGTGCTCTCGCCCGGCTTTAAACGACGTTTGTTAGAGCGTCAGGTGGCTTGCCCAATCCACGTTATCCCAAACTGGGCACCGCCAGAAATTGAGGAGCAGGCAAAATCGCTCCCCGCCAAAACGCCTTCGAACGGAACTGCCTTGAACATTCTGTTTGCCGGTAACATGGGCAAGGCGCAGGCTTTGGAAACCGTTATCAGCGCAGCTCAACGCCTGATCTGTGAAGCGCCATTGATCCGGTTTACCTTTATTGGCGACGGTGTGGATGTCGAGGCGCTTCGCGCCGCCAGTCGCGCCGCTGGGGCCGGCAACATTGTTTTCCTGCCGTCGCGTCGCGTTACAGATATGGCGCCAGTGTTCGCCGAAGCCGATGCGTTGCTTGTGCATCTTCGTGATGATCCGCTTTTTTTGATCACAATTCCGTCCAAGACTCAAGCCTATTTGGCCATGGGACGTCCCATTCTTATGGGAGTAAAAGGTGATGCGGCTGATATGGTCAAGGCGGCAGCGGCTGGCATCACGTTTGAGCCCGAGAACGCAGACAGCTTGGCCGAGGCTGCAATAGCGCTATCACGAATGTCCTCAGGGGCAAGGGCAGAAATGGGTCGTGCTGGCGCTGCCTATTATCAACAGCATCTGTCGTTTGAGCGCGGTACGGCAAGTTTGGAAAAAGTACTGGCGGTGACTGCGGCGACCGCGAATGAACCATTTAGGCCGTGAGCTCATAATGGCGAAGAAGGCTGATCCGCGCTTGTCATCGTGGGTGGCGATGCGCCTGAAGTATTTGAGTTTGCTAAAGAAGCGTTCGACAAGGTTACGCTTCTTGTAAAGCCAAGGCGAGAAGCAGATCGGACTTTCGCGCAGAGTTTTGGGCGGGATATTGGTCAAGCCGCCGCGATCCGAGACATAATCTCTGAGCCAGTTGGCATCATAAGCTTTGTTGCCAAGCACCATTCGGCCGGGCTGGATATCAGCAAGCAGTTCAGCGGCGGCTTGGATGTCGTGCGTGTTGCCCGGCGTGATCACGAACTTGACCGGCAAGCCATGCCCATTGGTCAGACCGTGGATTTTTTTAGTAAGATCGGCCCCGGCTTCGTCCTAGACAGCGATCCTGGTGGCCGTTTCTAAGGTGGCTACCGAGTGATGAACGCGCACCGATGTGCCATTGATCATTCGCGCATCTCCACCACAAGTATCAGTAATCCCGTCCATAATCCGATCCCACACGCCTGCCGTCGCCGAGCGCCGAAACCGGTTGTAGCACGCCGTATAAGGTCCATAGCGTTCGTGAAGATCACGCCACGGCGATCGGCGCCCATTCGGATGATCTAACTAGAGAAAGCCGGTGTGTCATTCAGCTTTACTTCCTTTAAACGGCGGCATAGTCGCATGATGTTCATTCGAAATTCCAGACCGTTTTAGCACTTGTTTAACAGTCATGAATATTATTCTTAAATCGAGAAAAAAGCTTTTATTATTTAAATACCAAATATCCATGTCAAATTTTTCTTCCCAGCTTAACAAGTTTCGGCCATTCACCTGAGCCCAACCTGTTATTCCTGGCAGAACACCGTGCCGTCTTGCTTGTATTGGGGAATATAGCTTCAAATATTGGGTCAAAAGCGGGCGCGGACCGACGAAGCTCATTTCACCTTTTAAGATGTTAAGTAACTCTGGGAGCTCGTCAATGCTCGTAGCTCGCAGAAATTTTCCGAAAGAAGTCAGCCTTTTATCGTCCGGCAGCAGGGTTCCATTTTCGTCGACGTCATCAAGCATTGTCCGGAATTTAATTACCTTAAATGGCTTTTCATTCAACCCTGGTCGTTCTTGAACAAAAAAAATCGGTGAGCCCATTTTCATTCGTACGCTGATCGCGATAACTACCAAAAAGGGAGCAAGTAATATCAACAAAAATAGGCTTATTGATAAGTCAAAGATATACTTAAAAAATTTATATCGATCAAAAGGCATGATACAATTTTCCCGTAAAATAAAATTAATGTTTTTGTTAATTGTCTAATGGGTAAAAAGTAAAATTCCAAATAATAGTCTGCTGTAGTATTTACAGTCACGGTCAAATAGGCTTTTGATTTGTGTAGCAAACATAGATAATTTTTATAAAGATGCTATAAGCTTTTATGTGCTAGCTCACTCAGTACCTCACTAACTCGTTCGATTTGTGCGCGGTCCATGGCCGAACCTGAAGGTAAACACAAACCCATTTCAAATGCACGTTCGGCGACGCTTCCGCCTATTACACGGGCGTCGGCAAACAGTGGCTGCATATGCATCGGTTTCCACAAAGGTCTGCTCTCAATGTTTTCAGCCTCTAGCGCAAGTCGAGCGTCTTCGCGATCAAAACCGGTCTTTTCGGCCTCGATAACGATCGTGGTAAGCCAACGATTGGAGAGCGTTCCCGGAGGCTCACTGCTGAAACTGATGCCGTTTATGTGCGAAAGCAGAGTGCGATAGGCATCATGTATTTCGCGGCGTGCTTGGACGCGATCCTTGAGAACTTGAAGCTGTCCGACGCCAATGGCGGCGCAAACATTGCTCAGTCGATAATTGTAACCATAGGTTTCATGTTCATAGTGGATCGCCGTTTTACGCGCCTGAGTCGATAAGAATCTTGCTTTTTCGGCAGTATCCAAATTGTCACTGGCCAAAGCGCCGCCGCCCGACGTGGTGATAATTTTGTTACCATTGAACGATAGTATGACGAAATCGGCTCCTTTGCCTGCATGGATGCCGTGTCGAAAAGATCCGACCGCCTCGGCTGCATCGCTGATCCAAATGAAATTGAAGCGGTCAGCGAGCAACCGCATTCTAAACCCGTCGACGACATGGCCATACAGGTCGGTGGTAATAACGACCTTTGGTGCCCGCCCGGTCGATTGCGCGGCAGTTAATGCATCCTCAAGCAGATCAAGATTCAGCAGGAATTGATCGGATTCTATATCAAGAAAGACTGGAGTTGCGTTTATATAAAGTATCGGGGCAACGCCACCGATGAAAGTCATTGTCGACCCCCACACTTCGTCGCCGCAACCTACGCCGGATAGGCGCAGCGCCAGATGAAGTGCGGCAGTGCCGCTCGCTAAGGCCGCAACGTGCGACATGCCGGTAAGCGCTGCAAGGTCGTTTTCAAAGCGGGTAACCATTGGCCCCGTGGGTGCGATCCAATTTGAGGCAAAGACATCTTGAACCAAATTTAGTTCAGAACTACCCATGTGCGGCGCAGACAAAAATATTCGATTTTGCGTGTTCTCAGTGTTCATAATGCGATCGTCCGTCGTCAAAAATTTGTCATTGATAGCTGCGTGAGTAAGCGGAGCGTTTTCCTCAACTGATCGGTTGCCATTAGTCGACAAGTCTTCGGTATGGCAAGCGCCGATATTGGATGGTTTGTCGTTTGATGCTTGCAAGTTATTGGATACAATCACCTTCTTATTCGAAGCGCATGTCGGCGAACACTTCGATCCGCTGTTCAAGGAAGTTGGGCAGGAAATTCGTTGCCGGCAGGGTGTGTTCGTCGGGGCCCGTTATAAACGTTCGGTCGCGCCCTGGGGCCGGAGAATGCAGACCTTGGGTCTTCTAGGGTGTGGACACAATTGATCCAGCATTTGATGGCGCAGACATCGAGCATCGCGAGGAAGTTTTGTGCGTATTTCTCGAAGCGTGTTGAGAGCTTTCGCATGTCTGTCACTTTTCAGGGGCCGCAGGCGACCGAAGGTCAACAAGCATTCGAAAATGTCGCACATCGCATAGAGATTGGCATCGTGACGCTCAGAATTACCGGCGTTGCATTTTGCCGGAGCGACGCATAGCGTACCTCCCTCGGTGATTCTCTGCCTGATCTCGGTGCTACTGTAAGCCTTATCGGCGATGATTGTGAGCGGCGGCTTGCCCAACCCAGAAAGGCATTCATCATTTGGCTGTCATGAACATTCCCGTCCGATACAGCCAGACGCAAGGGGCGGCCTTTGGCGTCTACAGCAGCCTGAACTTTGCATGTGCGACCGCCCAAAGAACATTGGCACGTGAGCGGCCAATAGCCTCTTGTAACTCCCCCTTTTTCAGCCACTGACGGCCCGATGTGCTCTGACGATACTGGCGTCGATGAAGATCAGCGCGTTATCGCACTCTTGCGCCAAGGCATCAAATTTCCCCTTTCAAATTCCGGCTGCGCTTAGCGATTATACACCATCGTTCCGGGACCATAGCGCTCCGGCAAGAAGGTTCAATGAACCGCGTGTACCAACGACCTTCGTTTGATTGGAAAGATTGAGGCTAATCGACGTTCCCCCTTCGGGACGACCGGACATTAGCTTTTGTCAAATTGCTCCGTAATATTTGCTCGGACAGAGGACAGAATTTACCGAACGTTATGACGGCGGGCAAAACACGAGTGGGTGCACGCTTTTTATCAATGAAAATTGCGAATTTTCTGATAAGCCCCTTTGAGGTAAGCCCATCACAGTTGGTGATCGCCGTAGCCGTCGCCATAGCCATAGCCATAGCCATAGCCTGCCTGCTTATGTTTCAATTTGGTTAGCACGACACCAAGCACATGCGCTTGCACAGCTAGCAGTCGTCCGAGCGATGCTTTAATGCCCCTCACTGCCACCCCTTCAGATTCTGCAACAAATACGCACCCCTCGACGGCGCGTGCCAAAAGTGGAGCATCCGCCAAGCCAAGAATTGGAGGAGAATCTACTACGACATGATCGAATTGCTCCATGAGTTTGTGCACCAGCGTCAGCATTCGGTCGCTACTAAGGAGTTCGGCGGCGCTGGGCGGGGTAGGACCTGCGGGTAAAACGTGGACACCCTTGATGCTAGTTTCAAGAATCAGCCGGCGCCAATCATTCTCGCCTGCAAGAAAATTGCTGACGCCGCTCGTATTCGATTGGCCAGTGAACAGGTGCATAGAGGGCGAGCGCATGTCGGCGTCTAATAGCAAAACCTTCTTGCCGGTGCGGCCTAACACTGTTGCAATCGCTAAGCTGGTGGTACTCTTGCCTTCCGCCGGCCTAGTGCTGGTTACCATGAGTGACCGCGGGACACCATGGTCGGTGGAAAAAGCAAGGTTCGAGCGAATACTGAGATATGCCTCAGAAAGCGCCGATTTAGGGTCGCTTAACAGGTTTAGGGCATCATCTTCGCCAGCATCTGGAACACTTCCGAGTAAGGGCACTTGCAAAAGGCGATTGACCTGAGTCGGATCACGCAGACCTTCGTCCATCTGATCTAAGCCAAAAGTTGCCGCTGCAGCAATGCCGAGGCCTGCCAAAAGGGCTAGAGCCAAGTTTAAAAAGAGGTTGGGCGATGAGGGCTTTTCCGGAATTTTCGCCAAATCGACGATCGAAATATTGTTTGCGCCAACTCCGGCAACGCCGATTTCCTTGTAACGTTGCAACAGCCCGTCATATAATTCGCGGTTAGTATCAGCCTCGCGCTGATAGATGTTATATTGGATACTGTCGCGTTGCTGACGGTTCATGCGAGTTTTGAGTTCAACCACCTGGTTTTTTAGTTCAACTTCTCGTTGCAAAGCTTCACTGTACTCGGAAGAGCGGCTATTCAGGACGCGGTTTTCTTCGCGTTCTATGCTGGCATCAAGCACACGCAACTGTTCAGCTAGCGCACGAGCGGCTGGATAACCTGGCTCGAACTGCACCATCATTTTAGCGTATTCAGCGGCAATCTCGGCGCGACGTTGTCGCAACTGACCAATAGCTACATTGTTAAGTGATTCGCTATTGGCCCCGCTATTGCGGTGCCGCGCACGACTAGCCGCTGCTATCCGATCGGCAGTTGCCTGGGCCAGCACATTGTTCAAAGCTTCCAGATCGTTTGATACCAATGTGCGCTCTACTTCAGTGCGGCCATCGGCGCTCTTGCGTTTGCCCAGCGCGACAATACCTTTTGCCTCCGCATAGCTAACAAGGTCACGTTCAGAGGTTTCAAGTCTCGAACGCAGATCAGCAAGACGGCCTTCGAGGAATTTGCGTGCGTCGGCCGTAGAGGAAAAGCGGCGGTCCATACTTTGTACAATGAACTGTTCCGTCCAAGTGTTAGAGATTTGAGCAGACAGGGCAGGCGATGCAATGCTGTAGCTGATGTCGACCAGCGCGGAGGTCCTAATCGGCGAGATCGAAACATTCTTCATCAAAAGCTCAACGGCGAGCTTGTCCCGCTTCTGTCGATCTGCGTTGCTCAACGGTTGGCCGGATTGGTTGGTAAAAAACGCGTTATCGTCGGGGTTGACACCGTGCGCTTCGAAAAACCCCTGGTTGGTCGGGAGACGGAGCTGCCGCGAAACACGTTCGGCGAGCGAGCGCGCTTGCAAGAGTGAATATTGCGTTTGGTAAAACTCAAGATCGCGCCCGCCATCTTGTGTTTCGAGCACTTCTACACCGGTAACCTTTTTCTGATCGCGGCTGATCTCGATCCGCGAGGTCGCGGTATATTTCGGCGTAGCTAAAAGAGTGAGGACCAGGCCGATAGCGATCACTGCCGCAATTATACCAGCAATCACCCATTTCCATCGAAGTATCACCTGCCAATATTGCAGCAGCATTGGCGGCGCGAGACTTGCCTGTGGCTCGCTCGTTGAGTTTTCGAACGCACCTACCGCTGGACCATTCGCTAGCGCCGAGGGTCTCGTTTGCAACATTATGTCCCAGTTCCAAAATCAAAGTTTTGCAGTTAAAAGCATAGCCCTATCGAGACGTCGCTGATAACTGAGCGCGCTAGCCCAAAGAATTGGCGACTTCTACCTCTTTTTAACATTTGCACGACGAGGCGCAGGGGGCTAACTTCGGATTTCGCTGTCTATTTCAGAGGTCTTATGTAAATCTAGGCGCTCCATTGCCCTCCCACTTCAGTCATCAGACAGGGTCTGTTTTGCCCAATATCCCACATTCGATCAGCAGACCTTCCGCGCAATACTGGATGCTCGCCCTGTTCCTGCTTCTGCTGTTTGCAACCGGTGGGGCGTCACGCGTTGACGTCCAATCGTTGATTATACTGCGCCCGGTATCGATCGCAATGTGCGCTCTTGCTTGCATGACGCTGCGCCGCCAACACCTAACGGGACGGGTCTGGCTGATAGGGTCACTTGCTACAGTTTTTTTGCTCGCGTTGCTGCACGTCATTCCGCTTCCGCCGAGTATTTGGCAATCCTTGCCGGGACGGCAAGACCTCGTTGATATTGAAAAACTCGTTGGAATGAACGAGATATGGCGCCCGTTGACTTTGGCGCCGATGAACGGATGGCATGCGCTACTGTCGCTGTTCACGCCGTTGGCGATCATCTTGCTCGGGATCCAGCTAAGCCGGGGCGACTTATTCCGCCTTCTGCCCGTAATGATCTCGCTCGTTACATTGTCAGGCCTGATCGGTTTGCTGCAGGCAATAGGCGATCCGCAGGGAGCTTTGTATTTCTATCGGATCACAAACAATGGCTCTGCGGTGGGCTTTTTTGCTAACAGCAACCACGCGGCAACATCATTGGCATGTCTTTTCCCGATGCTTGCGATCTTCGCATCGACTGTAACAGGAACGGCAAACGAAATCCGACTTCGGCAGATTGTCGCCGCAGCCATCGCGATCGTACTCGTGCCCCTCATCCTGGTAACTGGATCACGCTCCGGTTTGACTAGCAGCTTTATCGGTCTTGCTGCCGCGGGCCTGCTTTACCGCCGTCCTGCAGCAGGTGGAGTGGTTCGACGGGGGACCCCTGATCGTGTCAAAGCGGCACCCATATTGGCAGGCCTGTCCGTCCTCTGCCTCGGTTTTCTAACCTATTTCTTTTCACGGGCTCAGGCCATTGAACGTCTCTTTGTCGAACCATTGGGTGCGGATTCAAGAATCGACTTTTGGATCGTATCATTCGAACTGTTTTGGAAATACTTCCCTTGGGGCTCCGGTTCAGGTTCGTACGTCGAAGCCTACCAAATCCTTGAACCGGCAAGGCTGCTTGATGCAACTTATCTCAACCGTGCCCATAACGACTGGATTGAAATCGCAGTTACTTTTGGACTTGCGGGCGTTGCTGTGCTTGCCGTTGCGGTGATCGCCTTCATTCGTCGCGTTTACCGGTTTTTGCGCGATGCAGATGGTGACAGTCGCGCTGTTGCCTTCGGACGAATGGCATCAGCCGCCATTCTGATTATTGCCATCGCGAGCATTTCTGACTATCCGCTGCGTACACCCACAATGATGGGTGTCTTTGCAATATATGCCTTATGGTTCAGTGAAGTAGGTCGGGGGAATCGCGGTTTTTCCATTCAGCAAGGGGGTAGATGAACTGTGCCTTTGCCCAAAAAACCTAAGCCTATATTTGCTGCGATTCGGTCGATCGGCATTCTACGGATCGTCGTGCTTTCGACCCTCGGAATAATCGGCGCAATGTTCGCTGCAGCACTTGCTCTGTCGGGTGTTGCGCGGATCAAGGCGCCACAATCGGCGCTTATGCTCGTGCCCAATGAAAGTACCGCGCTTGCTTCGCGTGCGGACCAATTGTTCTTTGCGGACGTTCAAAAACCACCGAAAGAAGTGCAGGCGTTGGCCATGGCGGCGCTACGCGTTCAGGCGGTCAACCCAAAAGCGCTCCGGCTCCTTGGCTATTATGCCGATTTTGAAGGCGATGCTGCAAAAGCGGAAAAATATGTCCAGATGGCCGAAAGGCTTTCGCGTCGCGACGTCGGCGCACAGCTGTGGCTTATCGAGGCTGCCGCGCGGCGGAACGATACGGCTCAAACGCTGGCCCATTACGATATAGCGCTTCGTACCAAGCCAGAAACACAGGCCGTCCTGTTCCCCCGACTGCTGAATGCCATAGCGAATCCGGACATTCAAACCGCCCTTAAACCCTACATTCGTGCCCAAAATGGATGGGGAAGCCGGTTCCTCTCGTACGCCAATGTCAACAGCAAAAACCTTCCGGCGCTCACAGACCTCGTCGTCGAGACGGGTGGCCTCGCCGATAAGGAAAACGCAAAGATCCAGAAACTGGGGTTGCTCGGCCGCTTGGTCGGCGAAAGATACTTTGCCGATGCGCGCCGACTATACCTGCAAATGCCGGGCGCAATGCCGATCAGGATGGAAAGCGCGGCATTTGTCGCAAGCGACCAGGACGCCCGGTACGGACCGATGGGGTGGCAATTGATTGACGACTCGGATTCTGGCGGCAATTTCATCGGAAAGGCAGGTGACAAGCATATTATGTTATCGATCTTTGCAAATTCCGGCATAACCCGCCCAGTCGCCACCAAACTGCTCTACCAGCCTCCCGGGTCTTATACGTTCGAGGTAAAGCTTGCGAAACTCGACCGCGGTGACGGCGGATTTTTGCGCTGGCAGCTTCGGTGCCCGAGCGATGTTAGCGGGTCGCCGCTATGGAGCATCGACAGTATAAATGCATCGCTACGCGCTTCATTTACAATTCCGGCAAATTGCCCGGTGCAGTTTCTCGACTTGATAGCGTCTGGTGGAAAGGCGCAGACGGGCCTTGAAGCAACAGTCGGATCGGTTGCCATCGTAGCAACAGAATAGTCAGCGGTTTTCATGGGAGTTTGCCGGCGCCCGTCTGTTTCTCAATTCTCAGGTTCAAAAATCGAAAAATTCTATCCGCTTACAGCCAGCGCAATATTCGGTACATAATAGCAACAGATTCGGCAAAGCGTTTGTCATGTTGGATGGGAATGAGAGGGAGTGGTGCGGGCCTAAATGACTTGCACCACCCAAATGCCAAGCAAAATTTAACAGTAACACTCAAGGCCTTCATTACATTCTCACGTGCACGCCAATTGCTTCAAACGTGACATTTGGAGGTGCGAAAGTCACGCTAGAAACGCGCGTCCGTTTGCATACACACATCAAGTGCAAAAACAGGGGGGTAAGGCCTGGCTTCCGACACGAGGCAACGCTTCTCGTCGATGAAGAGTACGGCCAGTTCCCAAGGTGATGGCTCGGACTGTCGAAAGCCAGTTGGATGATCTGGTCGTCGATATCAGCTCCGATGCGGTTCCACACGCGGCTTGGTGTGGACGGCCGATCCTCCAGCATCAGATCAACTACGCATTCCTTCAAGGCACGCGCTTCGCGGCGCAAAGCCTGCACTTCGCCACTCGTCGCTGCACGGGCAGGATCACCCGCGAGCCTGCGCTTTCCAGCCTCCATGAACTCCTTGGAATAGGTATAATACAGGCCCTGCGCGATGTCTTCTTTGCGGCACAGTTCGGCAATGCCGTCATCGCCGCGCAGCCCTTCCAGCGCGATTCTGATCTTGTCTTCAGCAGAAAAATGCCAGCACGTTGCTCGCCGAATATTCTTCACGACACGCCCTGTACAGGCCTTAGGTTGGCCAGAGTGTTTTGGCCTCATCTTCGTTACTTCGTCACTAAGACGAGACCAAGACACTCCATAAATCACAACCTCAAATCTGTGCCATGGATGCTGACGGGGAAGGGTGCCGTTCCGCATGAAATCGAAACAAAAAAATCACACAATTAATTGAAATATTTAATCACTAAAAATTCCGTGACGATGCACCCTCCTATTTCGTAGCAGAGGTTAGCATGTGTATATGCGTGCTAATGCTATTACACGATCCTCTGCCTTACGCTGTTAATATCAAGGAAAAGTTGGGCGCATGCGACCTTTTTTGAAGTGCGGTAGGCCGGGTTTAGCGCAAACGGTCATATGGCTGAGGTAAAACGCACTGTTCGGCACGCGGGTCGATCGCGAGAATATGAGTCCAAATTTCGCCGTTAATTTCGTAGCAGTGATTCTTACAGCTTTCGCATTATCCACCGTCAACCTGTCTCAAATGCTTATAGCGTATCTATACCATGTGGAACAATCAGATCGTATACCGAGCGTGACCAATCGGAGTTTTTAGTTGAAACGAAACAAAAAATTAAGAGTCTTAAGCGTGTTCGGTACACGGCCCGAGGCGATCAAGATGGCGCCTGTGGTGCGTGCGCTGGCGCTGGCGGACGATATTGACGGGCGTGTTTGTGTAACGGCGCAGCACCGCGAGATGCTTGACCAAGTGCTCGATCTTTTCCAAATTACGCCGGACTATGATCTCGATCTTATGCGCCCCGGGCAGGGGTTGGAGGACATCACTGCGGGCGTGCTGCGTGCGCTTTCACCCGTTCTGAACGACTTTCAGCCGCATTTGGTGCTGGTCCATGGCGATACCACGACAACACTCGCCGCTTCGCTGGCGGCTTACTATCGCAAAATTCCTGTTGGCCATGTCGAGGCGGGGTTACGCACTGGCAACATCTTGTCGCCTTGGCCCGAAGAGGTGAACCGCAAAGTGGCGGGTGCGATCGCTACGCTGCATTTTGCGCCGACCGAGCAATCGAAGCAGAATTTACTGGCCGAGGCGGTGCGCGATAATGCGATAGTGGTGACTGGAAATACGGTGATCGACGCGTTGATCGACGTGGTTGCAAAGCTAGATGCCGATCCGGCGCAGACCAAAGCGTTTGAACGCCGCTTTGGCCTTGATCCGGCGAAGCGGATGATATTGGTAACCGGTCACCGCCGCGAAAGTTTTGGCGACGGATTTGTGCGAATCTGCGCAGCGCTTGCGGCGCTTGCAGCCCGAGATGATGTTGAGATTGTCTATCCGGTCCATCTCAACCCTAATGTCAAAGGGCCAGTTGAGGAGAAATTGTGCGGTTTTGGCAATGTCCATTTGATCCCGCCTCAGGAATATCTGCCGTTCGTCTATCTGATGAGCCGCGCCGCTGTAATCCTGACCGATTCGGGCGGGGTGCAGGAAGAAGCGCCGTCTTTGGGCAAGCCGGTGCTGGTTATGCGCGAAACGACTGAGCGGCCAGAGGCGGTCGATGCAGGCACAGTGAAGCTGGTTGGCACCGATACCGCGCTGATCGTTTCCGAAGTCACGCGGTTGCTTGATGATAAAGCGGCCTATGAAGCGATGAGTTTTGCGCATAACCCCTATGGCGATGGCAAAGCTGTTGACCGGATATTAAGCCGGATTAGGCAATATGCCACTAAACTCTAACGTAAATTGTGAAACCTGATGCAACCGAAACCATTTTCCCAGATTTCCATCATCGGCCTTGGCTATATCGGCCTGCCGACAGCGGCGATGTTTGCCTCGCGCAAAATCAGGGTGGTTGGTGTCGATGTCAATCAGGCTACCGTTGATACGATCAACCGCGGCGAGATTCATATTGTCGAACCTGACCTCGACATGGTGGTTCATGCATCGGTCTCGCAAGGTTATTTGCGCGCAACGACGACGCCGGAACCGGCGGAGGCATTTTTGATCGCGGTGCCAACGCCGTTTAAGGGCGATAACCACGAGCCTGATTTGCGCTATATCGAGGCAGCGTGCAAAGCGATTGCGCCGGTGTTGCAGACGGGCAATCTGGTGGTGTTGGAATCCACATCGCCGGTTGGTGCGACCGATGCGATGGCGGGTTGGCTTGCAGCAGCGCGGCCCGACTTGACGTTCCCGCAGCAAGCGGGCGAGCTGTCCGACATCCGTATCGCACATTGCCCGGAACGAGTTCTGCCCGGCAAAGTGATGCAGGAGTTGATTACCAACGACCGCGTTATTGGCGGCATGACTCCGCGTTGCTCGGCATTGGCAGCGACACTTTACAGCAGCTTTGTTTCGGGCGAATGCTTCACAGCGTCCAGCCCGCGCGTGGCGGAAATGGCAAAGCTGACCGAAAACAGCTATCGCGATGTCAATATCGCCTTTGCCAACGAACTGTCGATGATCTGCGACCGGCTGGACATTAATGTTTGGGAGCTGATCCGCCTAGCGAACCGCCACCCGCGTGTGAATGTGTTGCAACCAGGTGCTGGCGTGGGTGGGCATTGCATTGCGTGCGACCCGTGGTTCATCGTTTCATCTGCGCCAGAACAGGCACAACTGATCCGCACCGCGCGTGAGGTGAATGATTCCAAACCGCATTGGGTGCTTGCTAAAGTTCTAGCTGAAATTGCCGCGTTCCTGAAAGCGGATGGCACCAAGACGGCGGCGGATGTGACGGTGGCTTGTTACGGCATCGCGTTTAAGCCTGACATCGACGATCTACGCGACAGTCCCGCGTTGGAGATCGTGCAAAGCCTGTGCGCGTCACACGCTGGCAAAGTGTTTGTGGTCGAACCTAATATAGACGTTTTGCCGGCGTCCCTGCCGAATGCCGAACTGGTTTCAATGCTTGATGCAGCTGAGGCAGATTTGCATGTGCTGCTGGTCGATCACAAATATTTTAGAGCTTTAAAGCCGAATACTACCGCGCCGATTATCGACACGCGGGGGATTTGGACTGCGCAGAAGGTTTAACCCCGCCGCCAATCAAACCAGCGCTTCGCCAGCTTTTGTAGCCGCACAGGCTGGCGCGCGAGGCCATATTGGCCGGCGGCATATTTGCTCGCCTCGGCCCATGTCGGATAGCTGTGGACCGCCTGCATGATTTTGCGCAGCCCCATGTTGTGCTTCATCGCTAGCACCAGTTCGGCGATAATTTCGCCGGCATGACTGCCCACGATAGTCGCGCCAAGGATGCGGTCCTTGCCAGGAGCGGTGAGGATTTTGACGAAGCCGCGCGCCTCGCCATCGGCTATCGCGCGGTCAAGATCGTCGAGGTCATAGCGTGTGATGTCATAAGCCACGCCTTGCTCGCGCGCTTCGGCTTCGGTCAGGCCGACGCTGGCAACTTCGGGGTCAGTATAGGTTACGCGCGGCAGCACACGATATTCGGCTTTATAGCGTTTGAACGGCGCGGCGAGCGCGTTGACCGTAGCATACCACGCCTCGTGACTTCCGCCATGCGTCAGCTGTTGATTGCCCGCAACGTCGCCTGCGACTTTGATATGGGGCATCGCGGTGGTCAGATATTCGTCGACGCAAAGTCTGCCGTCCTTGACTAGCCCCAGCTCTTCCAAGCCAAAGCCGGAAACGCGTGCGCGCCTGCCCACAGCGATGATGACGTCGTCATATTCTAGGGTCGATTCAGAATTGAGTCCGGCAATGATGAGCTGCCCTTTAGCGTCAAAACGGACCGCTTTATGGTTAGTGCGGACGTCAACGCCCTCGGATTTAAGCGAGGCCTCAACTATCGCCGCCGCTTCGACGTCTTCCTTCAGCATCAACCGCTCCGCCATTTCAACGATCGTCACTTGCGAGCCCAACCGCTGAAACGCTTGCGCCAGTTCGCAGCCAATCGGGCCACCACCAAGGATTGTAAGGCGTTTAGGAACAGCTTTGCGTGCCGCCATTGCGTCCCACAAAGTCTCGCTGGTTAGATAACCGCTGTCTTTGATGCCGGGCAATTGTGGAATGACGGGTGCTGCACCTGTGGCGATCACAAAAGCTTTCGCTGTCAGCCTTTGACCACCATTGATTTCCACGGTCCACGGATCGACAAACCGCGCATAGCCTTTGATGCAATCGACACCGAGTCCGCTGAAGCGTTCGACGCTATCATGCGGTTCGATGTCAGTAATGACCTGCCGCAGCCGCTGCATCACCATTGGAAAATCTACTGTAACGTCTGCGACATTGACGCCGTAGCGAGCCGAATCACGGGCTGATTTGGCAACCTTCGCGCTTTTCAATAAAGCCTTGGACGGCACACAACCGGTGTTGAGGCAGTCGCCGCCCATTGCGTGTGCCTCGATCAGACTGACCTTGGCCTGTGCGATTGCAGCGATATAGGATGAGACTAATCCCGCCGAACCCGCACCAATGACGATCAGATTCCGGTCAAACCGGCGCGGTTTTGTCCAGTTAGCGGGCATTAAATTTCTTCGCGAGTCCCACCAATCCGCGCGCGATCCATGGGAAACAGCCGAGCAGAATGAACGATCCGATCAACATCGGTGAAAGCAATCCAGCAGTCGATTCAATCCGACTAATCTGTGTTCCGGCGTTCACGAACACGATGGTCGCGGGCAACATGCCGATCTGGCTGACCCAGTAAAACGTCGGCGTTTTAATCCGCGTCAGGCCCATCACCAGATTGACAACGAAGAACGGAAACAAAGGTATCAGCCGCAATGTGAACAGATAGAATGCGCCGTCGCGGGCAAGGCCATCGTCAATCGCCTGCATCCGTTCGCCGAATTTCGAGGCGACCCAATCGCGGAGTAAAAAGCGCGATGAAAGAAACGCGAGCGTCGCGCCAATGCTTGATGCGAACGAAACCACGATTGCGCCAGTGACCAGCCCGAACAAAGCCCCTGCAACCAGCGACATGATCGCCGCCCCGGGCAACGACAAAGCCGTCACCGCGATATAGAGCAGGAAGAAGCCGCCGATGTAGAGCGCCGGATTGGCATCTTTGGCCGCAACGATCTGTGCTTGTTGCGCTTTGAACGCTTCCAGACTGAAATACTGCCCAAGGTCGAACCAGAAATAGGCCGCGACTGCTGTTACTAGCAGCACCAACAAGATAATCCGCTTGTTCATCGAGTTCACTTCCCCAACTTTTCGTCATCCCGAACTTGTTTCGGGATAACATGCCACCGCCGCCTGTTATGCTGAAACAAGTTCAGCATGACGAAATTTTAGGAACAGAGTAAACCGATCAAAACGGCACATCATCGTCAAGGTCGTCGCCGCCAAAATCACCGCCGCCAAAGCCGGACGAACCGCTCTGCCAGCCGCCGCCTTGGCCACCACCGCCTGAGCCGCCACTTGCAGGTGCGCCGCCGCCTTGCCACCCGCCGCCGGAGCCGCCGCCAGATCCACCACCACCGCCTTTGGCGCCATCCAGCATCACCAACTTGCCGTCAAAACCGGCAACCGTCACTTCGGTCGAATAGCGGTCGTTACCGGATGCGTCCTGCCATTTGCGGGTGCGCAACGCGCCTTCGATATAGACTTTCGAACCTTTGCGCAGGAAACGTTCGGCCACGCCGACAAGGCCCTCGGAATTCAGCACAACGGTGTGCCATTCGGTGCGCTCTTTCTTTTCGCCGGTCTGACGATCTTTCCAGTCTTCGCTGGTCGCAATTCGCAAATTGCAAATCTTTCCGCCGTTTTGAAAGCTTTTCACCTCTGGATCCGCGCCCAGATTGCCGACCAAAATTACTTTATTGACGCTACCCGCCATGTTCTTCCCTCACCTTAACTGCTGTACTATTGCGTGTTGCTATAAGCCGAAGGCGCGGGCTGTCCAATAGGTTATGCCCGCCGCGCCATATGCCAGCACAAACAAATAGGTGACCATGAAAATCGGCCATTTCCAGCCATTGGTTTCGCGGCGCGCCACAGCAATGGTGGAGATACACTGCGGCGCAAAAACAAACCAAGCGAGGAAGGCAAGCGCCGTTGCCAGCGACCAGTTTCCGGCGAGTTTGACATCAAGGCTGCTCGCTTGTGTCTCTTCGTCGGTCGCGTCAATTGCATAGGTTGTGGCAAGCGCTGCCACCGCAACTTCGCGCGCGGCCATTGCCGGGATCAGCGACAAAGCGATATCATGGTTGAAACCGATGGGTGCGACGATGACTTCGATGCCGTCGGCAATCCGCCCTGCGATCGAGTATTCAACCTGGCTTTGTTCGCTACCCTCCGGCACTTTCGGGAAGCTAAGCAAGGCCCATAAAATAACGGTGGAGACGAAGATAATTGTTCCAGCGCGTTTCAGGAAAATCGATGCGCGCTGCCAAAGGCCCAAGGCGATGTCGCCAATGCGTGGCATTTGATAACGCGGCATTTCGATCAGGAAGCTACCGCCCCGGCTGCTGGTAACGAAACGCTGGATCACCGCCGCTGCCAGCATCGCGCCAAGAATGCCTGCGATATACAAAGCAAACAGCACCAGCCCTTGCAGGCCAACGCCCGGACCGACACTTTGCGACGGAATAAACGCGCCGATAATCAGCGTGTAGACCGGTAACCGCGCCGAACAGGTCATCAACGGTGCGATCAGGATTGTCGCCAATCGCTCCTTTTGGTCCATAATCGTCCGCGTCGCCATGATGCCGGGAATAGCGCAGGCGAACGACGATAGCAGCGGAATAAAGCTGTGTCCCGACAGGCCAACGGCGGCCATTGCGCGGTCCATCACAAAGGCGGCACGGGTCATGTAACCCGTGGCCTCCAATATCAGAATGAACAGGAACAGGATCAAAATTTGCGGCAGGAAAACGATGACAGCGCCGACGCCCGCGATAACGCCGTCGGTTAAGAACGACCGGAATAGGCTGTCGGGGATTGCGCTGTTGATCGCGGTGGTCAGGAAAGCAAAACCGCCCTCAATCCAGCCAATCGGTGCCTCTGACCATGCATAGACCGCCTGAAACATCACAAACAATAAGGCGAGTAGCACAAAGATTCCGCCGACCGGATGCAGCAAAACGCTGTCTAACCGCCGTGTCCATTGGCGGCCTTGGGTTTCGTTGATGATAGCTTTGCGGGCCAAGGTATGGGCCGTTTGCGCGATGGTTTTTCGGTCAATTGCGGGTGAGGCGTCTCGCTTTGCTGGCGACAGCAAAGCCGTGCCCAAAGCGCCGATCAACGCATCCAGTCCGCGTTTGCGCACAGCAACAGTTTCGACCACCGGCACGCCTAATTCCGCCGAAAGCAGCGCGGCATCAAGCTCCAGCCCGTCGCGTTTCGCCAGATCGACCATGTTCAGCGCGATCACCACCGGCAGGCCTAGCGCGATAAGCTCAATGGCAAAACGCAAATGGTTGTCGAGATTGCCCGCATCGAGCACAACGACCAAAGCATCGGGCCGCCGCTGCCCTTCCAAACGTCCCAACACCACATCGCGCGTTACGGCTTCGTCTAGGCTATCGGGTTCTAAGCTATAGGCTCCCGGCAGGTCGAGCAGCTCGACTGGACGGCCATCGGACAGCGCTAAGCGCCCCGATTTTCGTTCAACCGTGACACCGGGATAATTGGCGATTTTCTGCCGCGCACCGGTGAGGGCGTTGAACAACGCAGATTTGCCAGCATTCGGGTTGCCGACCAAAGCGACTAAGGGAACAGCTTCGGTCATGCGGCCGGCTCGCACTCAATCGCTAGAGCAACTTTACGGCGCAACGCCACAGTCATGCGGCCGACACGTACGGAAATCGGGTCTCGCCAGAATAATATGCCTTTGTGCATCGGCTCAACCAAAGTACCTGCGTCGATACCCAATGACCGCAGCCGATGGCCCTCAGTTTCGGGAATCGCGGCCCAATCAATCGCGCTGATCCGGGCAATTGCGCCGATGGGAAGGGTATCGAGGTTCATTGCGCCCTTTTGCAAACGCTTCGCAATAAAAGCAAGTGTGGAATCAGCGCGGCGGGTAACGCAGCCGCCCGATAAAGCGCGAAAGGCTGGGCAACATATCCTGCCTCGACTTTGCCTGCGCCTTTACTTTTTCAAACTGCATCACATTGTCGATCCGCCGGTCAAGGAAGGCGCGGGTGTCGGCAAAATCCTCGCTCTCGTCATTCACGAATACCGAAAGTGTCGAGGCATAGACCGCCGATAGCGTGATGCGTTTGGTATAGTGGTTGAAATCGGTCGCGGTGTCGCCTGCCAGCCGCCACATCCGGTCCGCGCTACGCCAGCCGATGCGGGCTGTTGCCGCTATGTTTTGCGGCATCGCCATCACAGCAGCTGCACGCCTTTGCCCTTCGCGATCGGGTGCGGCGATTTCCAGCCGCGTCGCAACCAAAGCTGTAATCTTGTCACGGATTTTCATCACGTTCAGTTTTTCGGGCGGCAGGCGGCGCGCCATTTCGGCATCGACCGATGCGATCCATGCGTCGATCAGGACCATTGCCCCGCCTTTCAACGCCAATTTTCCCAAATCAGGATCAAGGCCAATTTCCGCACAAGCCGATTCGACGGCAAGATCGTTCCAGCCGTCAAAGGCCGCGTGCGCGGCAAGGCGCGGCGCAAGCGCCTCGCGGATTTCATCAAGCGTCGGGTCAGTGGGGAGCATCTGTGTTTGCATGACAGCAATCTAAGCCTTGGCAGGCGCTTCTGCAAGGCGAACTAGGATGAGCGCGCCAGCGATTAATGCGGCCCCAACCCAATCAATCGGGGTCAGCACTTCATTATATTCCAACCAGCCGATCAATGCCGACACAATAGGCTGCGTTAATAACGCCAGCCCGAACAGCAACGGGCTGACTTTGCCCAAGACATAGACCATCAGCCCTTGCCCGATCAGCTGGCTGATAATCGCCAGCAAAATCACTGGCGTCCAGTCTTGCGGGATTATCTGCTCGCCAAGGCCAAGGGCAATCAGCAACAATGGCGGCGCAGTGGCCAGCGTCGACCAAGCAAGCAACACCCAATTGTTTAGCTCTTCGCGCGCTTGCATAATCGCGATAAGATAAGCGGTGTAAAAAACCCCTGCGGCCAAACACAGCAAATCGCCGATCAATGTTTGCGACGACAGTTCCGCTGAACGACCAAGCAGCAATACGGTTCCCGCGACTGCCAAGGCAAAGGCCAATCCTTCAAGACGCGACGGTAAAGCGCGCGCGAGAACAAAGCCCCAGACGGGGAACAACAGGCTCGCCGCATTGGCAAACAAAGTGGCGTTAGCAAGCTTGGTCTGCAAAAGCCCGATGTGCCATGCGGCAAGGTCGAGGGCAAAGAAAGCGCCCGACAAAGCCATTGTCCAATAGAGCGCCTTTCGCGGCAAGATCAGTCGTTGGCCCGTCCCGCGCGCAATCAGAAACAGGAAGGGAACCGCAAGCGCCATCCGCCAAAAAGCCGATGCGCTTGGCCCGACATCGGCGCTGCGCACCATCCACGGGCCAAACGCCAAAGCCAAATTGCCCAACAGCAACGCCAGTAAGACAAGCGTGGTGGGTTGGCGAAAGATTTGCTTGTCCGTCATAAACCCCCGTTGCAATTCGCAACCTGTGTCCGCATGTAGCAGGTCAAACATCCACTAGGGAAAGCCTCAAGTTATGACCACCAGCCTTTTTGACCCAATACAGCTCGGCGCCATTTCCGCGCCTAACCGCATCATGATGGCACCGCTGACGCGCGGGCGCAGCGAAGGTGTGCATGTTCCAGTGACCGCATTGAAAGCCGATTATTACGCACAGCGCGCCAACGCGGGCCTGATTATCGCCGAGGCGACTGGCATCAGCCAAGAAGGCCTAGGCTGGCCGTCCGCGCCCGGCATCTGGTCCGATGAGCAAGTTGCTGCGTGGACGCCGGTGACAGAGGCGGTGCATGAGGCCGGCGGCCGGATCATCCTGCAATTGTGGCACATGGGCCGTTTGGTGCACTCCGATTTCTTGAATGGCGCGCAGCCGGTGTCAGCATCGGCGACAACTGCACCGGGCGATGCGCACACAGCGGAGGGCAAGAAGCCCTATGTTGCGGCGCGTGCGCTTGGCTTGGAAGAAATTCCGCGCGTGATTGCCGATTATGTCCATGCGGCGAAAAATGCGATGGCGGCGGGCTTTGACGGGGTGCAAATTCACAGCGCCAATGGCTATTTGCTTGACCAGTTTTTGCGTGAAAACTCCAACATGCGCGATGATATCTATGGCGGCTCAATCGAAAACCGCATCCGTTTGATGACTGAAGTCACGCAAGCTGTGGTCGATGCAATCGGCGCGGATCGTGTCTCTGTGCGCCTGTCGCCCAATGGCGAAACACAAGGGTGTGACGATTCCAATCCAATCGCGTTGTTTACAGCAGCGGCGGCGGCGTTGCAGAAAATCGGTATCAGCTTTCTGGAGCTGCGCGAACAAAAGCCGTTTGGCAATTTCGGCAAAAGCGATGTGCCGCGCGTGTCGCCGGAAATCCGCAAAGTGTTCACCAATCCGTTGGTGCTCAATCAGGAATATACTTTTGAGACGGCACAGGCGGATCTGGCCAGCGGGCTTGCCGACGCTATCAGCTTTGGCCGGCCCTATATCTCTAATCCTGATTTGGCCGAACGGCTGCGCACGGGTGCAGAGATTACGCCAGATAATTTCCGCACATGGTATTCGCCGGGTGCCGAAGGATACACTGACTATCCGGCGCTGGAGACTGAAGCGGCCTGAATGATGGGCGACCAAACCGCAATCCTTATCACGCTGTTGCCAGCGTTGATTTTTGCGCTGGTCGCGCTGTTTGAAATCGCACGACCGAGACGGACGCTCCGTTTCGGTCGTGTTGCGCGCTGGCGGACTGGGCTTTTTTTGGTGGCAACCAGTCGCGCCGCGTTATGGTTGCTCGCCTGGATTATCGCGATCCCAGCCGTGGCTCTATGGGCTGGCGCTCGCGGTATCGGCGCATTCAACGCAATAGAATTACCGTTATGGGCAGAAGTTCTCGCGTCATTCGTCCTGCTCGACTTCGCGATGTGGTTGCAGCATCTGTTGACGCACAAAGTGCCGGTGTTGTGGCGCTTGCATAAAGTCCACCATGCCGACCCCGATCTTGACGTCTCGACCGCCATCCGCTTTCACCCCGGCGAAATTGTGTTTTCGGTGATGTGGAAAGTGGGCTGGGTGATAGTGTTGGGCGTGTCCGCGCCAGTGATTATAGCGTTTGAATTGTGGCTCGTTGCCAATGCGATTTTCAACCATGGCAATGTCGGTCTGCCGCGCAGCCTCGACCGTTTTCTCCGAGGCTTTCTGGTCACACCCGATATGCATCTGGTCCATCACAGCGTGTTGGTGCCAGAGCAGCAGAGCAATTACGGCTTTGCGCTAACGGTGTGGGATCGGTTGTTTGGAACATATTCTGCCGAGTCGTCATTGGGCCGCGATGAACAAGCGATTGGCCTCGCCGAGTTGCAAGACAGTAGAGCGACCGGAATAGGATATAGCTTGAAACTGCCAGTGACGTAACGTCACCAAATCCCCTCGTACCAAGATATTGACGAACGCTATCTTTGGGAGCAGCTTTCGGCGCGGGGGACAGCATAATGGCATCATTTCGCAAAATCGCATTCGGCACTGTAGCGGTAATCGCTGTTGGGGCGGGTCTATATTGGGGCTTTGGCAAGATTAGAGACAGCCGCGCAAACAGCGTTGCCGTCGATATGCAAGCCAGCAGCGATAAAGAAGTCACCAGCGGTGTTGCGACTAAATTGCTGTGGGGCGACACGCATCTTCACACCTCCAACTCAATCGATGCTTTCGGGTTCGGCGTAAAGCTGGGCCCTGAAGAAGCGCTGCGCTTTGCGCGCGGCGAAGAAGTGACCTCCACTTGGGGATTAAAAGCTAAACTCGACCGCCCACTTGATTTCCTTGTCATTGCTGACCATTCCGGCGGGCTTGGCGCGACGCAGCGTTTGTATGATGCTCCGCGCTTTATGATCAAAGATCCCACGCTATTGCGCTGGTACGACATGATGCATGAAGGCCAGGCCGGCCGTATGCGGGCGACGATGGAGCTGATTACAGCGGCCGGTGAAGGCAAGCTGATCGGAATTCTGCCGCGCGAACAACAGCGCAAAGGCACCAAACAGATTTGGAATTCGCATACTGGTATCGTCGAACGCTATAACGAACCGGGCAAATTTACAGCGTTCATGGGTTTTGAATACACCTTGATGCCGCAGGGCGACAATCTGCACCGCGTCGTGATGTTCCGCGATGGAAAGCCGCGCGCCGAGCAGGTGTTGCCTTATGACCCACAAACCGAAGGCACAGAGACTGTCGACAAATTGTGGGACTATATGGATGCGTATGAGAAGACTAGCGGCGGCAAAATGCTGGCGATCCCCCATAACAGCAACGTGTCCAACGGATTAATGTTCGAAATGGTCGCGCCGGGTGGCGGGCCGATGACCGCAGACTATGCAAAGCGCCGGGCAGCGCGGGAGCCGTTGGTTGAGATCACGCAGATCAAAGGCGATAGCGAAGCGCATCCGTTCCTTTCGCCCAATGATGAATTTGCAGGTTTTGGTGATGCCGGTTGGGAGCTTGGCAATCTGACCATGCAGCGCAAAAAAACGCCCGATATGCTGGGCGGCGATTATGTGCGTGAGGCGCTGAAACGCGGGCTGGCGATTGAGGCGAAGACCGGCGTTAACCCCTATAAAATGGGCTTTGTCGGGTCGACGGATAGCCATACCGGGCTTGCGACTGGTGACGAAAACAACTTTTTTGGCAAGCATGCCGACGCGGAACCCAATGCCAAGCGCGCGTCACAACCACAGAATTTGGGGATTGATGTAGGCCGTTTCGGCTGGCAGTATTTGGCAGGGGGCTATGCCGCTGTCTGGGCAACGGCAAACACCCGCGCGGCGATTTTCGATGCCATGACGCGCCGTGAAGTTTACGCCACGACTGGCCCGCGGATGCAAGTGCGCGTTTTTGGCGGGTGGGATTTTACTGACAAGGATTTCAGTGGCGATTGGGTAAAGGCGGGCTATGCGCGGGGTGTGCCGATGGGGGCAGATTTGAAATCGGGCAGCGGCGCACCAAGCTTTTTGCTCTCTGCGCTGAAAGACCCCGAAGGTGCTAATCTTGATCGGGTGCAGATCGTCAAAGGTTGGGTTGATGCCGCAGGTAAGTTGCACGAAACGGTGTTCGATATAGTCTGGTCATCGCCGGAAACGCGCAGCCTATCTGGCGGAAAGTTGACGCCAGTGGGCGACACTGTCGACATTGCCAAGGCAGACTACACCAACAGCATCGGCGCCCCCGAACTGCGCAGCGTGTGGCGCGATCCTGAATTTGACGCAAGCCAACGCGCATTTTATTATGTTCGTGTTTTGGAAATCCCGACCCCGCGCTGGGTGGTGTTCGATGCGCTGCGTTATGGGGCGAAATTACCCGCCAACGCCGAACTGAAATCGCAAGAACGGGCCTATACCTCGCCGATCTGGTATAATCCCAAGGGCTAGTTATTCGACCCAAACCGCCTCTAGCGCCATTTCGGGATCAGCAATCCCCATCAAGCGGCGCATCGCCAGCCGCGCCAGCCTTTGCGTTTCCACTTTGCGGCGCGCGGCGGCGAGCGGGACCAACGCTGCGGGGCGGATGATCTGCGCGTCATAGGCATCGGCAACGATCAACCCGGTACGCTCTGGCAAGAACGCAGCGCTTTCAATCGGCGCATAATCAAACCCCGCTGGCACAGCCCAGAAAAATCGGTCGCAATAATCGAGATATTCCGGCCATTTTTGGTCGCCCAATAAATCACCGCGCGCGCATTTGATTTCGACGATTACAATCTCGCCTTTGGCATTAACGCCCATCAGGTCGGCACGGCGGTGATTGCGCAGCGACACCTCGGACTGCACCATAATCTGGTTGCGCACGAACAAACGGCTTACGCCGCGCGCGACTGCGGCTGCCCCATCGCAGCTTTTGTCCGACAGTGTTGCCATGATTCGACCCTTCCGGAAGGCGGCGTAGAACGAAATGCGAACATAATAAAGGGCTATTCGCTGACGCACGCTTTCGACTATGCATCGCAATATGGAGCCGCTGAAGGTTGCGACCTATAACATCCGCAAATGTATCGGCACGGACCGGCGGCGAGACCCCGAACGGGTGCTGGCGGTGCTGCGCGAGATCGACGCAGACGTCGTTGCTTTGCAAGAGGCGGATCGGCGCTTTGGCCTGCGCACCAGTGCTATTCCGCATCACAGTTTTTTGGAAAATAGTGATTATCTGCCTGTCGATTTTGGCGGGCGAGCGCATGGTATCGGCTGGCATGGCAATGCGATTTTGGTTCGGCGCGGCATTGAGGTTCGGCACGCACAGCCGCTGATTATCCCGACACTGGAGCCGCGCGGTGCTGTGGTTGCGGAATTGCGCATAAAGGGGTCGGCGCTGCGGATAGTCGGCGCGCACCTTGATCTGTCCGGGCTATGGCGGCGGCGGCAAATCCGGGCGATACTGGCGCATCTTGATGGGGCCGCGCAGCATTTGCCGACTGTCATCATGGGCGATTTCAACCAATGGTCCGATAGGGGTGCGCTATCCGAATTTGCTTTTCACCATCACCGGCTGGTGAAAACCCCGCCAAGTTTTCACAGTCGAAAGCCGATGGCTAGGCTGGACCGCATCATTGTCAGCCATGATATTGTCGTTGATGTCGCAGATGCGCATAATTCAGCGCTGGCGAAACTGGCGTCGGACCATCTGCCTTTATGGGCCAACATCAAACATGCCTAAAATTTAAGCTGCGTAATTCTATGCCTAATTATTAGGCATATGACAGTAGCTGCCATGCTGAATAATTGTGCAATGCAGCATTGTCATTTCCTTTAGATAACGAATTTCCGCCACTGGCACAGGCTTTGCAAAGCAACTCTCGATACAAAAACAATCGGGGGCTGGCCGCGTGAAATATATCATTGCCATTATCAAACCGCACAAGCTGGACGAGGTGCGTGAAGCGCTTGCTGGGCAGGGCGTATCGGGCATGACTGTGTCTGAGGTGAAAGGCTTTGGCCGCCAGAAAGGGCAGACCGAGGTCTATCGCGGTGCCGAATACACCACCAACATGATCCCCAAAATCAAGATCGAAGTCGCCTGTAGCAGCGACTCTGCGCCATTAGTGATCGAAGCGATTCAGGCAGCCGCAGAAACCGGCTCTATCGGTGACGGCAAAATCTTCGAACTCGAATTGGTCGGCGCAACGCGCATCCGCACCGGCGAAACAGACGCTGCGGCACTGTAACTTTCATAAAAACACTGACGATAAATAGGGAAGACACACCAATGATAAAAACTTTGAAATGGATGGGAGCAGCGGGGGTTGGCCTGTTTGCAGCACTTCCCGCTTTTGCGCAGGAGGTAGCAAGCACTGTTGCCGCCGCTGCACCGGCAGCAGGCGGCCCGATTAAAGCGCCAACCGTTGAACAAATGGCGGGTATGGTCGACAAAGGCGACACAACATGGATGCTTATCAGCTCCGCGTTGGTGCTGCTCATGTCGGTTCCGGCGCTCGCACTGTTTTACGGCGGCCTAGTCCGCACAAAGAATATGCTTTCGCTGCTGATGCAGGTGTTCATGATCGTGTCGGTCGCGGCGCTTGTCTGGGTCAGCTATGGCTATAGCCTGGCGTTTACAAGCGGCGGGCCGTTCATCGGCGGTCTGTCGAAAGCCTTCTTGGCTGGCGTCGATGCCACCACTTACGCCGCGACATTCAGCAATAATGTTTACATTCCGGAATACGCCTTTGTCGTGTTCCAGATGACCTTTGCGTGCATCACACCGGCGCTGATCGTCGGGGCATTTGCAGAACGGATCAAGTTTACGCCGCTTATTATCTTTACGGTCTTGTGGCTAACGCTCGCGTATTTCCCGATTGCACATATGGTTTGGTATTGGGCTGGCCCGGACTTTTTGGCGGACACAGTACAAAAAGCGGCGGACGGTTCGATTATTTCACAAGATGCCGGTTATCTGTGGGGCATGGGCGCGCTTGATTTTGCTGGCGGCACAGTGGTTCACATCAATGCGGGTATCGCCGGACTTGTCGGCTGCCTGATCGTTGGCAAGCGCCTTGGTTATGGCAAAGAAGCAACGCCGCCGCACAGCCTGACCATGACGATGATCGGTGCTTCGCTTTTGTGGGTGGGCTGGTTTGGCTTTAATGCCGGCTCTAACCTTGAAGCAAATGGCCTTGCCGCGCTTGCCTTTATGAACACATTCGTTGCCACCGCCGCTGCCGCAGTTGCATGGTGCATCATCGAACAGTTGCATCATGGAAAGCCGTCGCTGCTGGGGGCTGTCACAGGTGCTGTTGCCGGTCTGGTTGCGATCACCCCTGCCAGTGGCTTTGCCGCCCCGATGACTTCGATCATCCTCGGCTTTGTGGCCTCGGGCGTGTGCTACATTTTTGTCGCGATCATCAAGAACAAGCTGAAGTACGACGATACGCTCGACGTATTCGGCGTGCACGGTGTTGGCGGCATTGTCGGTGCTCTTGCCACCGCTATCGTTGCCGACCCCGCACTCGGTGGTCAGGGCTTCTTTGACTACACCGTCTTCCCAGCAGTTCCCGGTGCTTATGACATGGGCGCGCAGCTGATGGTGCAGATTAAGGCTGTCGGAATCACTGTCCTATGGACTGGCGTTGTCTCAGCAGTGCTGTTCTACGGACTGAAACTCACGCTCGGCCTACGCCCAAGCGAGGAAGCAGAACGCGAAGGGCTTGATCTCTCCGAACACGGCGAACGTGCCTATAATTATTGAGTTCCTGGGGGGCGCGACCGGAAACGGCGACGTTCCCCACCAAGTTTGGTGGCTGGGCTAGAGACAAGAGCAAACACACCCTGTCCTATGTTCCCGCCACCTACCCACGTTCCTCCCGCGAACGTCCAACTTCCCGCCCGGCCTCTTTGTTGAGGACCGGGCGGTTCTTTGTGGTGTTGGGGGGAGGGGCCTGGTGAGTGTAGGCTCGCTCAAAAAATTCTTACGGGATGATTTGCAATATTTGCGCCTGTACCGCTTCAAACACATTATCCGGCAAGCGTCCGGCGCACCGTGCGCGCTTGCCCTCCACTGTTGAGATCTTTGCCGTCCGAACAACGCATGGCACTTCTAGCCCGCATTCGGCGAACTGCGTTTCTAAAGAAACATCACCACGCCAGCCACGGTTAGCCGCGCTGGTTATCATTAGCACCCAAAGAAGTTGAATATCGGAGTTGGGCGACAGCACGCTGATGACCAGAGCGGGTCGATCCCGCAGTCGCGGTGCTTCAACAAAAGGAAATGGCACCCAAACCACGTCCCCCGGCGCGAAGTTCGCGTTAGAGATGATCGAACGCCTTGCAATCGGCGTCGCTCGCCCATTCGGTAAAGCTATCAAAATTGCCGACAAAGGGATCAGCTGCTGCGCTGGCCTTGGTCAGTATCACCTGATCGCCTTCAATATCCCAGACGACATCGTCACCGGGTAACAGCCCAAGCGCCAAGCGCACAGCTCTTGGAATTGTGGTTTGGGCCTTGGCGGTGATTCGACCTATAATCATACAGACTGCGTAAGGGATTTCCTTACCAATTGCAAATCCATCAAACCCGCATCGGCATCAATACATACAACGCAGCTGACTTGTCGTTCTCGCGGATTAACGTCGGTGCACTGGCGTCGGCCAGGTGCAGCTCGACAGTGTCGCTTTTAATCTCGCTCAATATATCAAGCAGATAGCGGGCGTTAAAACCGATTTCGAAACTGTCGTCATTGTAACTGCCGGGAACTTCTTCCGCCGCTGTGCCGTTTTCGGGGCTCGTGACCGACAAAGTGATCTTGTCCTTATCCAGCGCCATTTTAACGGCACGGGTTTTTTCGGTGGCGATGGTCGCCACGCGGTCGACGCCCTCAGCAAAGCTTTTGGGATCGATTTTCAACAGCTTGTCATTGCCCGTTGGAATGACGCGGCTGTAATCGGGGAAGGTGCCGTCGATCAGCTTGGACGTCAGAATTGCCTTGTCGAAAGTGAAACGGATTTTGGATGCAGATAGATCGATCTGGATATTGTTGTCGCCGCTTTCGTCGAGCAGCTTGCGTACCTCAGCCACGCATTTGCGCGGAACGATAACGTCAGGCATGCCCTCTGCACCTGTTGGGCGCGGCAAAGTCACGCGCGCGAGCCGGTGGCCGTCAGTGGCGGCGGCGCGCAATGATGGCTCGCCGTCCTCTGTAACATGCAAGAAAATACCGTTGAGGTAGTAGCGTGTTTCCTCAGTCGAAATCGCAAAGCGTGTCTTGTCGATAATCTGCACAAGGGCCGCAGCCGATAGTTCAAAGCTGGTTGGCAGCTCACCCTCGGCGATCATCGGGAAATCGTCGCGTGGCAATGTGCCTAGCGAAAAGCGTGCACGGCCAGCGTTGATCGCCATCCGGCCGTCCGCTGCATGGATTTGCACTTGGCTACCGTCGGCCATCTTGCGCGCAATCTCAAACAAAGTGTGCGCTGAAACCGTTGTGCTACCCGCGATCTCTACTTCGCCAGACAGCGTTTCGACGATTTGCAGATCAAGGTCAGTCGCAGTCAGTTTGATCTCGCCGCTTTCGCTGGCCTCAATCAAGACGTTGGACAAAATGGGGATGGTGTTGCGTCGTTCCACCACGGATTGCACGTGGCCCAGGCTTTTCAGCAAAGTCGCGCGCTCGATCGTCGCTTTCATCTTGGTCCTATCCCCTTTTGGCCGCGTTGGCCGATCTGCTACACAGTCACCGAAACTGCCTGCAATTTGGTGATTCTTACTTAACAACTCTGTCCTTTAGGGCAAGCTGATTGGCTTTGCACAGCGGATAAATCTGTGGAAGAAGGCCCAAAATTTGTGAAGGTTTACCCATTGACGACTAACGGAAAACGGCTGTTTATCGCGCGCCATGGCGAGACGGTGTATAATGCGGTCGCGCGGATGCAGGGGCAGCAGGCGCTGCATACGCCGCTGACGCGGGCCGGATTTGCGCAAGCCGATGCGATGGGCCGGGCAGTTGCGCCGTGGTTTGCGGAAAAGCCTGCGCCGCTTTTATGGTCGTCTACGGCTGGCCGCGCGCTACAAACTCTTGCGATTGTCGCGGAGTATGTGGGGGCGGACTGGCACCAGACAAAGGCTGATGACCGGTTGCAGGAAATCGATGTCGGTGACTGGTCCGAACGCACCTATGCCGAAATTGCGGAGATGTCTGGGCCGATTATTGACCACGAACATCATCTCTTTTCAGTGAAACCACCGAACGGCGAATGGTATGACGATATTGCCGTTCGCCTGTCCAGCTGGATTGACGAGGCCATGGCCGAACCCGGCGATGCGATTGTCCTGATGCATGGAATGTCGGCGCGGGTGTTGCGCGGGTTGTTGCTGGAATTGCCGATCATGCCAATGTTTGACGCGCCAATCGCCGACAGCTTACCGCAGGGCAGTATGGTGATGATTTGCGACGGCGTCGAACAGATTGTGACGCTTGGCGAAGGTGCGGGAGAAAAGGCTTGAAGCTGACGGGTGCGCTTTTGCTTTGCCTGATCGCAGCACCTTTGCTGGCGAAGGAACGGCTGGGCGCATATCAAGGCTGGGCTGCGTTCAAAGATGCCGAGGGTCCGCGCTGTTATGCGATTGGCTCGCCTGGTGAAAGCAGCGGAACGGGCGGCTATGTCTCGGTCGGTTTCTGGCCGAAACGAGGGTTAAGTCATCAGCTGTCCGTCAAGCTTTCGCGCACACGCAGTGCCGATGCCGGGATTAGACTGTCGGTGGGTGGGCGTCGATTCCAGCTAACTGCCGAGGGCAACACTGGCCGCGCCAAGGATCGGGCGATGGATCTGGCTATCATCGCTGCCATCCGAAACGCAGGCTCGCTCAGCGTGCAAAGCACCGGCGTCAATGGCGGCACGATCACCGACGCTTATGCTCTGCGCGGGGCGGCCAGCGCCATCGATGCCGCGGCTTTGGGGTGTGCGACTAAATAGCGTAAGACTCGCTTTTGGCGACGCATGTCCTTATGGGCGCGTTTATGCAAATCCCTGGCTATATCGACCCTGTTGTCACCCCGCGTGCTATCACGCCGCGTCTGGATGGGCGGATCGACCTGATCGGTCTCAACCATCTGCAAATCCGGCAGTTATTCCTTGAATCGCAGCTTGATGAAAAAGCGGCAAAGCTGCGCTCGAAACAAGTGTTTCATTGGATATACCATCGCGGCGTCATCGATTTTGAACTGATGACCGACATTGCCAAACCCATGCGGCCTTGGCTGGCGCAGCGCTTCGTTATTGGCCGTCCCGAAGTGATTGAGGCGCAGGTCAGCAGCGATGGCACACGCAAATGGCTGCTGCGAACTGACGACGCGCAGGATTACGAGATGGTGTTTATCCCCGATGCGGATCGCGGGACGCTGTGCGTGTCGTCGCAGGTCGGCTGCACGCTGAATTGCCGGTTCTGCCACACTGGCACAATGCGGCTGGTGCGCAATCTGACCCCGGGCGAGATTGTTGGACAAGTCATGCTAGCGCGCGATGCTTTGGGCGAATGGCCAAAGGGCAATATGGCAGGCTTTGGCGCTGATACTGCCGATGACGATGACGATGACGAGGGCGGTCACTACACTTCTGATGGCCGGATGCTGACCAATATCGTGATGATGGGCATGGGCGAGCCTTTGTATAATTTTGACAATGTCCGCGATGCTTTGAAAGTTGTGATGCACGGCGATGGACTGGCTTTATCGAAACGCCGAATCACATTGTCGACCAGCGGCGTTGTGCCAATGATGGCCCGTGCAGGGGCAGAGATTGGCGTGAACCTAGCGGTATCATTGCACGCAGTGACCAAAGAAGTCCGTGACGAAATCGTCCCGCTCAACCGCAAATATGGTATCGAAGAACTGTTGCAAGCCTGTGCCGATTATCCGCAAGCCAGCAACGCGCGGCGGATCACATTTGAATATGTGATGCTAAAAGGTAAAAACGACAGCGATGATGATGCACGCGAACTGGTACGCTTGATTAAACTGTATCAGCTGCCTGCCAAAGTCAATTTGATCCCGTTCAACCCATGGCCCGGCGCGGACTATGAATGCTCCACGCCCGAACGCATTCGCGCCTTTAGCAGCCTGATTTTCGCCAACGGCATCAGCGCGCCTGTGCGCACACCAAGGGGTCGCGATATCATGGCAGCATGCGGCCAGTTGAAATCGGCGAGCGAAAAGAAAAGCCGCGCCGAACTCGACAAATTGGCTGAGGAAAAACAGGCGGCTTTGGGCTGATGGCGTTTACGTGGTGGCGATTCCGGACCCGGCGGTTCTCGGTCGATGGCTTGAAATTTGCCGTCCGCAATTATGCGCAGACCGATGGCCTGCATTCCACGCTGTCGATGCTGGATGTGGAGCAAGCGCGCGATTGCACGCCGCTGATTGGTACTGACGCGGTGCGCAACCACCGGTTAAGGTGTGCGTTGCCCGATGGCCGGACGTTAGAAGTAGAGCTGGGCTATATCACGTCGTTGACCACCGGGATTATCGCGCGGGTCGATGGCGAAGTTGTTTTTGAAAGCCATCCCGGGGTGACGCTTGCCTATCCCGAGAAATACCGCGCTGACACGGTTAAACACGCCAGCGTGAAGGATGCGTTCCAAAGCGGTCACAGCGGCGATCAGCCACACCCGTTTGCATCCGGCGTGCTCGCGAAAAACAACCGCTTACCCTTTGCGATAGATATCATCACTGGCCTGCTGTTCTATGTCATTGCCAAGATGACAGATCTGCAAACAGCCGCGATGGTGGGCGTGGCCGTTGGCTTTGCCTTAGTGCTGTTTCAGTATTTCACCAAAATCGACGTTACTGGAGGGTTGGCTTTGTTTGGCATCGTCATGCTGGCGATTTCAGCGGGGCTTGCATGGTATCTGGCGGATGAGGAATGGGTCAAACTGCGCGGCACAATAACCGGCTTGATCGGCGCGAGTTTCTTTATCATCGATGGTTTGCGCGGCGGGCATTATGTCGGGCGCGGGCTCGCGCGTTATATGCCTTATTCGGACATCGACCCCGGGCGTATGGCGTTTGCTATGGGCCTTGTCGGCCTCGTTATGGCAGCCCTAAACTATGTGGTGGCAAAAATTGCCAGCACCGATGTGTGGTTATTCTACAAAACCTTTGTCGACTTTTTCATCGTTGCAGCGCTGGCGATGGTCGCTATCCGTTTTGCACGCAAAGCTGCCTAAACGAACAAAGCTACTGACTGCATCCCGGTCATCATCGGTTCACCGCGACTGTTCCATACGGTCATGTATTGGCTGCTTGCGCCATGCGCGGCGTGGTGGGTTTCACTGTCAAGGAACCACCAGCCGTTTTCCGTTTCCGGCGTCGCTGTCAGCAGGTTAAACTGCCAGTTGATTGAGCTAATCATCCCCTCTTTTTGCATCAACCCCATTGTCGATGGCGGAAGGGCGTCACCCATGCAGATCAGATTGGCGACAGGATCAACGCCAGCATAAGCCTTTAGCCGGTGCCAGTTGGCCAGCCGCGCTTTGCCTTGCCCCATGATCAGTCGCTTTTCGGGATAATCCATATTGTGTGTGAAAAATTCAGGCGGACCGCTGCGCGTGCTGGCGTCGCCGGGGATCGGCGGGAAGCCGGGCCGCGGCACAGCTTCATAATCGACATGGCTCTCGCGGCGGGCCATGAAAACAAAGGTGCAGCTAAGGCCAATTTCATCGCCGATAGAAATTTCGCTTTTGATAAACGCGCTGTTGCGGCCGCGACGCAGGATGCTGGTGATGATCTCGACCTCACCCGCTAAGGGGCCGGAAAAGGCAATTTGCCCAGATAGCAAAGGCGGCAAATCGTCCGCTGCAAGGCTGGCGGCATGATAGGCCAAAACCGCGCTTAAGCCGCCATAACAGGTGCGGCCCTGATGCCATGTGGCTGGAGTAGTGATGCGGTGCTTTTGTGCTCCGGGTCGGAGCTGCGACAAGATATCGGACAAATTCATGAACGCGGCTTAACGTGAACGTAAAGCACAGGCAAGCAATTGCCACTTGCACATTGGCCGATGGCATGGTTGCTTAATGGGCAAAAGAAGGGGAGCGCAACCATTCCGCATTGGGCAGATGAACTGGCGCCGCGCATCGGGCAATTACAGCCTGATACCGTCAGCGCCAATTTTGTCGACCGGCTGTTGCGCGGTGCCGTCAATATGGGGGCGAGTCGTCCCCGATTATTGTCAGCGTTGCACTTAAGCGATGCACCGTTGCGCAATCCTATTGGCCGCGTCTCACGGGCGGTGCTCATCAATTTCTTTGCGGCGATCGAGCGGGAATTTGCGGATCCTGCTATTGGATTACGGCTGGCGCGCGCGGCAAAGCCGAGCTGTTTTTCAGACCTTGGTTTTGTGGCAATGCTCGCACCTACAGTGGGCGACATGCTGCAGACGTCAGTCGATATTCAGGTTTTTCGCCAGAATGTATGGAAAGCCAAATTGGATCTCGGCGCATCGCCTGCGTCGTTGATCTGGGACCTTCCCAACGATGAGCATCGCCAACTGGATTCATGCATCGAATTTTCGGCGGCAAGCTATGCACATTTCTATCGGACGTGCTTGCCCGCGCGAATCGCGCCCAAAGTCGCGCGGTTCCGGCATCAGCCGCGCTTTGCCGAGGCACTTTACGCTGAGCTTCTGGGCTGCTCCGTCGTTTTTGGTGCGGCGGAGACCTGCCTAGAATTTGATCGCAGCCAGCTACACTTGTCGCTGCCGACCGCGAATCCGGATTTGCAGTCGATGGTGCAATTAAAATATGCACAGCCAGTGGCTTGGTTTGCGCAAGGTCGCAAACATACAGCGCTTAGCTATTTATACTTGGCCAGCGAGCTGAACAAATCGCCGCTGAAGCTGGAACGTTTGGCCGCATCGTTTGGGCTGACCGAGAGGACTTTGCGGCGTAAACTGGTTCAGGAAGGTCATCCGTTCCGTGATTTGTTGGAACAGGTTCGCCGCGACTTGTGCGATTTGTACCGGTTTGAGGGAAGACGCTCGATGAGCGAGATCGCCGAACTGTTGGGCTATTCTGAACTTAGCGCCTTCACCCGCGCGCACAAGGGCTGGCACAATGTGCCGCCGAGCAGTCCGTCATTACAAACCGCATGACGTAAAGGGGGAAGAATGGTGGGCGTAGCAAGGTTTGAACTTGCGACCCCTGCAATGTCAATGCAGTGCTCTACCGCTGAGCTATACGCCCATTCTGCGCGCGCTCTAGCG
>JAYVGQ010000092.1:0-3414 GCA_043771985.1 Sphingomonadales bacterium
CGCCTTTGGCAGCAATAGCGGCCAACTTCCCTACCGTGTTGGGGATTTTGCTGGGCGTTTTGATGCCTGTACTCGCGGCGCTTATCTACCCGACTTACATGCACCACATGGGCGAACCATTTTATGAATGGACCCGGTTGCAGGAAGTACCGTTTGTCTTTGCTGAGCTTTGCGTGATTTTATGGGCAATGGCGCGTGGCTTGGAATTGCGCGACTATTTTGCGCTTTTGCGGCGTGATGTTAAAATCGCCATTGCTCTGTTTGCCTTCGGCCTGTTTGCCAGCAGCCTGCTTGTGTCAGAACAGGTGCTAACATCTGGTGTGATCTCGGTCAGCATGTGCGTGCATGTCTTGTTCGGGCTGTCGGCTTATCACCTGATTGGGCGTGATAAGGACGATGTAATGCGCGCTTTGCCTTACGGGCTGGGCATTGGTCTGCTGCTGCTGGCCTTCCTCACCGCCTGGAGGTTTCTTCTGCCACCACCCGCGTCGAGCGTTTATGGCGGCGTTATTGAATGGCACGCAGCGCTTCCCGGCTTTATCAGCGTACGGCATTTCGGGTCCTGGACAGGTGCAATCGCCGCGTTGTTTGCAGGCATCATTCTGGCTCGTAAGGATCAGGGAAAGCCTGACTGGCGCGACTGGTTCTTCCTTTTGGCCATTGGCATGACGATCTGGTCGGGAACGCGCGCTGCGCTTCTGGCTATTGGCGTAGCCTGTTTTGTCCAAATAATCAGCATGCGCGCATGGCCTTCGCTCCACACGATTGGCCGCCTTTCAATACTGACAGGCATAGCTGCGACGCTTGCCTCGTGGCTGCTGCCGCCGAACGCCAGTGAGTTCCGGCTTTTCCAATCGGTTAGCGAATATAGTAGCCTGTCAGCCGCTGGATCGGGCCGAGTTGAAATGTGGGTGCAGACTTTTCACCGTTGGCTTGACGCGCCATTATTTGGCTGGGGATCGGGCTCGACATTTTGGGAAGTATTTATCGGCTGGCGTCATACGCAGCCGCATAATTTCATGCTGCAATTTCTGATCAGCTGGGGGGTTGTCGGCGCGAGCGGAGCATCCTGGTTATTGGGCCGCGCTGTTGTACGCGCGCATAGCATAGTCTTGCGTGATCGGCCTGCTTTGTGGCCGCTAATGACTTGTCTGTATACGCTGCTCGGGATGGCCTGTCTTGAAGGCATGCTGCATTATCCGCGCTTCATAATGCTGATTGTGGCACTGCTAGCAATCATCCTGAAACTGGGTTCGCAATCTAAGAAACCCGTCTGATCAGGAACTCTACTCAGTCCGCACAACTTCTGCCAAGATAGTCAGGCCTTTTTCGTTCACTTCGGCAAAGCCGCCGGAAACGTTGAGCAGTTCGGGCGTTGCGCCTGCGCTGGCGTAAATGCTGATCGCACCGTCGCGCAATGTGGACATCATCGGGCTGTGCCCTTCAAGCACGCCAAAGTCGCCCTCTGCGCCGGGGACAACGACCATATGGACGTCCTCGCTGCGGATCAGGCGTTCAGGGGTTACGAGTTCGAAGTGCAATGCCATTTTTCTTGTTCCCAACTTCCCTCTCCAGCGGGAGAGGGTTGTGAAGACTTGCAAGCTTGCTTGCTAGTCGTAGCTGGGTGAGGGGTTGTGCCCCAACGAGAGCACACAGCCCCTCATCCAACTTCGCCTAGACTGCTGCGCAGTCAAGGCTTCGTATCCTTCTCCCAAAGGAGAAGGCAAAGTAGATTAAGCCGCCTCAGCCGCCAGTTTCTTGCCCTTTTCGATGGCTTCATCGATGCCGCCGACCATGTAGAACGCTTGTTCTGGAAGGTGATCATACTCACCATCGACAACCGCCTTAAACGATTTCACGGTGTCTTCGATCTGAACGAACTTGCCCGAGATACCGGTGAAGACTTCAGCAACGTGGAACGGTTGCGACAAGAACTTCTGAATCTTACGCGCGCGGCTGACGGTCAGCTTGTCGTCTTCGGACAATTCATCCATGCCAAGGATGGCGATGATGTCTTGCAGCGATTTGTATTTCTGCAGCGTTTCCTGAACGCGGCGAGCGGTGTTGTAATGCTCGTCACCGACAACAGCGACCGAAAGGACGCGTGAGGTGGAGTCGAGCGGGTCAACCGCTGGATAAATGCCAAGCTCTGAAATCGCACGGTTCAAAACGGTGGTCGCATCCAAATGGGCAAACGACGCGGCTGGGGCAGGGTCGGTCAAGTCATCTGCGGGAACGTAAATGGCTTGCACCGATGTAATCGAACCCTTGTTGGTCGATGTGATGCGCTCTTGCAGCTGGCCCATGTCCGTCGCCAATGTTGGCTGATAACCCACAGCCGATGGAATACGGCCCAACAATGCGGACACTTCGGAACCAGCTTGCGTAAAGCGGAAGATGTTATCGACGAAGAACAGAACGTCCTGGCCCTCAACATCGCGGAAATATTCGGCAATCGTCAGGCCCGACAAAGCCACGCGCGCGCGCGCTCCGGGAGGTTCGTTCATCTGGCCAAAGACCAAGGCAACCTTGGAGCCTTCTGGCGTTGGGTTGCCGTCCTTGTCCTTGGCGATAACGCCAGCGTCGAGGAATTCGTGGTACAGATCGTTACCTTCGCGGGTGCGTTCACCGACGCCTGCGAACACTGATGTGCCGCCGTGACCCTTTGCGATGTTGTTGATCAGTTCTTGAATAAGAACCGTCTTGCCAACGCCCGCGCCGCCGAACAGACCGATCTTGCCGCCCTTTGCATAAGGTGCGAGCAAATCGATGACCTTAATGCCGGTGACAAGGACTTCGGTTTCGGTTGACTGGTCAACGAACAAAGGAGCCTCGGCGTGGATTGGTGCGCGCAGGTCGGTCATGACCGGGCCTTGTTCGTCGATAGGCTCGCCAACAACGTTGAGGATGCGTCCCAGGGTCGCGGGACCAACAGGCACAGAAATCTGCGCGCCGGTGGCACGGACTGGCTGGCCACGAGTCAAGCCATCGGTCGAATCCATCGCGATGGTGCGGACGGTGTTTTCGCCCAGATGTTGTGCCACTTCAAGAACAAGGCGGTTGCCGTTGTTATCGGTTTCCAGCGCGGAGAGAATTGCGGGAAGTTCGCCAGTAAAGCTAACGTCAACGACAGCGCCGATGACTTGGCTAACGCGGCCAGTTGCACCAGCGACGTTCAGCGCAGTTGCGCCAGATGTGTTCGCGTTGGCAGTTTTCTTTGCTGGAGCCTTAGGAGCAGCCTTGGCCGCCGGAGCCTTGGCGGAGGTAGCAGCTTTTGGAGCAGCCTTGGCCGCCGTAGCTTTAGCGGAGGTGGCGGTTTTCTTTGGGGCGGTTGCCATGATTGTCTTCCTTGCCTTCTTGATGTCTTAAAGCGCTTCGGCGCCGGAAATAATTTCAACGAGTTCGGTGGTAATC
>JAYVGQ010000093.1:0-72944 GCA_043771985.1 Sphingomonadales bacterium
TGATGCCGAAACGCTTGAGCGTGAACGCGGCATTGCGCGTGAAAAAGCATCGGAAAGCGGCAAGCCTGCGGACATCGTCGAAAAGATGGTCGAAGGCGCTGTGAAAAAGTTCGCCAAAGAAAACGCATTGCTCAGCCAGTTGTTGGTGATGGATGGCAAGACGCCGATTTCCGACGTAGTTGCCGCCGCTGGCAAAGCCGCTGGTTCCGCCATCGTGCTGACGGACTATGTCCGCTTTCAGCTTGGCGAAGGCATTGAAAAAGAAGTTTCCGACTTCGCCGCCGAAGTGGCTGCTGCTGTCGGCAACTAAAAACAGCCCTCTCCGCTTTGGGGAGGAAAGGCTGATAAAGCCTTGGCGATATGGCGCACGGCTCTTATAGCTGGGCGCCATTATCGTGTGAGGACGATATTTCGGGGATGAGGAACTTATGAGCGCAAACGGCTACCGCCGCATCCTGTTAAAGCTGTCGGGCGAAGTGTTGATGGGCGATCAATCCTTTGGCATCGACCCTGAAACCGTTGCCCGCGTGGCCGAGGAAGTAAAAGCGGCCAAGGACACTGGTCTTGAAATCTGTCTGGTGATCGGCGGGGGCAATATCTTTCGCGGTGTGGCGGGGGCCTCTAAAGGCATGGACCGCGCGCAGGCCGATTATATGGGTATGCTCGCCACCGTCATGAACGCGCTGGCCATGCAGAATGCGCTGGAACAAATTGGCGTGCAAACGCGGGTACAATCGGCGATTGAAATGGACAAGGTTTGCGAACCTGTGATCCGTAGGCGCGCCGAACGCCACCTTGAAAAAGGCCGCATCGTGATTTTTGCAGCGGGTGTGGGCGCACCGTATTTCACCACCGATTCCGGCGCTGCTTTGCGTGCCGCCGAAATGAAATGTGATGCGTTACTTAAAGGCACCTCGGTTGACGGCGTTTATGATGCTGATCCCAAAAAAGTGCCGGGCGCAACGCGTTATGATACGCTGACCTATGACCGCGTGCTTGCAGACAATCTGAAAGTAATGGATGCCAGTGCGGTGGCTTTATGCCGCGACAATGAAATTCCCATCGTGGTGTTTTCTATCCGCGAACAGGGCAATATCCTGAAAGTGCTGGCTGGAACTGGCGTTTCTACTGTTGTGAAAAGTGAAGGAAAATAAGCCATGGCGCAATATGACAAGGCCGACGTCGAACGCCGGATGAAGGGCGCTGTGGAATCGTTGAAAGGCGATCTATCGGGTCTTCGCACGGGCCGTGCCAATGTGACGTTGCTCGATCCGGTGGTGGTCGGCGTTTATGGTTCCAACATGCCGCTGAACCAAGTCGCAACCGTCAGTGCGCCTGAACCGCGGATGTTGACAGTGCAAGTGTGGGATAAATCCAATGTGACGCCCGTTGAAAAGGCGATCCGGTCGGCAGGACTTGGCCTGAACCCGATTACCGATGGTCAGACTTTGCGGTTGCCGATCCCCGATTTGACTGAGGAACGGCGCAGGGAATTGGCTAAGCTCGCCGGGCAATATGCGGAAAAGGGCAAGATCGCCGCGCGCAACGTGCGCCGCGATGCCAATGACGCGCTGAAAACCGACGAGAACAAGAAGCTGATTAGCGAGGATGATCGCAAGCGGCTGGAAACCGAAGTGCAAAAGATGACAGATGAGACGATAAAAGCGATTGATGACGCGGCATCGCACAAGGAAAAGGAAATCATGAGCCAGTGATTTTGTTTGCGTCCTTCCTTTCCCGTTCGTGTCGAGCGAAGTCGAGACACGGTGAAGGTAGGCGCGCCAAAATGGTGTCTCGACTACGCTCGACACGAACGGATTTTGGCTGATGTTAGGGTTTGCTAAAAAGGCTTTGGCTCCGACAGCCGACGCGCAGACGCAGGGCGAAACCGCCGGCCCCCGCCATGTCGCCATCATCATGGACGGGAATGGCCGCTGGGCCAAAAAGCACCATCTCCCTCGCGCGCTGGGCCACAAAAAGGGCGTCGAGGCAGTCCGCGAGATTGTGCGCTACGCCGCAACCACCGGGCTAGAGGCGTTGTCGCTTTACGCCTTTTCCAGCGAGAACTGGAAAAGGCCAGAGGATGAAGTCAGCGACCTGATGGGCTTGCTCCGCGCCTTTATCAAATCCGATATCGACGAATTCGCGGCCAATGATGTGCGGTTAAAAATATTGGGCAATTACAAGGTTTTCGCTCCCGACATTATCGACCTAATCGAAGACGCGATAGCGCGCACCGCGCATAATACGCGTACGACTTTGGCGGTGGCGCTGAACTATGGTGCGCAGGATGAACTGGTCCGTGCAGCGCAAGCCGCAGCCGCAGAAGGCGCGATCACCGAAGACGCGATTGCCCGCCACCTCGACACCGCCGACATGCCGCCGCTTGATCTGGTGATCCGCACATCGGGCGAACAGCGCCTATCCAACTTCATGCTGTGGCAAGCCGCCTATGCGGAATTGTGGTTTACCGACACGCTCTGGCCCGATTTTGGCCCGGAGGAATTTGGGCGAGCGCTTGCCGAATTCACCACGCGCGAAAGGCGCTATGGCGGACGATGAGTTTTGATATGATTTGCTTAACCCCACCCAATCGTCACCCTGAACTTGTTTCAGGGTCCATTTCGCCGTCGCGCCTGAGTGTGCCTTACAAAGCCCAGTCTTGCCGTCGCGCCGATTCAGAAGCCTCAGAGGAAACCTCCCAATGGACCCTGAAACGAGTTCAGGGTGACGGTGTCTTGGGGTTGGTTTTGTGACGGAGCAGCAGGCGAAGCCGAAGTCCGACCTCGGGGTGCGGACGGCGTCGGCGGTTGTGATGGCGGCGGTTGCTGGGGCGTCATTGTGGCATGGTGGTTGGCTTTATACGTTGTTCATATCAGCTGTGACCATTGGTTTGCTGTGGGAGTGGTGGGGGCTATCTGACAAGATTGCCAGCCATCGTTTAGCGAAATTCTCGTGGATGATTGGCGGCTTGATTTACATCGGATTGGCTGCGTTTTTGCTTTTTTCATTAGGCAGCGACGCCATGTTGGGTGGCGAGAAAATGGCCACGAATTGGGTCGTGCCTTTGGTACTTGTCGTTATTGCAACAGATGTTGGAGCTTATTTTGCTGGTCGTTCAATCGGCGGGCCGAAAATCGCACCAAAAATCAGTCCGTCCAAAACTTGGTCTGGGTTATTGGGTGGAATGTTCGCCGCAGCGGTCACGCTGTATCTTTGGAATAAAGTCGTGCAACCCAATTCAAACGACGGAGCGTTTTGGCTTTTGCTTTCTGGAGCGGTGTTGGCGATTGTCGCACAAACGGGCGACTTTTTTGAAAGCTGGATGAAACGGAAAGCTGGCGTGAAAGACTCTAGCAAACTCATACCGGGACATGGGGGACTGCTCGATAGGGTTGATGGACTCTTACCGGTTGTTATTGTTGCTTCTGGTGTCGCCTTTTCTATTATTGTGCTTTCTGGCGATTTATGACGCAAACCCGCACGATCTCCATCTTCGGCGCAACCGGCTCTGTGGGCCTTTCCACCCTCGACCTCGTCCGCCAGCACCGCTATGCTTACCGCGTCGTGGCACTCACCGCCAATGGCAATGCGAGTGATCTTGCCAAGCTGGCTAACGAGTTCGACGCCGAGATTGCGGTTGTTGCCGACGAGGCCGCCTATCCCGCACTTAAAGCCGCACTGGCTGGCACCAACATCAAAGCTGCCGCTGGCCCCGCTGCCCTCATCGACGCTGCACAAATGGGCGCCGACTGGACAATGGCGGCGATTGTTGGCTGTGCGGGGCTTCTGCCTACTATGGCAGCTATCGAGGCTGGCAAAACTGTCGCGCTCGCCAACAAGGAAGCGTTGGTTTCTGCAGGCGAGCTCATGATGGCCGCAGTCGCTCGGTCTGGCGCGACGCTCTTGCCGGTGGATTCTGAGCACAACGCCATCTTCCAATGCCTTGCTGGCGGCAAAATCAGCCAGGTCCGCAAAATCACGTTGACCGCAAGCGGCGGGCCGTTTCGCACTTACTCGCTCAATCAAATGCGCGCCGTCACGCCGGCACAGGCCGTGGCGCACCCCAATTGGGATATGGGGGCAAAGATCAGTGTCGATAGCGCGACGATGATGAACAAGGGGCTAGAGCTGATCGAGGCGCATCATCTGTTCCCTATTGGCCTTGATAACATAGACGTGCTGGTTCACCCGCAATCGGTGATCCATTCGATGGTCGAATATCACGACCGCTCGACGCTGGCGCAGCTGGGTTCGCCCGATATGCGCATCCCGATTGCCAGCGCGCTTGCCTGGCCTGATCGGATCGAGACGAACTGCCAGCCGCTTGATCTTGCCACCATCGGTAGGCTCGATTTTGAAGCCCCCGACCTTGTGCGCTTCCCCGCGCTGAAACTTGCGCGCACAGCGATCCAAGAGGGTGGCGCAAAGCCAGCGATCCTCAACGCTGCGAATGAAATCGCCGTGGCTGCCTTCCTGTCCGGAAGGATTGGCTTTCTCGATATCGCTGATATGGTTTCCAATGCGTTGGATGGCTATGCACCGAAAACACCGTCTACGCTGGAAGAGTTGTTCAGCGTAGATGCAGACGCTCGGACTTATGCCTCGGCTCTAATGGAAAAAATCGCATATGCAGCTTGAATCTCCCAACATTATCGTCACCGTTCTGGCTTTCGTCGTGCTGCTCAGCACGTTGGTGGTCGTGCATGAACTCGGCCATTACTGGGTCGGACGCTGGTTTGGCGTAAAGGCGGAGAAATTTTCGGTCGGTTTTGGCCCGCAAATTTATGGCCGCGTCGATAGCCGCGGGACATTGTGGCGAATCGCTGCTTTGCCCTTGGGCGGCTATGTGCAGTTCGCAGGCGATATGAACCCGGCCAGCCAGCCCGATGCGGCCTGGCAGGGCTTGCCAGAGGATGAACGCGGCCAAACATTCCAATCCAAAGCATTGTGGAAACGCGCACTGATTATTTTTGCAGGGCCGGCGGTCAATTTTCTGCTGGCGATTGCGATCTTCATGGCATTCCTATTGGCCTATGGCCACAGCGTTACGCCGGCTAACGTGGAAAGCGTTGTAGCAGGAAGTCCCGCAGAAAAAGCTGGTATCAAGGCTGGCGATAAAGTGCTGGCTGTAAACGGTCACAGGATCGATACCTTCAACGCGCTGTTCAACGAAGTGATTATGATCCCGAATGAGAACGCGGAAATTGTTGTCGAGCGTGGCGGCGAACAATTGACCGTCACGGCTAAAGTTGCGGTGCGCACAGAAGTTGATCGGTTCGGTAACAAGCACCGTCTTGGGCAAATCGGGATTCCACCACCAACGCCCGTTATTGAAGCAGTCGGCGTCTTGGATGCGCCGGGGCTAGCGGTTGCCCAGACAGTTGATGTGGTCCGTCAGCAGATAAAAGGCCTCGGCCAAATCATCACCGGCCGCCGCTCGGTCAAGGAATTGGGCGGGCCTCTTAAAATTGCACAGGTTTCTGGGCAGGCGATGTCGTTAGGAATTCTGTCGTTCATTTCACTCGCGGCGATGATCTCGATTAACTTGGGGTTCATCAACCTGCTGCCAATTCCGATGCTCGATGGTGGTCATTTGATGCTGTATGGAATTGAGGCTGTGAGGCGTCGTCCGGCGAATGCGGCGGTGCAGGAATGGGCATTTCGGGCCGGGTTTGCGGTGCTTGCGGCATTCATGCTGATGGTGACATTCAACGATCTATCGTCATTCGGTCTGTTTGGGGCAGGGTGACGATCAGGGGATAAGTAGTTTGGGATAAGACTAGCCGAACGGGTCGAGATGACTTGATAGTAAGCGCCCGTTGGGGCAAAGGGCGCTTCAAATCTATGCGGGGCCGCAAGGAAGGTCGAGAATTTATGAAAATCAAGATGGTCGCTACGGCGTTTGCCACTGTTTCTGCCGGCGCTGTGCTGGCAAGTTTGTTGGCGCCGACCACCGCGTTTGCGCAGCAAGCCGTTGCCGCGCAGGAAAGCACTCCGCAATCTGAAACGATCCAGTCAATCGCCGTTACTGGCACGCAACGGCTAGAGGCCGATACTGTGCGGTCGTATATCCGCTTGCGCGCTGGCCAGCCCTGGACACAAGTCGCCGCTGACCAAGCATTGAAGGATTTGTACGCCACCGAATTATTTGCTGATGTCAGCATCCGCAACGCCAATGGCGATGTGACGATCGAGGTCCGCGAAAACCCGGTCATCAACCGCATCATCCTTGAGGGCAACAAACGGATTAAGAACGAAAAGATCGAGCCAGAGATTAAGCTGTCTCCGCGCCAGATTTATTCACGTTCCAAAGTGCGTGCAGACGTCGCGCGGATTGTAGAGCTTTACAAACGTCAGGGCCGCTTTGCCGCAGCCGTTGAGCCAAAGCTGGTTCAGCTTGATCAAAACCGCGTTGATATTGTTTTTGAAATCAACGAAGGGCCGAAATCTAAGGTTCAACAGATCAACATCATTGGTAATGACCAATTTTCAGATGGTCAGTTGCGCGGTGAAATGGTTACTAAACAAGCGCGCCTGACCAGCATTTTCAGCTCGGGTACAAGTTATGATCCAGACCGTCTGGCGTTCGACCAACAGAAACTGCGCCAGTTTTATCTGACGCAAGGCTATGCCGATTTCCGCGTCGTGAGTGCGGTCGCTGAACTGACCCCTGACAAAAAAGACTTCATCATCACTTATGTGGTCGAAGAAGGACAGCGCTATAAATTCGGCGGGGTAAAGGTCGACAGCAAAATACGCGATTTCAAATCCGAGGCATTGACCAAAAACCTGTCGATGAAAGAGGGCGACTGGTATGACGCCAAACGGGTTGAGGATACTGTCGAGGGTTTAAGCGAAACCGCTGGATTGTTCGGTTACGCGTTTGCCGACGTTAGCCCGCAGTTTAAGCGCGACAAAGAAGCGCTGACGATGAGCATCACGTTCGATGTGGCTGAAACACCGCGCGTGTTTGTGGAACGGATCGACATCAACGGCAACACGCACACGATGGACAAAGTCGTCCGCCGCGAGTTCCGCCTGAACGAAGGCGATGCGTTTAACAGCATTCAGGTTAAGCGCACAACCGAGCGGGTCAAATCTCTAGGCTATTTCCAGGAAGATTTGGAAGTCGAGCAATCGCAAGGCAGCGGCCCGGACCGGATCGTTTTGACAGCCAATGTCGAGGAAAAGCCGACAGGCGAGCTATCGCTTTCGGCTGGTTTCTCGTCGATTGAAAACTTCATTTTCCAAGGGTCGATCAAAGAACGCAATTTCCGCGGCAAAGGCCAGGAACTGCGCGCGAACATCTCATATTCAAGCTATTCAAAGTCAGCGGAAATCGGTTTTACCGAGCCGTATTTCCTCGACAAATCGATTGCGTTGGCAGGCGATATCTTTCGCCGTGACTTGAACAGCTTTAGCCCGTTTGACCGCGACGTAACCACCTACAGCCAAGCAACGACCGGCTTTCAAGTGCGTACCGGCGTTCCGATTAACGAGTTTCTGTTTTTCCAAGGCCGCTACGGGCTTAGTAACGATGATGTTACGCTTGATAAGAGCCAATTTTTCACGGACAGTAATAATGATGGAATTCGCGGCAACAGCACAGCCGATATCTGCGACGTTGCGCAGTCGGGGTTGTTTTTGTGCGATGCAATCGGCAAACGTCTAACATCGTCGCTGGGCTATTCGGTTATCTACAATACCAAGGATAGCAATGTCCGCCCGACCCGCGGGCATTCGGTCAGCCTTAGTCAGGATTTTGCCGGGCTTTGGGGACTTGGCGATGTGTCCTACATCAAAACGCGGTTGAATGCTGACAAGTTTTGGCGGCTAACGGATGGTGGCTTCATATTCTCGCTAACGGCGGAGGGCGGTTATGTGTATCCGCTGGAAAATCGCGGTTCAGCGGCATTGGGTATTGATGACGTTCGTTTGACCGACCGTTTTTATCTTGGTGAAGGCCAGATGCGCGGCTTTGATATCCGCGGTATTGGCCCGCGCATACAGCGCGTAAGTTTCTTGCCCGGGGTGATCAACAACCTACCCGCTAATATCCCGCAACTTGCCAAAAAAGATTTGCTTCAGGATAATGCTATTGGCGGACGGGCCTATTATCTGGGCCGTGCCGAACTTCAGATACCTTTAGGCAGTGGTGCCAAAGAGTTGGGTCTTCGCCCTTCGATCTTTATCGATGCGGGCGCAGTGTTCAAAGTCGCAAGTCCATTGTTGCAGACGTTTCAAGCACAGAGAGCGTCTCAAGCCGCCGTTGCAGCGACCGGAACGACCCCCGCCGTTGCCGCTGTCATCGGCGGTCCGCTGTATTACACTGGTGTGATTGCAAGCGGCATTCCTTTGCAGGATATCGTGGCACTCAACACCGACGGCTCGGCACGCACGCCTGTGCTAGATGCGCAAGAACGTTTTCTGGGTGATAGCTGGAAGCCGCGCGTTTCCGTCGGCATCGGCGTCAACTGGAACTCGCCATTCGGTCCATTCCGCATCGACCTTGCCCGCGCGCTTTTGAAAGAGCCGGGTGATGATACGAAATTATTTACATTCAACGTAGGAACACAATTCTGATGAAGAAATTTGGAAAAACGCTGTCGCTGGCTTTGCTTGCGGCGTCGGCAATGAGTGCTGTTGCACCCGCCGCTCAGGCTCAGGTTGCTGGCATTGGTACAGCGGACGAAATTCAGGCGATCATGACCTCGAATGCGTTCAAGACCGGCTTTCAGCAAGTCTCCACTGCGTATAACGACAATTTGATTTTGATCGACGCGCGCGGTCAGGAAATTCAAACGCTGCAACAGCAGCTTGCGAAGCAGTTTGATACGAACAAGGATAACCAGCTATCGCCCGAAGAAGAGGCGAAGATGGCCGCGTCTAAAAGCCCGCTGATCGACCAGCTAAAAGCTAAGCAAGAGGAAATGCAGACGTTGGAGCTGCCAATCCGTGCTGCACAAATTTATGTCATCGACACGCTGGATAAAAGCTATGAAAAAGCGCTGAAGGATGTGACCACAGCGAAAAAGGTAAGCATAATTTTGTCGCCAGAGGCCGTTGTATGGGTGGCTAACCCTGCTTTGCTGAACCTGAATAGCGCGCTGACGGCGCGGATCGATCAGTTGACGCCGACAATTGCCACAACGCCGCCAGATCCGTTCAATACATCGCGCCGCGTGCTGGCCATTTACGAACAGATCCAGCAAATTCAACAACAGCGCATGATGGCAGCAATCCGCCAGCAGCAACAACAAGCTGCTGCGGCACAACAGGGTGCCGCGCCTGCGCCGGGCCAGCCAGCCGCGCCAACAGGTCAGCCGCAACCCGCCGAAGAGGGACGGTAAGCGCCGATGGCGGATTTCGCCAATTACGACGTCCGGCGGGTAATGGCCGTGCTGCCGCATCGCTATCCGATGTTGCTGGTTGACCGCGTTGAGGAACTTGTTCTTGATGAGCGCATTCGTGCGGTCAAAGCAGTCACGATGAACGAAGGCTTTTTTCAGGGGCATTTCCCCGGACGCCCGATTATGCCTGGCGTGATGATTATTGAGGCGCTGGCGCAAGCTGCTGGCGTGCTCGCTATGGAAAGCTTTGGCCTGGCGGGATCTGGTAAGCTGGTTTATTTCATGGCGATCGACAATGCAAAGTTCCGCAATCCTGTCGAGCCGGGGTGTTTACTGCACCTGAATGTGCAACTCACCCACAAAAAGCCGCGTGTTTGCAAATTTGCCGGACAGGCGATGGTTGGCGATCAACTTGCTGCTGAATGCACATTCATGGCGATGATCGCTGATCCGCCGCCGCCTGTGTAACGCTTGCATTTGATAATAGTCGCGGCTAATGGCTGCGCTTCTAATTTTCCTGGACCCGGTCGGAAACCGGGACCTTTAAGGAGCATACCGACGTGAAAAAAGACATTCATCCCGATTATCACATGATAAAGGTCCAGATGACCGATGGCAGTGTGTTTGAAACTCGCTCCACTTGGGGCAAAGAAGGCGAAACGATGACGCTGGAAATCGACCCGACATCGCACCCTGCATGGACTGGTGGTCGTGGATCGATGCTTGATGCGGGTGGCCGTGTTGCTCAGTTTAACAAGCGTTTTGGCGGACTCTCGCTTAAGAAATAATGTGATTGGAAGGCACAGCGATTTCGAGTGAAATGGAACATTTCACGACTCGCAAATCGCGATTAGTTACGTCCTTCCGGTTGACAACAAATTGGCGTCTTCTTTAATAAGGGGCGTCTATGGCGATCGTAGCTCAGTTGGTTAGAGCGCTGGTTTGTGGTACCAGAGGTCGGGGGTTCAAGACCCCTCGGTCGCCCCATTTTCCTTAGAGTGCTTTAGACTTTGATTGCATCAAAGCCAGCACTCTAGCCTAAATTTCACCGCGGTTTCCCGCTCGCTAGATAGAGATATCTAGCTTGAAACTGCTATTGACACTTTTCGGCTGACAAATGGTCTGCGCAACATTATTGCGCGGGTTCGAAACAACTCGCGACTCGTCAGGAGCCTGTCATGCCAGCCCTTTGGGACCTACCCGATTTTGATCATCACGAATCGGTGCACCTGTTCGACGACGCGAAAACTGGACTACAGGCGATCATCGCTATCCACTCCACTCATTTAGGCCCGGCCGCTGGCGGGACGCGGTTCTGGCACTATGCAGATAAGGCCGCGGCCGTAACCGATGTACTACGCCTGTCACGCGGAATGAGCTACAAAAATGCGATGGCGGGGCTGTCCGCCGGTGGCGGCAAGGCCGTTATTTTGGCCGATGCCGCTCGCATTAAGACTCAAGACATGCTCGATTGCTTCGCCCGCGCGGTAGACTCACTGGGTGGCCGTTATATTACCGCACAAGATGTAGGCATGTCCGAGGCTGACATGGTTTCTTTATCCAACAATACAAAACATGTCGCAGGATTGCCCGGGCAGGGCGGCGATCCCGGCCCTTATACGGCGCGCGGCATTTATCTGGGCGTTAAGGCGGCAGCGCAGCGGGCGCTGGGTGTTGAGAGCATGCGGGGTGTCCATGTCGCTGTTCAGGGCGTAGGTAGTGTCGGTGGCGGGCTCGCGCGTTATCTCGCGGCGGACGGCGCGAAACTTACTATCGCCGATGTTGATAATGCCCGTGCTAAGGCTTTGGCGCATCAATTGGGAGCGACGTGCGTTGCCGTTGGCGATATCATGACCGTTGAGGCCGATGTGTTTAGCCCCAATGCGCTGGGTGCTATCTTGACCGACAACAGTGTTGCAGCTTTGCGCGTGAAAGCCGTCGCGGGCGGCGCAAATAACCAGCTGGCGACAGGTCACGAAGGCCGCTTGCTCGCGGAACGCGGTATTCTTTACGCGCCGGATTATGTCATTAACGCAGGCGGTATTATCAACGTCCTGCGCCATATCGACAAAGCCGGAGACGATGAAATCAACGCGCGGATCGATGCGATTCCCGACAGGCTTCATGCGATTTGGGAGCAGAGCGAAAACACCCGCTCCACTCCAGCCGAAGTCGCGGACGAGATGGCAAAAAAGCTAATTGGTCGTTGATGTGAATCAATTGGCGTAAGCCATCAGCAATGCTAGAGGCTGGGGCATAGCTATGATGCACCGTTTTGCCAATCCCAACCGCTTTTTGCGTATCGCCAAACCATTAACGCCCGCGCTGTTTTGGCCTGGTCTGCTGCTGGTGCTCGGCGCATGCTTCTGGGGTCTGACCCAAGTTCCAGCAGAGCGATTGCAAGGCGATACGGTCAAGATAATGTTCGTGCACGTTCCCGCTGCTTGGCTGGGCATGGCAGGGTGGACCGGCATTGCGATTGCCAGCATTGTGCAACTCGTGTGGCGACATCCGCTAGCCGGTGTATCGGCGCGGGCGATTGCGGTTCCAGGCGCGTTGTTTGCTGCTATCTGCCTGATTACCGGTTCCATCTGGGGCAAGCCTGCATGGGGCACTTGGTGGGTGTGGGATGGCCGGTTGACCTCGATGCTTGTGCTGTTTTTCCTCTATCTCGGCTATATCGCGCTGGCCAACGCATCGAGCGAAAAGGGCAATGTCAGCCGTGTTGCGGCGGTATTTGGCATTATCGGCGCGGTAAACATTCCTATCATCAACCGCTCGGTTGTGTGGTGGGAAAGCCAGCATCAAAAAGCTAGCATTACGGTTGGCGGCAGTGCGATCAGCGATGCATATTTGTGGCCTTTGTTCGCAGCGGCTGTTGGCTTTAGCCTATTGTTCGGAGCAATTGTCCTGATGCGGATGCGCGGCGCTTTGGCCGAAATCCGTATCGAGGCACGCATGCGCCGGATGGCGGAGGATTAAGCGGATGACACACGCCAGCTACGTTATTGCCGCTTTTGCCGTGACCGGCGTCGGGACGTTGTGGATGATCGCGAGCAGCTGGATTGCGATGCGTAAATCCGAGGCGCTCGCCGATGACTTGCGGAAGCGTCCATGAAGCCCAAGCATCAAAGGCTGTCGCTTGCGCTGGTTGCGCTCGTGGCGTTGATAGGCGCAGCATTCCTAGCCGCATCGGCGCTGAGTGAAGAGGCGAGCTATTTTTATACGCCGGTGACCTTAGCGAAGGCAAAAATCGAGCCCGGCACAGCGATAAGGCTGGGCGGGATGGTGCAGAACGGATCGATTAAGCGGGCGGCCGACGGCGTGACTGTAAGTTTTGTCGTTCAAGACCGTGACGCAACGCAAACGGTCACCTATCGCGGGATAACACCCGATCTGTTTGTAGAGGGTTCGGGCGTCGTCGCCGATGGACGGTTGCGCAACGACGGCACATTCGTTGCCGAAAGCCTTCTTGCCAAGCATGACGAAAACTACGTCCCGCGCGAATTGAAAGATATTGATATGTCTGCCGCCGAACATACTAAGGATAGCCTTGCGCAATGATCGCTGAACTCGGCCTTGCGGCGTTATGGCTCGCCGCGACACTTGCTTTGTTGCAGGCGGTCGCCGGCTTTATGAGCTGGCGCGAGAACGGCGGTGCTTTGACGGCGTTGATTAAGCCTGTCGCCGTTGCACAAGGCGTGCTGTGCCTGATCTCGTTCGGTGCTTTGCTGTGGCTATTCTACGTAACTGACCTGTCAGTTCTGTTGGTTGCCTCCAACAGCCATGTCGACAAGCCGTTGATTTTCAAAATCGCCGGAACTTGGGGCAATCACGAAGGCTCTATGCTGTTGTGGGTGACGATCCTGACGCTGTCTGGCGCAGCGATCGCCCTGTTTGAAAAACGGTTGGACCGGCCGACTTTATGGGCAAGCCTGTTTGCGCAAGCATTGCTGGCGCTCGGCTTTTTCGCCTTTCTTTTGTTTTCGTCTAATCCGTTTGAACGGCTGAATCCGGCCCCTGAATCAGGCGCTGGCCTGAACCCGTTGTTGCAAGACGTTGGCCTCGCGTTCCACCCGCCCACGCTTTACATTGGCTATGTCGGGCTATCGGTTGCGTTCTCCTTTGCTGTTGGCGCGTTGCTGACTGGCAAAGTCGGCCCGGGTTTCGCTCGCGCCATGCGGCCGTGGGTGTTGCTAGCGTGGATATTCCTGACTGTAGGAATCGCGGCGGGTAGCTATTGGGCGTATTACGAACTTGGCTGGGGCGGCTGGTGGTTTTGGGACCCCGTTGAAAACGCGTCGTTGATGCCGTGGTTGGCGGCGACGGCATTGCTGCATTCTGTGGCGGTGCTGGCGGTGCGCGATGCATTGCGGGCGTGGACGGTTATGTTGGCGCTGGTGGCCTTTGCTATGTCGATGGCGGGGACGTTCCTTGTACGGTCGGGTATCCTGACCAGCGTTCATGCCTTTGCCGTTGATCCTGAACGTGGCGCATTTATTCTGGCCTTGCTGCTGTTTTACATCGGTGGAGCATTAGTGCTTTTTGGGCTGCGCATCGGTTCGGTGCGAGAAGGCAAGCAGTTCAACCTGCTGAGCCGCGAAGGTGGCATCGTGGCTAACAACATCTTCCTTTCCGTCATCTTGGCGGTGGTGTTGGTCGGCACGCTGTGGCCGTTGGCGGCAGAGGCGATGGGTGACAAGATTTCAGTGGGGCCCCCCTATTTCAACCGCGCGACTGTTCCGATTAGTTTGCTGTTGATGCTGGCTTTGATGGTTGGGCCATTGTTGCGCTGGCGTAAAGACGATGGCGCACGGCTGAAGCGGTTGATGGCTCCGGCCTTGGCTGCACTAACGATGGGTATCTATCTGTTTATTCAATGGCCGGATGCCGGGTTGTTCCCCATCCTGTCGCTCTCGCTTGCAGTTGGGTTGGCGATTGCGTCGGTGTTGCCGTTGCTCGGTCGAAACCTACTGCGGACGCCGTTGACGACATGGGGCATGACACTCGCGCATCTGGGCCTTGCAGTTAGCATCGCGGGGATGGCGACAGAGTCGGGCTGGTCGAGCGAACGACTGGCCGCAATGCGCGTTGGTGACGAAGCTAAGGTCGCAGGCTGGACAGTAACGCTGAAAAATGTACGACCGGTGGCTGGTGATAACTGGGTAGCGATCGAGGGCGAGGTTGTTGCCCGCAACGGCGCGTTTTCGGCCACAATGGCTCCGCAAGCACGCCAGTTTTTCCAACCAAGTCAGCAGACGAGCGAAGCGGCGTTGCTCACACGATGGAACGGGCAGCTTTATGTTGTCCTTGCACCTGTCGAAGGTGACAATTTTGAACGCTGGCAAATTCGGCTTTGGTGGAAACCGTTTGTCACGCTTATCTGGCTTGGCGCTGGAATTATCGCGTTCGGTGGGTTTTTGGCGTTAATCGGGCGAATGCGGCTATTTCGCCGTCGCAAGAAGCCGGATGAAGCATGGGGCTACGCATGAAACGCAGCTGGATAATCTGGGTGCCGCTGGCACTTTTTGCCTTTTTGGGCGGAATTTTCCTTTATGGGCTTAGTGAGCCAAAGGACGATTATGTCCGGTCGCATATGATCGGAAAGTCTCTGCCTGCGTTTAATTTTCCGGCTGCGACTGAAGGCATCCCCGCACTTGCCAACACTGATTTCGCCGACGGCAAACCGCGGATGCTGAACCTGTTCGGCAGCTGGTGCATTCCGTGCAAAGCAGAGGCTCCAATGCTTGAGCAGTTGAAAGCGCAAGGCGTCGAAATTCACGGCATCGCGATCAATGACCAACCCGAAAACGTTGCAGCATTCTTGGCTGAATTCGGAAATCCTTTCGTCCGCATCGGTGCCACCGACATGGCGTTTCAGTTGCAGCTTGGTTCATCGGGCGTGCCGGAAACATTTATCATCGATGGCAAAGGGCGGATCGCGTATCAGCACATAGGCGACATTCGCGCCGATGATGTTCAGCCGTTGCTCGAAAAATGGCGGGCCTTGAAATGACGCGTGCAGCGATATTTGCAGTGCTTTTGCTCGCTACTCCGGTTTCTGCACAAGACGGTCCAACCCCACCGCTGGCGAATGTGCAGCTGGAAAACCCGGCGCGAGAAGCGCGCGCCTTAAAGCTCATGCAAAATTTGCGCTGTATCCAGTGTCAAAGCCAATCGATTCATGACAGCGACGCGCCGATTGCCGAAGCGATGCGTCACGAAGTGCGCAGCCGTGTGGCTGCCGGACAAAGCGATGCAGAAATCGAGGGCTGGTTGATTGAGCGCTACGGCGATTGGGTCAGCTTTGCGCCGCCTGCAAACGGTGCTGGCTTAATGCTGTGGATTGCGCCGCTATTATTGTTCGGCGCGGCTCTGTGGCTTGCGCGTGGTCGCTTTGGAAAGGGGCGGGCATGACCGGCTGGCTGCCTGTTCTCGTGACTGCGGCTCTGGTGATTGGCGCTGTGCTAATGTTCGTTCCGGCGCGAAGACAAATGTGGCCCGCAATCGCTGCTGCTGTCGTGCTTGGGCTGGCGGGGTACACTTGGCAAGGTTCACCCGACCAAGCGGCGGCACCCGCCCAGCCGATTGCGGCTAAGCTGAAAGCTGCTGACGCGCTGCTGCAAATGCGTTCCGACATGGACACAGGCTATGGCATCGGCAAGCAATGGCTGATTACCGCCGACAGCTATGCGCGTAGCGGAAAATATGATTACTCCGCCGCCTTTATTCAGGCAGGTTTGCGTCAATATCCCCAGAACGCCGATCTGTGGGCGGGCCTTGGCGTTGTGCTGTTATTGGCGGGCGATGGCGAGATGTCACCACCTGCGAAAATGGCATTTGCAAACGCGCGGAAATTTGGACCGCGCAACCCTGCGCCAGACTATTTTGACGGGTTGGTTGAGCTGTTTGAGGGACGTCCGGCCAAGACTGCCGAAATTTGGCAGCGACTGGTGGATGACGCGCCGGATAAAGCGATTTGGCGGCCAAAATTGGAGTCGCAAGTCCTTGGACTGAACACTATGTTGCAATCTGTGCAACCAACGGATGTAAATAAAGATAAGTAGCTGATTAACTGTCTTTATATGTCATCCCAGCCAAACGGTCCCTTGTTGTCAGCCCCATAGGCCCATGCTATCCGCCGCGTCCGCTGCCTGATTTTGTGCAGTCGGCAGTAATAGGCTGCTTAATAGCCTTTGGGGGCGCGCATGGCAGTCACAGTACCAGAGACATCAACCGACCAAGCGACCGCCGAGCCGCAAGCGCATGCGCCGAGCGGTTCGTTATTGGCGTTGTGCATCGGAACAGTCGGCGTCGTGTTTGGCGACATCGGCACCAGTCCGATTTACGCGTTTCGTGAGACCTTTGCCGGCCACCATCCGATTGAGCCTGACCCACTGCACATCAAAGGTGTATTGAGCTTGGTATTCTGGTCGATGATGATTGTTGTGACCTTCAAATATGTCCTGACGATTATGAAAGCTGACAATAAGGGCGAGGGCGGCAGTCTCGCGTTGCTGGCGTTGATCAGCCGCAAGACGCAAGGCGCTTCATGGACCGCACCCATCGTTATGCTTGGCGTATTTGCAACGGCACTGTTTTACGGGGATTCGATGATTACGCCCGCCATGTCGATTCTGTCGGCGGCGGAGGGATTAAAATATGTCAGCCCCGCATTCAGTCCGTGGATTTTGCCGATATCGATAGCAATTATTGCAGCGTTGTTTTCGTTTCAATCGCGCGGCACAGCAAAAGTTGGCGCTTGGTTCGGGCCGATTATGCTACTGTATTTTGGCGTGCTCGCCGGACTTGGCCTGATGCATATGGCCAAAATGCCACTGATTGTGCTGGATGTTATTAACCCGCTTAATGCGTTGAACTTTTTCTACGTCGACGGGTTTCGAGCATTTGTCGCGATGGGTACCGTAGTGCTGGCTGTGACCGGCGCAGAGGCACTTTACGCTGATATGGGGCATTTTGGGCGTAGGCCGATTGCCTATAGCTGGCTGGTGTTTGTGCTGCCCGCGTTGATGTTGAATTACATGGGGCAGGGCGCGATGATCCTGTCTATGACGCCCGCAGAGGCGGCGGTTGCGATCCGCGATCCTTTCTTTTTGATGGTGCCAGATATCATTAGCACGCCCGTGATTATTCTCACGATTTTTGCGGCGATCATTGCCAGTCAGGCGGTTATCACCGGCGCGTTTTCGTTGACGCAGCAAGCGATCCAGTTGGGCTTTATGCCCCGCCTTAGCATTCGTCACACCAGTGAAAGTGCCGCGGGCCAGATTTACATCCCGTCGGTGAACTGGGCGCTGGCGATCATGGTGTTGTTGCTGGTGCTGTTCTTTCAGTCATCGTCTAATCTTGCCTCGGCGTATGGTATCGCTGTTACTGGGGCAATGTTCATCGATACCTGCTTGATCTCGGTCGTCTTGCTGTCGCTTTGGAAATGGCCAAAGTGGAAAGCGCTGCCGGTTTTGGCTGTGTTTTTCATCGTTGATTTCGCCTATTTCGGCTCGAACTTGTTGAAAGTGCCGTCCGGCGGTTGGGTGCCACTAGCGATTGGTCTCGTTATCTTCATGCTGCTCACCACTTGGGCGCGGGGACGCGCACTGATGCGCGAACGCATGGCTGAAAGCACGATGCCGATGGATATTTTTATCAAATCGGCCGCCGGAAGTGCGCAACGCGTTCCGGGCACCGCTATCTTTATGGCATCTACCAGCTCGGGCGTGCCTTCTGCGTTGCTGCACAATATCAAACACAACCGCGTACTGCACGAACGGATAATCATCCTTACCGTTGAAATTGCTGACGTTCCATTTGTCGATGAGGCAAAGCGAGCAACGTGCAAAGCGATGAACGAGGGCTTTTATCGAGTCATCCTCCGCTTCGGCTTTTTGGAAGAAACAGACGTACCAGCAGCATTGGCTAAGGTGGACTTGTGCGGCGCTCCATTTGAAATGATGCAAACAAGCTTTTTCTTGTCGCGGCAAACGCTCATCGCGTCAAAAGCTCCGGGAATGGCAATATGGAGAGAAAAAGTATTCGCATGGATGTTGCGCAACGCGGCCAACGCCATGGAGTTCTTTCGCTTGCCCTCTAACCGAGTCGTTGAATTGGGCAGCCAAGTAGAGATTTAGTCCAAAACGGATATAAATTCCTTATTGCCGGTGGCTTGCCAATAACAGAAATTGCGCCTAAGAACAAACGCAGAACCTATGCGGGGATACGATTTGGCGTCTGCAGCACCTCTTGTAATCTTGTTTGATCAGCCGCTTGCTGATCTGCAGCAGCAACTTCAATCGCTTGTGGCAGACAGTGACGATCTCGCTATCGAAATGTCTTCGGACCAATCGTTTTTGTCGGCAAAAGTGCAGCAGGGCGGTGTTGGCTTTGATGTGATCTGGCGCGAGGCACGACCGGTTTTAACGGGTTATCGATCTGTATTCTTTGGGACCGTCGCTTCCGAAAATTCGGTCCTCTTGTCTGTGAATTTGACCGAGGACCTGAACGGTGGCGAGCGCGTTGCGCCAATTGCCAAAGCGATGCTTATGTTTGGCGCACGAATCGCGCGACGGCTTTCCGCGCAAGCAGTGATATGGACGCCCGCCAAAATTATTTCTGATCCTAAGTTTTTTGCGGAGAACGTTGAAAACTACGCTAATGGAGAGATCTTCCCCGTGCTGGTTACAGTTGACTTCGATTACGAGGATGAAGAACGCACTTTGCGTTCATCCGGCTTGGCGTGGTTTTCAGGCCAAGAAATCGAACTGACTGGTGGTGGTTTTTACGGGCAGGATTTGGTGCGCCGGGCAGTGCGTTTGGTCCATGATATCGGCACTAACGGGGCGGTGGTTGCGGATCAGCTTGTGCCGGATCTTGATGCCGACCAGGTAATTGAAATGACATTTCAGCCGCAAAGCAATGTTCTCCGCTGCGAAATTCGGTCCAAAACGGATGACACAGTCCGGGTCACACCGGTTCATTGAACCTACCCTTTGCAAATCCATGGCATAGATCCATGGGGGAGTGCGATGTGCAAATGGTTTCGTTCCGGCAAGTGCGGTCAAATATCCGGATACCTGGGTTCAATTGCCACCATATAATTCCACTGCAGATAGCCGAGGCTCAATCATTTGGGATATTTTTTGGGATGATGAAAAGCCTTGGTTTTTCGGCAAATGATTTTCTGGCTAATGGCATGCACCTCCCATGCGATGAGAGAACGGCGTACATGATAGGACGGCCAATCCACCGAGGCGGGCATCCACTATATAACAAACTTGTTGCCGAACAGATTGCTGAAATTCAACACTTGCCTATTTTGGAGGCGCATGTCAGCGCTCATTGCGCTGATATCTAACCTTCGGTCAGCGTTAAGCATTTCTAATTTGGGCGATGCCAATCTCATCCGTAGGCCGATGAGTGTAATGCTGTGGCGCGATTTAGAGGTTATCGAGCTTGTAGGGATCGCGCGCATGTACATGCCGCGTTTGCCGTAGAGTAAATCGACGTTGCCAGTATCGAAAAGTAGATAAATTGGTCGGGATGACAGGATTGCAGCACGTAACTGGAATATTATGATAAAATAAGCTGTACACATCTACGCAGCCATGGATTTTCGCGCCCCAACGCAACTAATCTACACAGATTCTGCCCAATAATTGCGAAATCGCGGGGACCACCGCGATGGCCTTTATCACCGACAAGGAGAAGCTTAAGTCCGGCCTGATTATCTTCAGGCGTGGCGATGTGGCGCACCGCAACTTCTATTGCCGCATCAAGCTCCCTAAGGAGGATCGCTACAAAACCATCGCGTTAGGGACGGCGGACAGGCAGACAGCGCATGACCAAGCGCTCGACCTGAATGCGAATATTCGCTTTCGGATCAAGCATGATGTTCCGATGTTGAACCGCCCTTTTCGCCAGGTTGGTGACGAATGTATCGCTGTGCAGCAACGCCGCGCTAAGTTGGGCGAGGTGGCCGCTGATAGCGTCAAGAACGTCGCCAATCGTTGTCGCCGCATCCTGGACGATTATATTGGAAGCACGTAAATTCACCTAATCAGTCAAGATCGGTCGTCAAGTTATCCAAAATGGCGACTGCAGAACGGGAAAGAGCGGACGCGGGCAATCGTCAGCGACGCAACCATCGGCGTTGAAATGGGCACGTGGGTGAAGATGATCGAGCGGCATTATGGCCATGTGAACTTGGTGAAACATGCGGATCGCGTCCTGATAGGCATGACTGGTTGGGAATTGGCCCGAGAGCCCGGCGATGACAGCGAAGCTGCGGCAAGGGCCGCGAAGGCTGCGGCGACACGAGATCGTGCCGGTCGCTCCCGAATGCCAAGAACCGCAAGACGGTAGCAGACCTGACAGTCCCGCCACGTATCGTAGGAGGTATCAGAAACTTCCCTCTTTAAACGCTGGCTCCGCATCGCTGATGCTCTTAGGAGACTTGCGTTTGCGCCGGTTTTCCGGTGCGCCGCTAGCGCTCTTGATCGGGACACCGGCCAAGCAGGTGAAGGAAATAGGTGCGCCGAGCCTCAAGCACCTCTTTATCCGCGTCTCTCCGCATTACGCCCCTTCGCCGCTGGCGAACTTAAAGGGGTGCAATGCGGTGTCTTTCCACCGGCAACCGAAAATCTTGGCCGCTGGTGATTGATTGGCTATCGCTTTATCAATCATTTGCATGCTATATCGTGATTGATAGAAAGGCATCTTATCCATCATGCGCTGGAATTGGCAGCTTCCCGACTGGCCTGATTTCCGCTTTGACGCGGATCGCATCCGCGCGTCCGAAGAGCAATTCCTGAAAGGCTCCGGCGTTGTCATTGGCGCGCTGCACCACCTTGACGCCGATGCCCGCGATGGTCTGACCATCGAGCTTATCTCGCAAGAAGTGGTCGATAGCTCTGCCATTGAGGGAGAAATCCTCGACCGCGCCAGCGTCCAGTCTTCGCTCGCGCGACATCTGGGCTTTGCCACCGACCAGCGCCGCGCCAGTGCGGCAGAGGCCGGGGCCGCCGAATTGATGGCCGATGTTTATCGCAACCACGATGTGCCGCTTGACGACCGGACGCTGTTCGCGTGGCACGCGATGTTGATGAACGGGCGGCGCGATATTGCCGATGTCGGGCGCTACCGTAGCCATGAAGACGCGATGCAGATCGTGTCGGGCGCGCTTCATGCGCCGCGTGTGCATTTCGAGGCCCCGCCGTCCGATACCGTCCCTATGGAAATGTCCCGCTTCATCGCGTGGTTCAACGGCAGCGCTCCAGCATCCGCGAACCCGCTTCCGGCGATCACCCGTGCCGCAATTTCGCACCTGTGGTTTGAGAGCATCCATCCCTTCGAGGATGGCAACGGCCGGATCGGGCGCGCGATTGCTGAAAAGGCTTTGGCGCAAAACCTTGCGGCCCCGACGCTGACCGCTCTGGCGGAAACGATCCATCGTCACCGCAAAGCCTATTACGCCGCGCTTCAGCTTGGCAGCCAGAGCAACGATATTGATGCCTGGCTGACATGGTTTGCCGATATTGTCATCGAAGCGCAGGCGCGGACGATCACCCGCATCCGCTTCCTGATCGACAAGACCCGGCTGCTGGATCGCTTGCGTGGGCAAATCAACGAACGGCAAGAAAAGGCGCTGCTGCGCTTGTTCCGCGAAGGGCCGGATGGGTTCGATGGCGGGTTGAGTGCTGGTAATTACCGGACAATCACAGATGCCAGCCTAGCCACCGCGACCCGCGATTTGGCCGATCTTGTTGAGAAAGGTGCACTCATTCGCACCGGCGAGCGGCGCTACGCGCGGTATCATCTCGCGTCTGCAACCCTAGCCCGGTGTTAGGCAGAGGACACATGTCGATCTAACGCGCCCAACGCGGCGCTTTCGCAAAATCATCTTCACGGAACGGCGCTTCGTTGAAGATGTAAGGGTAGTAAAATCGTCTTAACTTCTCGTGATAGGCGCGGACGCGCTCTTGATAGGCTAGCCCTGCTTTCAGATCGGTTTGTGCGAGCCTGTGCAGGATCGTCTGAACGCCCACCGCTGGCAGAGCGATGCCGATCCGCGCTGACCAATCGTCACGCGCTTCGAGGCCTGCCCGATATGCTGCGGCTTGGGGGGCGGCAGCGCGGTCGCCCAAATGCTGGAAAGCGTGATACCATTTATAGCTAAAACCCGTTTCGGGGATATCACTGGCTTTCCACTCGGGGTGGACTTTGTAGAACGCCCGCATCGTCTCGGCGCGCGGTTTGTCCCAGCCACCGTGGATTTTCTCGCGCTGTTCAAGGGCAAGTTCGACGCCTTGGCGCACGGGGATTGCGGCATTGATCGCCAAGTTGGCGAGGGCCGGGAGGATGAGTGTTAGCACCAGCCAGCTTGCGGCGAGGGTCGCGGCGTTGGTGACCGAACTCCAGCCCCAGCTGCCAATCCACAGGCACAACACCGCCCAGAACATCAGATAAGCGATGGTCACCAGTGCGAAGGACAAAACAGCCAATGCTTCAGCGCCCGACAATACTGCCCCGATTACAAAAGGAATGAGCAGCGCGGCCAGCAAGAAGCCCAACCGCCAGCCAATCCGCCGTCGCCACAAGCCGCGTTCGTTTCGCGCCATTGCAGCAAGCAAGCCTATGCGCCCCGCCTCGCGTTCGCCCGACTTTAGATCATGGAGCAAAACAATGACGAACAGCGGCGCGAGATAGGTGAGGACGAACGCCCAATCGAACCGTCCCGGCAGTGCCAGTTCGGCATTATAATTCTCGCTTTCATAAAGTTGTGCCTCCAGCCCCAGCGATCGAATGCGCAGGATGTAGGGAGCTACGTCCCGTTGGCCGATGGCAGCAAAAGCCAGCGGCGACGGAGTGTCCCATGTGGCATGGAAAGTGTAATAGGCTGCACTCCCCGCGTCGCCTTCCTTCGACACCCATTTCGCGATGGCCGCAACGTCCTTGGCCTGTTGCGGCTGAATTCGGGCGATGGTGTCATGCTGACGCGCGACCTCGGCCATTCCGGCCCAAACGCTGGCGATAGAGAGTAAAGCCGTCAGCAGCAGAATGGGGAGTGCAAGGCGCTGACGGAGGAACAGGCGCAGTTCGTGTTGCCCCAAGCTCATAGTGCTGCGGGTCATGCTGACGCTCCCAAACGGCGTGTTGCGAGACGGAGACCAAAGCCAAGTGCTGCCAACCAACCGAGCAGGATCAACAGGCCAGGTAACGCCGTCCGCAGCTGATCCGGGATTGATGCCGCCTGATAACGGAAATCGGGAACAGCCTTCCAGTTTTCAGGATCGATCCGCACGCGCTTACCTGCTTCGGGGTCTTTGTTGCGGTTGCGATCATCGGCGTAGGTAACTTTGTTTGCTTGTAACTGATTGAGTTGCTGAACGATGGCAAAACGATACGCCTCGGCTTGGCCAAGGAATCGGCGATGGCCTTCAAGATCGGTGCCCGATGCTGACATCGACACGCGCCGCAGTGCAATGGTTGGGCTGATCAAACCGATGGTGTCTTTTAACCCGCTTTGCGCCTTTTGCGCGGCGAACTCCCGGTCGGCATAATCATCAAACAATTTGGACGTCAGCTTCTCGCCCTCAACTGCCAGCAATCCGCCATAGTTGACCGGCAAATCTTCGATCTTTTCGGCGCCATATTTCTTGAGCGTGCGTTCTTTGAAAGCGGTGAAGAACGGATCGTCGGGATTGTGGCTATCGCCCATCCGGCGGAGGTCTTCCTGAATGGCGATGTCGGTTTCGAGGCGGGTGAGCGCTGGGTTAGTCGCCAGTGCAACATCTGGCGCGATGCGCGGCAGCAGGATGACAGTAAACGCCCAGATCCCGATCAGTGCCATCAAGGCGGTGCGGGCATGGGCTGCAAGCGATGAGGCGATGATGATGAGCAACACCCAGATCGCGAGATAGGCAGCATACCCGCCGAGCAGCATCAGCGATGGCAGTAGCGACGCGCCTTCCGCCACGTTAAGCCAGCCAAGTGCCAGCGCGCCGGGGGCGAGCATCAGCGCGGCGATGCTTCCTAGGCCAAGTGTCTTGCCGACGACTAGCCGCTGCGCGGTCACGCCATGCGCAAACAGTTGCCGGATGGTGCCGCGTTCGCGTTCGCGGGCGACAATGCCGAATCCGATGAAGATCAGTATCAAAGGCGCGAGAGCCTGCAACACGAACGCTGGGGTCAATTGTCCGAAGCGAACTAGCAACGAGCTTTGCCGGACATCGCCGAAATTGGCGCTGTTCTGGCGGTGGCCCTCTAAAAAGATGGTGTTGCCGGTAAACGAATCGACACCGGGATCGAACGCGGCGAGCGCGGGCAGCGGACGAAACACGAAATGCCCGTAATGCACCATCCGGTGCGGGTGTCGCGCGGGCGCGCCATCGAACGCCTGATCAGCTTGCGCCTGAAAACGCGCGCGGATCGCGTCGCTGTTATCGCGCTGGGCAATCGAAGTCAGCGCGGCAATGACTGACAACGCTAGCAGCATGACCAGCCCCAGCATCGCCACGCGATTGCGGCGCATCAGCCGCCATTCGTCGGCGGCGATCAGCCTGATCGTATTCATGCCGCGACCGCTTCGCCATAACGGCGGTGGAGTGCCATCACGTCGTAGCCCGATGCGCGATTGACCTCTTCAACAATCCGCCCGCGATCGAGAAATCCGATCCGGTCGGCACAATCGGCGGCACCCAGCAAGTCGTGCGTGACCATCAGGATCGCCGTGCCGCGTTCCCTGAGCGTCCCGATCAGCGCGTTGAAATCAGCCGTCGCGCGGGGGTCGAGGCCCGATGTCGGTTCATCGAGCAACAGAACGGGCACTTGCCGAACGACCGCGAGCGCAATCGCGACCTTCTGCCGCATACCCTTTGAATAGCCACCGAGCGGCCGATTGCGCGCTTCGCCTTGCAGGCCTGCCGCATCGAAGGCGGCCTTGATTTCGTCGCTGCTGTGTGTTTCGCCAGCGAGGGCGAGAAAATACTCCACGTTCTCGCGCGCCGTTAGATGCTCATAGAGAGCCACATTCTCCGGCAGATAAGCGATCTTGTGCCGCGCGTCTTCCGCATTGGCCGCAGGATCAACGCCCGCCACAGCCATGCTGCCCGATGCAGGTTTCAGGAAACCGAGCAGCGCCGACAGCGTCGTCGATTTGCCCGCGCCGTTGCCGCCGAGCAACGCATAGATTTCTCCCGCAGCAACCGAGAGCGACAGTGCATCAAGCACCGTCCGCCCGCCGCGTACAACTGTCAGATTGGTGATTGCTATTGTCGCCATCAGAAGCGCACCCTTGCTCCGGCTGTCACTGCGCGCGGACTGCCGGGGGCGACCCAGAGCCGTGCGAAGCTATTGGTGTAATAGGTCTCGTTGAACAGGTTTTTGACGTCGGCAAAGACCGAGATGTTCTCGGTCACATCGACGTTCGCGAAAGCACGAACCAGCGTGTAGCTGGGTAGGAAGAAATTCGTCGCAGTTTCGCCCAATCGCTTGCTGACATGCTGCACACCCGCACCAAAGGTCAGGCCGGTATCATCGCCAATCACAAACCGCTTGGAAAGCTGTGCATTCAGGCTGTGCTTCGGGATGTTGATCAGCGGATCGCCCGACCGGATTTGAAGGCTGAAATTGGGATCAAGCACGTCGGCCTTCGCCTTTGCATCGACATAAGCGTAGGAGAACAGCAGATCGACATCCCCCGGTAGTTTGCCGGTCAAGTCGATTTCAAAGCCCGTGCTGCCCGCCTTGCCGATGGTGGTCGAAAAGCCGGGGTTGGCTAGGTCAGCTGCCAGCACATTACTTTTGTCGAGCGAGAAGAAAGCGACTGTACCGTTCAGCTTATTATCGAACAGATTGAACTTCGCGCCGATCTCATAGGACTTGCTGGTTTCGGGGGACGCCGTGCTGAATGTCGGAGTGATCGCGACGTTGGAACGGAAGCCAGAGCCATAAACGGCATAGAAAGACAGCGCATCGCTTGCCTTCACAACCAGCCCGACTTGCGGGCTAAGCCGATCATCCTTGCGCTGCGCCGTCGTGCTATTGGCGCGGTTCAAGATCGAAAGCGAGAAATCGTCGTAGCGCAGACCGAGCCGGATTTGCACGGCATCGCTTATGGAAATTTGATCCTGCACATAAAAGCCAAATGCCTTTTGCCGGTCGAGACGGTTGGTCACGACCGCCGTCGCCGCTGGTAAAGGAAACGCGCCGTAGACGGGGTTAAGAATGTCGATGATGTTGCCACTTGTCGGCGTCTGCGTTGCAGCGGTGCCTGGACGAAAACGGGTTACTAACTGGTCATTCTCGAAATTATCATAGTCCGCGCCAATCATCACACGGTGCCGCATCCCGCCAAGATCGAAATCGCCCGCCAATTCGCCGCGCACGACGAAATGCTCACTGTCATATTGTGTGTTGCGGCGTTGGCGAGAGAATGACCGGCCATCGATAGCAAGCCTTTGACGTGACCCAACCAGCTCACCGAAGGTCGCAAAGCCGCCGAACTCGGTTTCACGGTAGCTACTGCCGAGCAGCAGGCTCCAATCGTCGCTGAAATCATGCTGGAGCTGGAGTTGGTGTCCAGTGACGTTGGTTTCGACAGGTCCATCACCCGGCTCACCGAGAAAGCGGCTGCGCGGGATCAGGCCAAGCTGATTACCAATGGCAAGAACACCGCGATCAAAGTCAGTTTCGGCGCGGGTCCATTCGAGATCGTAAGTGACCGTAGTATCTTCGCCGAGCCTCACCGCGACCGAGGGCAGGAAGCCATAGCGCTTGCTGTTCACCGTATCGCGGAAGCTGTCCGATTTTTCCGAAAAGCCAACCAGCCGAATGGCGATGTTTTCGCCAATCGGGATATTAGCATCGGCATCGAAGCGGATGCGGTCAAAACTGCCATAAAGCCCCGATGCGCTGCCCTTGAAATTGCCAAACTCGGCATGTTTGGTGACGATGTTGACCGTTCCGCCCGGCTCGCCGCGTCCATAGAGCGCCGCCGCTGGACCTTTCAGAACCTCGATGCGCACGACGCCTGCGACATCGCGCGTCCCGCCGAAACCGCGTCCGCCGTTGAAGCCGTTGACGAGATAACCGCTGGGCAGATTTTCATCACCAGCAAAGCCGCGAACGGCAAAACTGTCCCAGAGGCCACCAAAATTATTCTGCCGCGAAACCGAGGCATTCAGATCGAGCGCGTCGGTCAGGCGGAGAATGTTATTCTCTTCGAGCTGCTTCGCGTCGATAACCGAAATCGCTTGCGGGATTTCCTTGTCGTTGAAATCGCCGCGATAGGCTTGACGGATGCCAGTGACAGTGATTTCGCCATCAGCAGCCTCTTCGGCAAAGGCCGGGGCGGCAGCGCCGATAATGGTTGAAGCAAGCAAAATGGCAGTAAGGCGCGCGCGCATGAATTAGTCCCCGGTGGTTTGTTTTGAAGATGGCGAACGCCAGCGGAAGCGCGTGTGATATAATATCATCACAAAGTCAAGCGCAGGGCAATTGCGATTGTCGAGAGCAAGTTTCGCATGATCCGATCAATTCGACGACTAGCCGAGTCGCCTTAAAACCCCTCGATTCCGCGACGTGGCGCAACTGAGCATTCACCGCCGCTCCAGTGAACCAAAAGATGCTGTCGCAGCGGTTGCATATTGCTATCGCCGATCCGCCACCTTCGGGCGCGGCAATGAAGCCATTGCGCACTTCCACGCGGCGAACGCAATCGCGCGCGATTAGATCATTCAGCACACGATAGACCGAATTGGGCGCAATGCGCCGCTGCTGCTTGGCCGACAATAGCCCTGCCAGCGCATACGCGCTCACTACCCCGCCCTGGGCGCGCATTTCAGATAGCACGAAGTCTCGAAGCGCCATCGCCATCCTTAAAAAGCCAAATTCAATCTTGCCAGCGCCGAATGCTGACACTAATGCAATGATATATTATCACACAATTCTTGAGGTAACGATGCTACCACTAAATGACAAGCGCTTGCCCGTGACGGTGTTGTCGGGCTTTCTTGGCGCGGGCAAGACAACGCTGTTAAACCACATCCTCGCCAATCGTGAAGGCAAGCGTGTGGCGGTGATCGTCAACGATATGTCCGAAGTGAATATCGACGCCGATTTGGTGCGCGGCGGTGAAGCGGCCTTGTCGCGGTCGGAAGAGGCGCTGGTCGAAATGCCCAATGGCTGCATCTGCTGCACGTTGCGCGATGACTTGCTGATTGAGGTGCGCAAGCTTTCCGAAGAGGGTCGTTTTGATTATCTGGTCATTGAAAGCACCGGCGTTTCCGAACCGCTGCCGGTGGCCGCAACCTTCTCGTTCCGCGATGAAGAAGGCGAGAGCCTTGGCGATGTATCGCGGCTAGATACTATGGTGACGGTCGTCGATGCGCTCAATCTGCTTGCCGATTATTCGAGTGACGATTTGCTCGCGGATCGCGGAGAGACCGCCGGAGAAGGCGATACTCGCAGCCTTGTCAACTTGCTGGTCGAGCAGATCGAGTTTGCCGATGTTGTCATCGTCAATAAGGTGAGTGCAGTGACCGCCGAGCAGCTTGCCGTGGTCAAGAAAGTGATCGCATCGCTCAACGCCGACGCGCGGATTGTTGAGGCCGATTACGGCAAGGTTGAGCTTGATACTATCCTCGACACCGGGCTGTTCGATGATGAGAAGGCCGAGCAGCACCCGCTCTGGGCCAAAGAGCTTTACGGCTATGCCGATCACCGCCCGGAAAGCGAGGAATATGGCGTCGAGAGCTTCGTCTATCGCGCGCGGCGACCGTTCGATCCGCGCCGCTTTTATGCTTTCCTGACCAACGCATCGCTCGACAAAGTCATCCGCGCCAAAGGGCATTTCTGGTTGGCGACACGCCCCGACTTTCTGGGCGAGTTGGCACTTGCCGGACGGCAGAAGTCGGTATCGCGCATGGGCCGCTGGTGGGCGGCTGTGCCAAAGAACCGCTGGCCCGAAGATGGCAGCTTCGAAGAATTTGTAATGAAGCACTGGGACCCTGTCTGGGGCGACCGGCGGCAGGAACTTGTTTTTATCGGTATTGATATGGACGAGGCGGCAATCCGCAAAGCACTTGACCGCTGTTTGATGCCCGAGGATGTGTTCGTACCCAACCTGTGGGCCAAGCTGCCCGATCCCTTTCCGGCATGGGGCGAGACGCAACCTGCGCTCGAACCGGCATGATTGTGACCGAGCCGCAAGTGATGGAGGATTGGGCGCGGATCAACGAGCCCGATTGCCCGATTGTGATTGAGGAACGCGACGTGCCGCTGTCTGACACCGACATCGCACCGCTGCTGGCCAAGGCACCTTTCGCGATGCATGCGGAGGGTGAGCTTGAGGGGCTAGCGGAGCAAATGGCCAAACTCCCCGACGTGCTCGTTGCCGACATCCAGGGGCTCGCCAATCGCTTTGCAGAACTAACCGGCAAGTCATCGCTCCGCATCCGGCTCGAAGGCATAACGACGAATGCCTGCAAGAAGGTCCATGCCGACTATACCGATGTCCGGCTGATCACCACCTATGCCGGACCCGGCACTGACTACGCCCCGCATGGCACCGAAGATCATGGGGGCGATTGTTGCCTAGAACGCGTGCCGACCGGAGCCGTCGCCTTATTCAAAGGCCGCCTGTTCGGTGAAGGCCATGACCCCTGCCTTCACCGCTCCCCGCCGATCGAGGGCAGCGGCGAGGCGCGGCTCGTCCTTGTGATCGACACGCCCGCGCGCGATGTTCGACATCCAGCATAGGATTTAGGGTGCCATTTTCCCGCTTCACTTGCGTCTGCGCTTTGACTGTAATCAGCTTCCTGTCTCCAACCGGCAGCGCTTTCGCCCAACAGCCGGAGCCAGTCCCTCTGATTGCTGTTGAAACACCAGCAAAGCATCTGCCTGTTGCCGACCTTATCAAACAGATGAAACTGGGCGGGCATGTGCTTTTGATCCGGCACGAGCGCACCGAGCTACCGTCCGTTGCAGATGACTATACCAAACCATCGGACGATTGCCGCAGCCAGCGTAACTTGTCAGCATCGGGCTTTGCGGGTGCGCAGGAAACACGCGTCGCGCTTCGTGCGCTCGCGATTCCCATTGGTCGCGTGCTGTCGAGTCCGATGTGCCGCGCGACCGAGACCGCGCGCCAAATGTTTGTGACCTACGACATAGATCAACGGTTGATGCACGAGATGGAAGACCAGGGGCGCACCAACGATGTGGCGGGGGCTGATCTTCAGCGCGTTCTTGACGGCTTGAAGAACGAAGCCGCGAACATTGCGCTGGTTACCCATGCCGGTCTGATTCATCGCGCCACCGGCTTGCGACTGCCCGAGGGCGGGATTGCAGTTTTGAAACACGAAGCTTCGGGCTGGGTATTAGTCAGGCAACTTATGGGCAGCGATCTTGGCCCTCATGCGCGAGAAGCGCTTGGGCCAGTGAAGCCGTGACGCAACCCGACGATAACAATGTCGGGGTGGATTCGTTGAATGAACTCCCTGCTGCCATGCCGATTCCCGCAAGCGAGTATCGTAGAGTCCAGCAAGTCATGCCCGGTGTCGATGCGCTCTATCGCTGTATCCGCGCGATTTGCGATGCGAAGTTGGAGCAGGATGCTACCATTCTAATTGTCGGAGCAGGTGGCGGGCGCGAGATAGAGGCGCTTGTCGCTTCGCCGCACCACTATCGGTTGACTGGTATTGATCCCTCAAACGCTATGTTGGATGTTGCGCGCGAATATGTGGCGTCGGCTGAGGCCAGCGAACGGGTCGAGCTTATCCAAGGTTTAACCGCTGATTTGCCGGAAACGGCAAGCTTCGACGCTGCAACCTCGATCCTTGTCATGCACTTCCTGCCAGATGATGGCAGCAAGGAGGTCTATCTCGCCGACATCCGCAAACGGCTAAAAACCGGCGCAACCTATCTTCATGCCGACGTCACATTTGGTGACCGCGCAGAATTCGAGGCGCTGGCGTCGGCGATGCGAGAACACGCAGGACTGGTTGGCCTTGCAGACATTGCCGATGCGCCGCCGACAGCAATCGCAAAGATGGCGTTTGAACAACCGACATCGAGCATCGTGAGCGAAGCCAGGGCGCGCAAACTGTTTGCCAGCGCGGGCTTCCGTGTCGTCGCACCATTCTACGGAGGATTTTGGTATGCAGGGTGGTGGCTTGAAGCCGTTTAGTCTTTCAGTATTAGCATGTTCTGCGGCAGTCATTTCCGCACCCGCATCCGCACAGCGTGCCGACGAAAATGCCGCAGAATCTGCCGATGATGCCTTTGGCACAAGCATCGGTAGTGAATCGGTTGGTATCTACGCCAGCGGCATCGTTCGTGGCTTTTCAGCCTATGATGCAGGCAATGCACGGATCGAAGGTCTGTATTTTGACGAGTCTGGCGCCATTACCGATTTGCTTCAATCGGGATCGGACATACGCGTGGGGCTGGCGGCCTTTGGCTATCCGTTTCCCGCCCCAACAGGCATTGTCGATAGCAAGTTGAGTCGGATCGACGCCAAAAAGCCGGTGCTAAGTGTCCGGCTATCAACCGGGCAATTTCTGGGGCCTGACGCCACAGCAGAACTGGCCGTTCCAGTGACTGAGGACTTGGGCGTGAAAGGCGTTATTGGCTATTTCGACGACCAATATCCCGATGGTGCGAGTGCATGGTTTTTAAGCTATGGCAGCCTTGTCCGCTGGAAGCCCGCAAAGGGCATTGAGTTAACTGCGTTTTTCAGCCGCTATGATTATGGTGACGAAGAGCAAGGGCCAGTGATCTATTCGAGCGGTACTTTCCTGCCTGACAAGGTCAAACGTCGAAACTATTTCGGGCAGGAATGGGCCGAATGGGCGGGCCACGCGCAAACCTATGGCGGCTTTGCCAAAGCCGAGTTGGGCGAATGGAAACTTGAGGCAGGCCTATTCAACAGCCGGTTTACGCAAGACCGGTTTGCCAGCAGCTGGTTCGACAATGTTGGACAAGACGGCATAGGCCGCGAGTTCGTGCTGAGCGGACAGGATCAGCGTTTTGTGTCAATATCAGGCGAAGCGCGGGTGTCGCGCGAATTTCGCGAGGGGGACAGGCTGCACCGAGTCATTGCGTCCTATCGGGGGCGTGATGTGCAATCCGATTTTGGCGGCTATGTGCTGTCAGATCTTGGCCTTGGAGCCATCGGCGTCCAGTCGCGCGAGGCCGAACCCGCTTTTGCATTTGGCGCGTTGACCGATGACAAGGTGAAGCAGCGCAGCGCCGCCATCGGCTATGATCTGCGCTGGAAAGATGTGGGCGAGCTTAATCTGGGGCTGATACGCACAGACTATCGCAAACGAGTGGCCGAGCCCGGAACTGCCATCGTGTCACGCCGCGACAAATTGTGGCTTTGGAATGCGGCGCTGGCGATTGAGGCCAGCGACAAGTTGACGCTGTATACAGCTACGACACGCGGGCTTGAAGAAAGCGGCACTGCACCGTCCAACGCCGCCAACGCCAACGAAGCCCTGCCTGCGCTGCGCACCCGCCAAATGGAGGCGGGGGTGCGTTATGCGCTTTCGCCAAAGATGCGCCTAGTTGCCGCCGCGTTTGACATCCGCAAACCCTATTTCGAAATTGATAGCACCGACAATGTCTACCGCATTCTGGGCAATGTGCGGCATCGCGGCGTTGAAGTTTCAATTAGCGGCGAGCCTGTCAAAGGCCTCAACCTTGTCGCGGGTGCATTGTTTCTCCAACCGCGCGTGACGGGTGAAGCGTTGGCAGACGGCAGGCTTGGCCGCAAACCCATCGGGCGGACATCTACGCTGATCGACATCAACTTCGATTACCGCTTCCCGAATTTCCATCCGCTGTCGGTTGACATTGGTCTTCAATATGAGGGCCGCCGTGTCGCCAATGTGGATAACACGCTGTCGATCCCGGCGCGGACAACGATTGATGTTGGCGCGCGCTATCGTTTCAAAATTGGCAACAGCTCGGCCACGCTGCGCTTGGCCGCGACCAACATCACTAACGTCTATGGCTGGCGCGTATTTTCCGGCAGTGCTTTCAAAGCAAACGCACCACGGACGGCAAATTTGAGCATCACTGCGGATATCTGATCACGTCGCAGCACACTGTTTTGGAGGACATCAAAAACGACCCAGCTGAGCCTTCTATATCCCACCAGTTAGCGACACGCAGCGCCCAAAATTTGGATTCCGATGTCGAGAAAACTGAAAAATGATCCACACAGTTTCTGCAGAGGCTGAAAATGGGGTATTTTTAGCAGTTAATTCAGTAACTTACGCGAGACTTATATTTTGGTCGGGACGAGAGGATTCGAACCTCCGACCCCCACACCCCCAGTGTGATGCGCTACCAGGCTGCGCTACGTCCCGACCGTGAGGCGATTTCGTGCTGGAAACATCCAGCGCTGCAAAACCGCATCAATTCGTAAGCCCGCGCATATATGGACCGCACATCTGAAAAGCAAGCGCCCAAACCCGTTATCCGTTGCGTGGCTGTGGGCGTCATGATAACGGCCCGCCCTTGGAATAGGTTCAGCGGGCGCTATATGGGTGCTAACGATAATTAGGGGATGAACGACAATGACTTTGATGCTGGTATTCTCGGCAGTGACAACAGGCACCGGTGGTGCAGGCGCTGCGGGCTTTTTCATGCAAATCGTTCCTTTGCTGCTGATCTTTGTCGTGTTCTATTTCCTGTTGATCCGTCCGCAGCAAAAACGTGCGAAAGAGCATGAGGCCAAACTGAACGCCGTGCAAAAAAATGATGAAGTCGTGACTGGCGGCGGGCTGATGGGCAAAGTGACTAAGGTGGCTGACGATCATGTCGAAGTCGAAATCGCGCCCAATGTCCGCGTCAAGGCGCTGAAATCAATGTTATCCGACGTGAAAAGCCGCGGCACTAAGCCTGCGAACGATTGATGCGCGCTCGCGCATGCACTTCTAAACAGCACTAAAGTCTGGTTCTCTCATGCTCGATTTCCCCCGTTGGCGTATTTGGTCTCTGCACGCTTTAATCGCGTTCTCGTTTCTGCTCGCCATTCCCAGCTTTGTGCCAAAGGCAACGCTTGACCAGTTGCCGTCATGGATCGCTAAGCCGACCATCAATCTCGGCCTCGATCTGGCTGGCGGTAGTCATATCCTTTTGGAGGCGGACAGTGCGCAACTGGAGCGTGACCGGCTGGAATCGCTTGAAGACAGCGTGCGTAATGCGATGCGCCGCGCCGAGCCAAAGGTCGATATCGATACAGTGACACGCACCGGCGGGACATTGAGCTTTATCGTGACCGAGGCGAATAAGATCGATGCCGCGCGCAAAGCATTGGAGCCGATTGTTGCCAATAATCAGGGCGGCCGTGATTGGAATATCGAGATTACCGATGGCAATCGCATCACTCTGAAGCCTGCAGGCGCGGGCAAGACCGATTCCCTCAACCGCGCGATGGATTCGGCAAAGGACGTTATCGACCGCCGCATCAACGCGCTGGGAACTTTAGAACCCACCATTATCCGGCAGGGGCCGGACCGCATCGTGGTGCAGGTTCCGGGACTTGAAGATCCAGAGGCGCTAAAAAAGCTGATTGGTGAAACGGCAAAGCTTGAATTCAAACTGGTCGATGAAGCGGCCAACCCCGACGATACGCTAAAAGGCAAAGCGCGCGTTGGCAGTCAGGCGCTACCATATCCCAACAACCCTAGTGGCATTCCGTTCCTTCCGGTGCGCAGGCTCGGCGGTATTCAAGGTGACCAGCTGACTGGAGCGCAGCAGAGCTTTGACCAACAAACCAATGAGCCGGTTGTTGTTATTCAATTCAATAGCGAAGGCGGGCAAAAATTTGCGCGCATGACGCAACAAAACACCGGCAAGTTGTTTGCGATCATCTTAGACGGTAAAGTGATTTCAGCACCGCAGATAACTGAACCGATCCTTGGCGGATCATCTCAGATTTCCGGCCGCTTTACGGTTGAGAGCGCCAACCAGCTGGCAATCGCTCTGAACTCTGGCGCGTTGCCGGTGAACCTGAAAGTTGTTGAGGAACGCTCGGTCGGACCTGACCTTGGCGCTGACTCCATCCGGCGCGGGATGATCGCGGCGATGATAGGGACGACAGGCGTGCTAGTCTGGATGCTGCTCGCTTACGGGCGGTTTGGGGTGTATTCTTGCTTCGCGCTCATTACTAACGTGGTGATGATCTTGGCAGTTATGGCGATGGCCAATCTGACGCTGACGTTACCCGGCATCGCCGGATTTGTCCTCACGATTGGCGCGGCAGTGGATGCTAACGTCATTATCAACGAGCGCATACGCGAGGAACGACGGCGAGGGCGGCGTGTTGCGCTTGCGGTCGAGCATGGTTATTCGGAGGCGAGCCGCGCGATTTTTGACGCGAACATCACTAACGTGATCGCGGCGGTTTTGCTGTTCTTCATCGGATCTGGCCCAATCCGTGGTTTTGCCGTGGTTCTGATGATCGGGATCGTCACCTCGGTGTTCACCGCGGTCACGCTGACCCGCATGTGGGTGGCCATCTGGTTGAAACGCAACCGTCCCCAAGAAATCAACATCTAAGGTTATCGGCGATGAAACTTCTAAAACTCGTTCCCGACGATACTAATATCGGCTTTCTGAAATGGCGGAACATTGCGTTTAGCGTTTCGATTCTGTTGATGGTAGCGTCTATGGCGTTGCTGTTTACTAAGGGGCTGAACTACGGCGTCGACTTTATCGGCGGGCAGATGATCCGCACGACCTTTGTTGGCGAAAAAGTCGCGCCGGTGGAGGAACTGCGCAACACCGTTGGCTCACTTGGCTATGGCGATCCAACTATCCAGCGCTTCGGTGCAGAAAACCAAGTTTCAATCCGGATGAAGCTGCCCGATGGCGCGGACAAAAAGCCAGAACTGGCTAATGTGATGGCCGAAAAAATTGTCGCTACGCTTAAAATTAAACACCCTACTGTCCGCATTGACGGTGTGGATTCAGTATCAGGTAAAGTGTCCAGCGAACTGTTTTCCGATGGCATCATGGCGCTGATCGCGGCGTCGGTTGGCATCGGGTTGTATATATGGTTCAGGTTTGAATGGCAGTTTGGTGTGGGTGCGATCTGGGCGCTGGTCCACGATGTTGTGATCACTTTAGGGCTATTTTCGCTGACGCAAATGGAGTTCGATTTGAACACTATCGCCGCGTTGCTAACAATCATCGGCTATTCGCTGAACGACAACATTATCATTTATGACCGGATTCGAGAGAATTTGAAGAAATTCCGCAAGATGGATATCACTGCGTTGCTCGATCTATCGGTCAACGAAACCCTGTCGCGCACGGTTATGACCAGCCTGACGATCCTGACGCCGTTGGTGGTGTTGGTATTCTTTGGCCCCGATGTGATCTTTGGGTTCAGCGTTGCGATGGCATTCGGTATTTTTGTTGGTAGCTATTCGTCGATCTATCAGGCTGCGCCGATCTTGATCTGGCTGAAAGTGACACAGGACAGCTTTGTCCCTGCGGAAACGGTGAAGCTGAGCAAACTGAACAACAACAGCGACGGTGTGGTTTAGGCCGAGGCTAAGGTTCGCCAATAGGCGGCTAAAGCCCTGCCGTTCCGATCCCAGCTATAGTCCGCTACGACCGCCGCAACCTCGGCGCGTTCGGGCGGGTTTCGCAGCAGGTCGCGTACCGCTTTGGCAATCGCGCCTGCTTTGCGTTCGACGATTCGCCCGCCCGCGTCATCAGTGACAACCTCGCGCGCGCCGCCGGCATCGGTGATGACCAAAGGCGTGCCGCACGCGAGCGCCTCTATCCACGCATTGGCGATGCCTTCGCTTTCGGATGGAAGCAGACACACATCAGCAGCCTGAACGTGGCGTGCGATTTCGCTGTGCGGTAGGGAGCCGAGGAAATGCACGCGGTCAGCCACGTCCTGATCCTTCGCCAATTGCTGAAGCATCAAAAGGTCCGGTCCGTCGCCGATGATCGCAAGGCGAGTGCCGGGAATTTGCGCGAGCGCCTCTATGGCAAAGGCTTGGCCTTTGCGTGGGATGAGCGCGCCTACAGTCGCGAGTAGCGCGCCATCAATGGGCAAGTCTATGCGCTGGCGAAGGTCAGCGCGTGGCTCGCTCGCAACTTGAAACAACGAACGGTCTATGCCTGTACGGTGGACAAGGATTTTGGCCGGATCGACTTCCAATGCCACGATATCGGCTTTGATTGCTTCTGACACTGCAAGCAGACCCGCGGCGTTCTGAGCAGCCTCGATAATCTGTTCGCGACAGCCGGGCACTGTGGTCCAATGATGAATGTCTGAACCGCGCGCTTTGATCGAATAGGGCACGTCAAGCGCTCGCGCGATCTGCATCGCGGCAGGACCGTCCGGCCAAAAGAACTGTGCATCTACCACATCAAACGGCGCTTGTTTGTGTAGTCGGCGCGCCAAAGGCAGCACAGCTTTGGCAATAGCACTTGCGTTTCGGCTGGGATTCAATCCCGGCAGCAATAGGAAGTGCGGGCGATGGATATTACCGTCCAGCACAGGCAATGCCGCTGCGCCGCGATAGCGCGGATGGAGGTGTCCCAGTGGCCACGGCGGAAGGCCGTTCGGGCAGATGCGTACGATATCTGCTTCACCCGTCGCATCGGCGGCATCAAGCGATAATTGCACAAAGCGCCCGAAATTTGGCGCGGCCGACGAGGGGTGGAGTGTCGAGAGCGACAGAACCCGCATTACAGCGAGCGGACAAGCTTGACCGCGCGGCCAATCCATACGGAATCAGCAACGACTTGCTGCCTTGCCCCTGCAGCAAGCGGCAGTAGATGCAGCTTGCCATCTTCGCGGCCCAGCAATCTACCGAAAAGAAAACGCCCAGCGGGGCGGGGGACAAGAACGTCACAGTTCAACGCTTCGCCGAAATGTTCAGGTGTCAGCTGTTCGAGCCACAACTCATCCCCGCGCCGGTAGTCGCCGATGCTGTCAGTAACGCGAAGGCCCAACATATCGCCGAGAAGGCGCGGGGCAAGCAAGATGTCAGTCTTTGTGGGCGCTTGCGCACCATCGACGCCAAGATATGCCGCTACGGGTAGTTCCTGCTGATCGGGCAGTTGCACCAACTCGCTAGCATCAACGCCCAGTGCCCCCGCAATGCGGTTGAGCCAGCCGAGCGACAAGGTGCGCATGCCCGTCTCCAGCCGCCCGATCGTCTGCGCGGTCGTTGGCGGGTCACAGCGTTCGGCAACGTCGAACAACGTAAGGCGTTTGGCTTTGCGCACTTCGCGAACACGGCTCAGCATAATTTTCTCCAACCAGATAGGTTTTATACTGTCCTACAAACGCGCGTATTTGGCAAGGCGTTTTATGATGATTCGTCCACAGGAGAGTTCATGCCTAAGAAATCTGTTGCTTCGCTTTTTCGAGACCCAAGGCCACTGGCGGAGCGCGCTTTGCCCGATCCGGAGTTTGATGGTGGCAAAACTAAGTGTCCCAGACGAACCGTAACGGTGAACCTTGCCGAATCGCCATTGGCTTGGCTCCACACCTATGGCCATTTGACCGACCGCCAGTTTTTGGCTGGGGAAAAACTGCGCAGCGATTTTGAACAGGGCGGGTTGGCCCCGCGTGTGACGATGTCATGGGAGCATATGGCGATGGCGCGGGGCAAACGCAGTGCGCCTTCGCCTAACAATCCGACCGATCGCATGTTGAGTGCGAAACAGCGCTTTGATGGCGGTGTTGAGGCACTGGGGCGCGACCTAGCCGATATTGCGTGGCGCGTGATTTGTGCAGGCGAAGCGATGCCAATGGCGGAAAAATCGATGGGTTGGCCCGCGCGTTCGGGCAAGCTGGTGCTACGGATCGCATTGGACCGACTAGCCGATTATTACCGGCTACCCGGCGGCTAGCTGGCAAAGGCTTCAACCATTTCGGCAAGTTGGAGCCAGCGTTCCTCCGCTGCATCCTTTTCGGTGCGCAAAGCTTCGGTCTGCGCCGTCAGCTCGGTGAAGCGCGCAAAATTGCTGGTGTAGAGCTTTGGATTCGCCATCTCCGTTTCGGCATTGGCAATCTCGACGTCGATTGCTTCAATCCGTTTGGGCAGACCATCATAATCGCGCTGATCTTTATATGTCAGCTTCACCGTTTTCTGCGGAGCCGCGACAGGCGCATTGGCCTTGGCGGCTTTCGGCGCAGACTTGCGGCGTTTATCACGCTTTTCTTCCCAATCGGCATAGCCGCCGACTATGATGTCAACGGCCCCAGACCCATCAAGACCAAGCGTTAAATTAACAGTGCGGTCCAGAAAATCGCGATCATGGCTAACGATCAGGACAGTGCCTTCGTAATCGCTGATCACTTCTTGCAACAGATCAAGTGTCTCTAGGTCCAAATCGTTGGTTGGTTCATCAAGCACCAGCAAATTGGCCTCCCGCGCAAATTCACGCGCAAGCAGCAAGCGTGATCGTTCGCCGCCGGACAATGTCCCGATGCGTGCCTCAACCAGACTGGGGTCGAACAGGAATTCCTTCAAATAGCCCTGGATATGTTTCCGGTGTCCGCGAACATCAATCCAGTCGCCGCCATCGGCCAGAACATCGCGAACACGCTTTTCCGGCGACATCAGCTTGCGTTGTTGGTCAATCACAATGCCTGTCAGCGTCGGCGACAACGTCACTTTGCCGACGTCGGGCTGTGTCTCGCCAGTCAGCATGCGAATCAAAGTCGTTTTGCCTGTACCATTCGCGCCAACGATACCAATCCGGTCGCCGCGTTGAATACGTAGCGTGAAATCCTTGATAATCGCGCGGTCGCCGAAACTTTTGGAAACACCGTTAGCGTTGATAACCGTTTTGGTTTTGCTGTCGTCGGTTGCGGCGGCGAGTTTCGCTGTTCCTTGCGGCCCTTCCAAAGCTGCACGGGCTGCACGCAGTTCGTATAGTTTCGTCAAGCGGCCCATGTTGCGTTTGCGCCGCGCAGTAACACCGCGTTCTTTCCAATGCTCCTCAATCTTTAACTTAGCATCCATGCGGCTGGCATTGCGGGCATCTTCGGCAAAAACTTGCTCGGTCCACGCTTCATATCCGCCAAAGCCGATTTCGTTGCGGCGCAGGCTGCCCCGGTCGAGCCAGAAAGTTTGCCGCGTCAGGCGGGTCAAAAACGTTCGGTCATGGCTGATCACCAGAAACGCGCCTTTATACCGCGTCAGCCATTCTTCGAGCCATTCAATCGCCGCAAGATCAAGGTGGTTGGTGGGCTCGTCGAGCAGCAACAAGTCGGGCTCGCTGGCCAGCGCACGGCATATCGCGGCACGGCGACGTTCTCCGCCCGAAGCAGTCGCGGCTTCGCGGTCAAGGTCAATGCCCAGCTGGTCGGCAATCGCGCGCACCGCATATTCGGGCGGTGCTTTGGGTTCGTGCAGCGCGTAATCAATCAACCGTGGGAACGCGCCAAAATCAGGGTCTTGTTCCAGCATCACGATGTTCGCTCCGGGCGATACTGTCCGCGTGCCTTTATCGGCCTCGATCTGCGCACCAATGAGGCGCAGCAACGTCGTTTTGCCCGCTCCATTACGCCCAATCAACGCCAACCGATCGCGCGGCCCGATGAACAGGTCGATATCCTGAAATAGCCAGCCCGCGCCTTGTTGCAGGGATAGGCCTTCGAACGCGAGAATGGGGGGTGTTGACATGATGCGCGCCGGATAGGGGGTGGGGGCGGGTAGGGCAAGTGCTGCAAATGCAACTCCACACTTTCGTCATTCCCGCGAAGGCGGGAATTCATCACCGGCCGTGCAAGTTTCACCGTCAGGTGATGGCTCCCCGCCTTCGCGGGGGTGACAAATGGTTGGGGTCGGAGAAGTAGAGCGCTTAGATATGTTGACCCTGCATCCGAGTTGTCGCAAACGCCGCACATGCGCACAATCTATCTCAACGGCGAATACCTTCCCGAAAACGAAGCCCAAATCTCGATCTTTGACCGGGGATTTTTGTTTTCAGACTCGGTGTATGAAGTCGTATCGGTGCTTGACGGAAAGCTGGCCGATTTTGACCGGCATGTGGAGCGGCTGTCGCGCTCAATGGCGGGCTTAAAAATGCTTCAGGTCCCGGCCCGCAACGAAGTGCTGGCATTCTGCCGCGAACTGGTTTCGCGCAATGCGGTGACCGAGGGCGTCGTCTATATGCAAGTCACACGCGGCAACCCGGGCGACCGCAATTTTGCCGCACCGCCGGCTGATACTGTCCCCACCATCTGCGCGTTTACGCAAGAGATGGCGTTGGTGGACCGGCCAGAGGCAGTGGATGGCATTTCGGTGGTGACTTTGCCCGACAAACGTTGGGGCATGGCACATATTAAAACGACGCAGTTGCTTTATGCTTCGCTGATGAAGATGGAGGCTAAAGCGCTGGGCGCGGACGACGCATGGCTGTTGCGCGATGGTTTTGTCACTGAGGGGACGTCGCAAAATGCGCATATTGTGACCGGCGATGGTGTGCTGGTGACGCACCCGTTAGACGAGCAAGCGCTGCACGGGATTACGCAGGTCGCGCTGAAAGAATTGGCAGCGCGCGAGGGGATCACAATCGAAGTGCGAGCCTTCAGTGTGGACGAGGCGCTAAATGCCGCAGAGGCGATGAACACGGCGGCGTCTGCCTTTGTCATGCCTGTCACTCGTATAGACGGCGTTCAGATTGGGAATGGCAAAGCGGGGCCGGTGACGTGCAAGCTGCGCGATATTTACATCGAATTCGCCCGAGATAAGGCGATTTGAACAACTGTACAGGAACCGAAAATATGAGAGCGATATCCAAAATGTTATGCGGTGCGGCGTTGTTGCTGGCTTTGCCGCAAATGGCATATGCGCAGCGAGGGGAAATGGTTACCGTGAGCACCAGCGAAGTGAAAGTCGATCCCGCAAGACCCATCGTCGATTTGACAGTAACTGGCACAGTTCAATCCGCGCCCGATGCAGCGACCTTCACGACCGGTGTGCAGACCACAGCGCTCAAAGCGCGTGATGCGATAGCCAAAAACGCAGAAAAAATGACATTGGTTGTCGCCCAATTGAAGGCTGCGGGTATTGCCGACAAGGATATCCAAACCAGTGCGATTAACCTGAATCGCGATATCGAGTATCTGCCGACCGGGAAACAGCGGCTGAAAGGCTATGTGGTCTCTAACGTCGTCACCGCCAAACTTCGGGATTTTCAGCGATTGGGCGATGTTCTCGATACGTTAGCGACCAATGGCGCCACCGAATTTTCGGGACCGAATTTCACGCTTGATGATGACAGCGCCGCTGAGGCGCAGTCGCGGGATAAGGCCTGGGCGACTGCGATGAAGCAAGCGCGGTATCATGCGCAAAAGGCAGGATTCTCCGACGTTCGCGTGTTGAGGGTTGCGGAATCTATCCAGCGGCAGCCCCAAAATGAACCTATCGCCTATGCGAAAATGGCGATGGAACAAGCATCAGACGCGTCTGCGTCAACACCCATCGAAGGTGGGGAGATCGGCACCAGCGTAACTCTCGCCATCACGTTTGAAATGACGCGATAAGCCGTTTGGCAGATATACTTGCCAAATCCTTACGATGACATTCAGTTTCCGTTCAATGCAGCAAACGTAAAGGGTGAAACTATGAAAAACCGCTTTGCCCTTTTCGTTGCCGCCGCTGTCGTTGCGACCAGCGTCTCGCCTGCTGTTGCTTTCGCGCCAAAGGCCGACCAGCAAAGCGCGCGGAAGCAGATGAATGACGGCAAAGTGCTTTCACTGCGTCAGATTGAAGGCATCATCCTGCCTCGCATGAAGGGCATGGAATATCTTGGCCCTGAATATGATCAGGATACCAAAATCTATCGGCTGAAATTCGTCGATGATGGACGGGTGATCTTTGTGGATGTCGATGCGCGTTCGGGTTCGATCATCCGTCAGCGGTAATCCCCGATACATTGTGTTTAAGGCTTTTGCTGTGGCGAACCTTATCTGTTATCGCGCCGACATCTGAATTTAAGCCAAAGGTAAAAGGGGCAAAAATGCGCATCCTGATCGTTGAAGACGAACCCACGCTGGGGCAACAATTAAAGAACACTCTGGAGGGCGCAGGCTATGCCGTTGACCTTTCCAACGATGGCGAAGACGGCCATTTTATGGGCTCGACCGAGAATTACGACGCTGTTGTCCTCGACCTTGGTTTGCCCACGATCGACGGCCTAACGGTCCTTGATCGTTGGCGGCGTGAGGGCAAGAAATTCCCTGTGCTGGTGCTGACCGCCCGCGATAGCTGGTCAGATAAAGTTGCGGGGCTTGATGCCGGGGCCGATGATTATCTGGCGAAACCATTCCAGACCGAAGAGCTGATCGCCCGTCTGCGCGCGTTGATCCGCCGTGCATCGGGCAATGCGTCGTCCGAACTGACCGCAGGCGATGTGCGCCTCGATACCCGTTCAGGCCGCGTCACCTTGGCTGGCGAGCCAGTGAAGCTGACCGCGCAGGAATATAAGTTGCTGTCGTACCTGATGCATCACAAGGGCAAAGTGGTTTCGCGCACCGAGTTGATCGAGCACATATACGATCAGGATTTTGACCGCGATTCCAATACCATCGAAGTGTTCGTCACGCGCATCCGCAAAAAACTGGGCCAAGAAGTCATCTCCACAATTCGCGGCCTTGGCTATAGCCTTGAGGAGCCGCGCGGCTAAATCCTTATGGTTGACAGTGCGGACGTTATTGAATCTCCATCTGGTAAGGTGAAGCCCGCGCGCGGTACAGGCTCTTTAAGCCGGCGGATGATTGTGATTGCGGCGGGCTGGATTACATTGCTGCTGATCGGCGGCGGTATCGCTCTTGACCGTGTGCTGGCCGATGCGGTGTCCGACAATTTTGACGATCAGATGCAATATGTGCTGACCGCTATGGTCGCGTCGGCAGAGATTGATCCTATCGGCGAAGTGCGGTTCAATCGCGCGCTTGGCGATCAGCGCTTTTTGGAGACGAATAGCGGCATTTATTACCAGATCAGCGCAAAGGGGCAGGAAGATTTCCCGTCACGGTCACTCTGGGACCGGCGGCTGAAACTGCCTGCGAAATCGTATAAGACGCCCTATTATTACAACAGCAATCAGTTTTCGTATGAGCCGCTGCGGGTGGTGACGCGCACAGTAACCTTGCCCGATTCGGACACCGAATGGACGTTTTTGGTCGCACAAAATCTCGATGGCTTGAACGAACAGGTTGGTGTGCTGCGGACGGTACTGGTCACTAGCTTTGCGTTGCTGGCCCTAGGGCTGATTGCGCTGGCGGCGTTACAAACACTCTATGGCCTATGGCCGTTGCGTGATGTTCGCCGCGAGATTGCGCTGATGCGCAGCGGCAAGCAAGACCGGATCAACGAAAGCGCGCTGCCTGTCGAAGTAATGCCGATGGTGCAGGAAATGAACGCGCTGATCGATCATAACGAGATGCAAGCGGAGGAAGCACGGCGACATGCGGGCAATTTGGCGCATGCCCTGAAAACTCCGCTGACTGTCATTATGAACAGCGCGACGGCAAAGGCCATTGATTTGGATGATACCGTTATCCGCGAGGCCACAACCATGCGGCGGCAAGTCGACCACCACCTTGCCCGTGCGCGTGCAGTAGGCCGCAGAGGCCACAGCCACAGCCGCTCCGACGTTTGGCCAAGCCTTGAATCGGTCGAACGCGCAGTCGGGCGGCTTTACGCGCATGTGCGTTTGGACATGGCGGGCGCGAAAGATTTGGCTGTCCGCGTCGAACGCCAGGATTTGGATGAAATGCTTGGCAATCTGGTCGAAAACGCAGCCAAATATGGCGGCGGCAGTGTGTTTGTGACAGTTGTCGAACAGGGCGACATGGTCGAAATCCAGATCGAAGATGACGGTCACGGCATCCCCGAAGAAGAACGCTCTCGGATTTTCGACCGCGGCGTCCGGCTGGATACCAGCAAGCCCGGCACTGGCCTTGGCATGGCCATCGTTCGCGACGTGGCCGAAATCTATAATGGTGCGGTTGAACTGGATGAAAGCGAAGATATGGGTGGCTTGCTTGTCCGATTGCGGCTGCCGAAAACGGCCGGTTAGTCAGCTAACTGACGGTGAACCGACGCGCATCAGCCAATTGCCTTCGCCTTCCAATTCATAGCTGGCGATATGGGCCGCACTGATCGGCATGTGTTTCATAAACTGATTGAATTGCCCCATATGGTCGCCCGCCATGTGCGCGGCCTGCGCCTCTTTATCACGCCAGCGTTCGGCTACCCAAATCAAGCCCGGAATGCCCGGGTCTTCGGACAGGCTATATTGCAAGCAGCCATTAAGCATCTGCACATGCGCCATGTGCAAAACGATCCGCCGTTTATACTGGGCGAAATCTTCGGGTAGGACTTTCATAAAACCTTGGACGATAATCATAGCGCATTAATAAGTCGGCGCGCGTTACCGTTCGGTTAAAACTGCGGTCAGCTTTCGGCGCGAATTTTCTCGTGGTGGCGGATAACTTCGTCAATGATGAAGCGCAGGAACTTCTCGGTAAAATCGGGATCAAGCTTTGCATCCTTGGCCAATTGCCGAAGCCGTTCGATTTGGGCGTCCTCGCGTCCAGCATCGGCGGGCGGCAGGTTGGTGGTCGCTTTATACTCGCCCACCGCTTTGGTAATCTTAAACCGCTCAGCGAGCATAAACACCAACGCGGCATCGATATTATCGATGGAATCGCGAAAACGGGACAGGGTTTCGTCAGACATGCCCTATCTTTGGCGTCAGTTTACCCTGCGGACAAGCGCTTTTGCCTGTTTTGCACTTGCCTTGGTGGTGGGGCCTTGCCAGAGCAGGCAGGAAATGACGGCAACGATCCATCCCATCAGCGGCAAGCCCGCGCCCTCGCTTGAACCGATCATGGCGCTCGTCGCGCCAGAGATGAACCGCGTGAATGCGGTGATTCTTGACCGGATGCAGTCTGAAATCCCACTGATCCCTGAACTTGCCGGGCATTTGATCGCTGGCGGCGGAAAGCGGATGCGGCCGATGCTGACATTGGCCTCGGCGCGGTTGCTCGATTATCCCGGCGCGCGGCACCACAAGCTGGCAGCGGCGGTGGAGTTCATCCACACAGCGACCTTGCTGCACGACGATGTTGTCGATGGCAGTGAAATGCGGCGCGGAAAGACGGCGGCGAACCTGATTTTTGGCAATCCAGCGGCGGTGCTTGTTGGCGATTTCCTATTCAGCCGTTCCTTTGAATTGATGGTTGAGGATGGCTCGCTAAAGGTCCTGAAGATACTCAGCCATGCATCGGCAGTGATTGCCGAGGGTGAAGTCAACCAGTTGACGGCCCAACGCCAGATTACGACGAGCGAAGAAAAATACCTCGAGATAATCGGTGCCAAAACAGCCGCCCTTTTTGCGGCTGCCTGCCGGATTGCGGCGGTTGTCGCGGAACGTGACGAGGCGATTGAATTGGCGCTTGATGCTTATGGTCGCAACCTTGGTATTGCATTCCAACTGGTTGACGACGCGATGGATTATGCATCGGATGGTGCCACAATGGGCAAAGCTCGCGGCGATGATTTCCGTGATGGAAAAGTGACATTGCCGATCATCCTTGCGCATAGCCGAGGCGATGCTGAGGAACGCAGTTTCTTACGTGATGCTATGTTGGGGCATAAAGCAAGCGATGCTGACCTTGACCGCGCGACCGCGTTGTTGCGCAAGTACAAGGCGATTGATGACACTGTCGAGCGGGCGCGTCATTACGGTCAGCGCGCCATCGATGCGCTGGGCGGATTTCCGCAAAGCGCAACCAAAGCCGCAATGGTAGAAGCGGTGGAGTTTGCTGTCGCGCGTGCCTATTAAGGCGGCGTGACGCTTCCGATTGAATCCGTTTTAGATGACTTGAAAGCTGCGCTGCGTAGTGCACCCAATGCTGTGCTTGTTGCGCCACCGGGGGCGGGAAAGACGACGATGGTTGCGCCCGCATTATTAAGCGAGCCCTGGTGTAACGGGCAGATCCTGTTGCTGTCACCACGCCGTTTGGCAGCGCGCTCGGCGGCGGAACGGATGGCGGAAATGGCGGGCGAACCGGTCGGTAAGACTATCGGCTATGCGACCCGCATGGATAGCAAGCAATCTGCGGCAACGCGGGTTTCGGTGCTGACCGAGGGGATATTTCGCAATCGGATACAGGACGATCCCGAACTTTTAGGGGTCTCCGCTGTGCTGTTCGACGAAGTGCACGAACGGAGTCTCGATAGCGATTTTGGCCTAGCCTTGGCGCTTGATGTGCAAAGCGGGTTGCGACCCGATTTGCGACTGATGGCGATGTCAGCAACGTTGGACGGTAGCCGCTTCGCTGCACTGATGGATGCCCCCGTGATCGAGAGCGAAGGCCGTTCTTGGCCGCTGACATTGCGCCATATCGGGCGGAAAGCAGAGGCGCGGATTGAGGATGAAATGGCGGCGGCTATCCGTCGTGCGCTGATGGAGGAGAAGGAGGGTGATGTGCTGGCTTTCCTTCCCGGCGTTGCAGAGATCGAGCGGACTGCCGAGCGCCTGGTAGGCATACCCGCCGAAATCCACCGCCTACACGGCACGCTCGATCCAACCGAACAGCGTGCCGCAATCCGCCGTGGGCAGGGGCGCAAAGTCATTCTCGCTACATCTATCGCCGAAACTAGCCTGACCATCGACGGTGTGCGCATCGTCATCGACAGCGGTCTCGCACGACGCGCGCGCTATGACCGCGCGGCGGGTTCAACGCGGTTGGTAACTGAACGCGCCAGCCAAGCGGCAGTGACGCAGCGTGCGGGGCGCGCCGCGCGGCAAGGTCCGGGGGTTGCGTATCGGCTGTGGGAGGAAGCAGCGACGGCTGGTCTCCCGCCATTTGATCCACCCGAAATTTTGGAAGCAGACCTGTCGCCTTTGTTGCTCGATTGTGCGCTGTGGGGGGTGACTGATCCGGCGACTTTGCGCTGGCTCGATGCGCCGCCCAAAGCCGCGATTGATGAAGCCACAATGCGGTTGCACGACTTGGGCGCGCTGGATGCGGATGGACGACCGACGCCGCATGGCCGTGCGATTGCGAAGCTGCCACTGCCACCGCGTCTTGCCCATATGCTTGTCGAGGCGGGGCGGATGGGCTTTGCGGATACAGCTGCGGAGGTGGCGGTGCTGTTGTCCGAACGCGGGCTTGGCGGCAGTGACGTTGATGTGGAACGCCGTCTGGAGCGGTGGCGCGGTGAACGCGGAAAGCGGGCCGAGGCGGGCAGGAGTTTGGTGAAGCGTTGGGCGAAGCTAGTTGGATCACAGCAAGCTGAAATCGGTACGGGCGGGGTGGCGACAGCGATTGCGCTCGCCTTTCCCGATCGTATTGCCAAACGCCGCGATGCGTCTGGTGAACTTTGGCTGAGCGTGGGGGGGCGAGGCTTTAAGCTTGATCCGACGGCTCCACTCGCCAAAGCCGAATGGCTGGCCGTTGCGGACATTCAAGGCACGGCACAAGCTGCGCGCATCGTGTCCGCCGCTGCGATAGAATTTGCGGAGATTGAAGCACTGTATGGTGACCGCATCATCACCGGCGCGCACGCGACATTTGATCCGGCCACCGGCGGCGTGAAAACCGAAAGCGGGAAGCGCTTTGGCGCAATTACGATTTCCAAAGGGCAGGATGCCAAGGCCGATCCCGAGGCTATTTCAGCAGCATTGATCAAAGGCGTGCGGGTGCATGGCCTTGAACGGCTGCACTGGTCCGACGCTAGCACGCGACTGCGCGAACGGGCCGTCTGGGCTGGAATCGCGGGGCTTTCAGTTGCCCAGATGGTAAACACGCTGGACGATTGGCTAGTGCCTTTACTGCTAGGTAAGCGCCGCTTGGCGGATATCGACGCCGGTGCACTGCACAACGCGCTGCTGGGAATAATTGGCTGGGATGGCCAACAAACCGTTGAACGCCTAGCGCCATCGCATTTTACCTCACCCGCCGGATCAACGCATGCGATTGATTACAGCGCGGAGGCTGGACCGACCGTGACCTTGCGCGTGCAAGCCCTATTCGGCGTCGCTAACCATCCCACCGTCGGTGTAAACCGCGTGCCTTTGGTGTTGTCGCTGACGTCGCCCGCCGGCCGCCCAATTCAGACCACACGCGATTTGCCCGGTTTCTGGAAAGGCAGCTGGGCCGATGTCGCCAAGGACATGCGCGGGCGCTATCCACGGCATCACTGGCCCGATGTTCCGGCGGCAGCGGTTGCGAGTTTGAAAACGAAGAAACGCCAAGGAATTTGAACTTGCCCGCAAGTGTCAAATCAGCGAAAGGACCGAACATGACCCAAGCCCGCATCATCGAAAAAACCAAAAGCGCCATGCAGTCTGGCCGTTACGGCGCAGGCAATTGGATGCTGGAATACAATCCTGCCGGTACACAGCGCGCCGATCCGTTGATGGGCTGGGCTGGCTCTGCGGATACACGCCGCCAGTTGAATTTGAAGTTTGCGACGCTGGATGCGGCAAAGGCTTATGCCGATAAAAATGGCATCGATTACACTGTTGTGTACGCGGCGCCGAAAGTGCTGAAGCTTCAAGCTTACGCCGACAACTTCAAATAAGCTGCGCTCCAAGCAGCAGCAACAGCTTCACATCAATCCCGCAGCGATCGGCACGTTTTGAGGCGATGAAATCGCTGAGTTCGCTGAGCGCAATCCGGTGCGGCGTGATGCCTTCACCTTCAACTCCGCCGCCTTCGCTGACTTTAGTCAAGCCAGTGGCGCGAACCAACGTGAAACTCTCGCTGACCATGCCGGGTGAGGAATAATACTCACCGAGCGATTCAAGCTTTGCGGCGCGGTAGCCGGTTTCTTCCTCTAGCTCACGCCCTGCGGCTACCAGCGGGTCTTCGCCTTCGGTTTCATCGCCGATCAGGCCTGCGGGCAATTCGATGCAGTTTTTGCCCAACGGCACCCGATATTGTTCGACCAGCAACACATGGCCGTCTTCAACCGCAAGAATTACAGCCGCTTTGATCCCGCGCGAACGGCTGACATATTCCCATTTGCCCTTGCGTTTTGCCGTGACAAATTTGCCTTGCCACATGACTTCTTCGGGATCAGCGTCGGGCATCAGATTTCGATCAACCGATCCGGCAATTCATTTGGATTTTCGCTGCCCTTGGGAAAGTGTTCGGCAAGGACTACGCCCATGTGTTGGACAGCTTGCGCCATGCCTTCGCCGGGCCGACCTGCACGGATTTCGCGGATCAGAGCGAGCATCGCATCGCCCCAGACTGTGGCGGAAACTTGACCGGCAATCGCTTCGTCGGCAACGATTTCGGCCTGATGTTCGCGCAGCGATACATACAGCAAGACGCCGGTGCGCCCAACGGTTTTGCTTTCAGTACCAACCTTAAACAGTTCAATCGCGCGCGCGCGAACGCGATTTTGTTTGACATGCTTCGGCGTCAAAAACAGCCGCAACGGCATCCATTTCATCAGCAGCCAAGTGATCAGCCAAGCGCCGCCCATGCATAGAAAGATCAGCGCCAGATACTCGCTAGGTAACCAGACATGACCCCAACCGCCAAGGAGTTGATCGACAAGGCCGAGATAAAAGCCGGGCATAAAGGCGACCACCGACAGCGACAAAAACGCAATCATCGTCGCCCAAGCCAGTCCGATATCGCCGTAATCATCGGACAGATCGGTAACAATGCTGACAATCTCACCGCTGGTGTGGTTCTCCGCCGCCGCAACAGCTGCTGTCACCAACTGATGGTCTGCTTCGCTTACATGGGAAATTTTTCGCAAAGCCATCGTCACCATCCCCCCGACGCGCCGCCGCCGCCAAAGCCGCCGCCACCGCCACCGCCGCCGAAGCCACCACCAAAGCCACCACCAAAGCCGCCTCCGCCGCCCCAGGATGAACCAGACGAACCGCCGCCAAAGCCGGAACCTCCACCCCAGATAATCACGGGCCCGCCCCAATCGTCATCATCATCGTCATCACCGCGTTTGCCGCGATATTTGCGGCCCTGCCGACGGATCGACGTGATAATTGGCAGGATGAAAAAGAAGAATACAAACAGCCAGAAAATGATCGAGCCAAACTCACCGCCATCGCTGGATTTCTTTTGCGCCTTTGCAGCCTCGGCGGCGACCTTCGCTGCTTCTTCGGGGGGCAATTCGATCTGCGTGATGATTTTGTCGACACCAACGTTGATGCCGCCTGCAAAATCGCCCGCCTTAAAAAACGGCGTGATATCGTTGCGAATGACCGATGACGAAAACCCGTCGGTCAGGACAGGTTCCAACCCATAGCCAACCTCAATCCGCAATTTCCGTTCGTTCGGAGCGATGATCAGGATCGCACCATTGTCCTTTTCGGTCTCGCCGACGCCGTCTTGGCCAATCGCCCATTTGCGCCCCATCTGATAGCCGTAATCCGCAATGTCATAGCCTTGCAGGCTGTTCAGCGTCGCCACGACAAACTGCCGTTTGGTGCGCGTCTCTAGCCCTTCCAGCTTGGCGGTCAGCGCCGCTTCTTGCGCTGGATCAAGCAGGTTGGCTTCATCGACAACGCGACCGGTCAGCACCGGGAATGTCTGCGCCAACGCGCCATTCCCGGTCAAAGCCAGCATCAATAGCATCAATAGGCCGACGGCCTTGCGCATTTTGTTTTTCCGAAAAAGGGGGGGGTTATTGCTTTGGCGCCATGTCCAATACGGGTGCAGCTTCTGCGCCTTCGGTTACCGCCTTATACGGCGTCATTTCCTTGGCACCGTGTATGACCTTTGCACCGATGATGTCGGGGAAGGTGCGGATTGTCGTATTATACTGCCGCACCGCTTCGTTGTAATCGCGGATCGTAATGCGGATACGATTTTCGCTGCCTTCCAACTGGTCCTGCAATTTCAAAAAGCCTTCTTGGCTCTTCAATTGCGGATAGGCTTCAACGGATACCAGCAAACGTGACAGGCTGCCCGAAAGTCCATTTTGGGCCGTTTGGAAAGCGGCCATTTTGGCCGGGTCATTCAAGTCGCCGGGGGCGAGTGTGACGGACGTTGCCTTGGCACGCGCCGCGATCACTTCGGTCAGCGTCTTGTTTTCCTGCGCCGCTGCACCCTTAACCACATTGGCAAGGTTGGGGATCAGATTGGCGCGCTCTTGAAACGCAGCCTGCACATCGGCCCATTTGGCCTTGGCCGCTTCTTCAGCCGTCGGCACGCTGTTGATGCCACAGGCGGACACCGAAATGGCCGCAACTGGCACCAAAAAGAACTTGGAAAGATTGGAATGCATAACGATTCTCCTGACCCCGTAGAATGTGTGTTGCATACATAGGGCAGCAGCCAGCGGGTTTCAATGGAAACAGAAGTTACATTCTGACCTATCGACTTTTGGTGATTTGGTTTTACACTCGCAATCGATTTCAAATGGTGGGAGTAAATATAATGTGGAATGATTTTAAGGCGTTTATCGCAGGCGGTAATGTGCTTGATTTGGCGGTGGGTGTGATGATTGGTGGCGCATTTGCGACAATCACGAAATCGCTAACCGAAGATTTGTTGATGCCGGTCGTGTCAGCGTTGTTTGGCGGCGTTGATTTTTCCAGCCGTTTTGTCATCATGGGCGCAGTGCCGGATGCATTGAAAGAAGCCGCCGCAGCGGGCAACTATGCGGCGCTAAAGACAGGCGGCGTGCCGATGTTGGGCTATGGTGCATTTATTACCGCGATCATCAATTTCGTGATTTTCGCCTTCGTTATTTTCATGCTGGTGCGCTGGGTCAACAAGGTGATGAAAAATAAGGCTGTCGATGCTGGCCCTACCGAAGTTGATTTGTTGATCGAGATCCGGGATTCATTGAAGAAGTAATCGCGTATTGCTAGGCGGGCGCAATGCATGCGTCACACCAAAACAGAGGCCGTCACCTGGTTGCAAAGGCAGAGTTGTCGGCAACTGGAGACGGCCTTTTCTCCAGGCTTTGGCATCGAGCCGAAGACCGTGTTTTTTTGGCTATCCTTGATCAGATCGACCGCGGCCTAGAGGCGGGGACGATAAACTGCGTGTTGCCTGATGGTTCCGCCATCGTGCTGGGCGCGCGCAGAGCTGGCCCCGTCGCTGAAGTGCGCATAAACAACTGGCGCGCGTTGACGCGATTGGTGCGTGGCGGTTCTATTGGCTGGTATGAAGGCTGGGCGGCGAGTGATTGGCACAGTCCCGATCCGGTGCCGGTGTTTGATTTGTTCACGCGCAACCGCCAGACTTTGGGCGCTGTCGGGCGTGCTTCGGGATTTGCCAAGCTAGCTGGCCGCATTGCGCACAGCCTGCGCCGGAATAGCAAAGCAAAAGCGCGAGAGAATATCGCGGCGCATTATGATCTGGGCAATGATTTTTACGCCGCATGGCTTGATGCCACGATGACCTATTCGAGTGCAGTTTTTGCCGATCAGGATACTCTAGAATCCGCGCAGCACCGCAAAATGGCGCTGATCCTTGATAGATTGAACCTGAACGACGGCGATACTCTGCTGGAAATCGGCTGCGGCTGGGGCGGGTTAGCCGAAGAGGCGCTTAAGCAAAACGCGGTGCACTATCACGGCGTCACATTGTCGCCTGAGCAAAAGGCATTCGCCGACGCGCGACTTGTGGGGCAGGGTGACTCAGCAATCACTTTGACTGACTACCGTGACGTGTCGGGGCAATATGATGCGATCGCTAGTGTCGAAATGGTCGAGGCCGTCGGTATGGAGTATTGGCCATCCTATCTCGATTGTATCGCGCGTAACCTTAAACCGGGCGGACGCGCGGCGTTGCAATATATTAGGATTGAGGATGACATCTTTGAATCCTACGCTGACAGTGCAGATTTTATTCAGCGTTACGTCTTTCCCGGCGGGATGCTGCTGTCCGAAAGCCGCTTTCGCGCGCTGGCCGAAAAGCGCGGGCTTCGCTGGGCAGATCAGCAGGATTACGGGCTGCATTACGCCGAAACCTTGCGGCTGTGGCGCGAACAGTTCGATGCTGCGATTGCCGAGGAACGCCTTCCGGCTGGGTTCGACGAAAAATTCATTGCGCTGTGGCGCTATTATCTGATGTACTGCGAAGGCGGGTTTCGCGGCGGGGGCATCAATGTCGCGCAAGTGACGCTGGTAAAGGCATAAGACAATGGGAGAGCGATGCTGTGAAAAAATGGATATTGGGCATCATCTTGGTGATTGCTGCCGCGCTGGGAATTACTTGGTTCAGCATGGACAAAGACCTGCGTGCCCTTGCTACCAACCTGCCGACTGATAGCGACGTGTTGTTCTGGACCATCCCGCAACGCGACGCCGCTTTTCGAGCGATTGACAGCATACCGGTGCTTGCGAAATCGAACATTATCGAGGCGGGGGAGAAAGTCTATCCGTTGCCCACAGGTACGCCGTTGACCATCGATGGCGTCGATGAGTATATGAAGACTCAGCGAACCGCCGGTTTAGTCATCGTCCACGATGGTAAAATCCGACTGGAAAAATATGGCCTCGATTTTGACGGTAACGGCAAATGGACCAGCTTTTCAGTCGCCAAGTCGCTGACTTCGACATTGGTTGGTGCCGCGATCAAAGACGGTTTTATCAAAAGCCTGCAAGACAAAGTCACCGCCTATATCCCCGAAATGAAGGGATCAGCCTATGACGATGTCACCGTTGAGCAGTTGATGACGATGACATCAGGCGTCAAATGGAACGAGGATTATGAAGATAAAAATAGCGATGTCGCGCGGTTCAACACGCATAAAGCTGATCCTGGTATCGACGTCACCGTAAGCTATATGCGCAAGCTACCCCGCGAAGCGGCAGCGGGATCAGAATGGGTCTATAAAACTGGCGAGACCAATCTGATCGGCGTGCTGGTCAGCAAAGCCACCAAAAAGACATTGTCCGCATATCTATCCGAAAAAGTCTGGGCGCCATTTGGCATGGAGCAGGATGCCAGCTGGTTACTTGGCGCAACGGGGCATGAAATCAGCGGCTGCTGCGTTCAGGCATCAGTCCGCGACATGGCGCGTTTTGGTATGTTTGTGCAGGGCGGCGGAAAGGTAAACGGCACATCGATTGTGCCCGATGATTGGTTTGCATCGGCCACGACCAAGCAAGCCGATATTGGCGCGCCGGGCGCAGGCTATGGCTATCAATGGTGGACGTTCGACGACGGCACGTTCGCTGCACAGGGCATTTTCGGCCAAGGTATTTTCTTTGATGCCAAACGAAAACTGGTGATCGCATCGAACAGCAACTGGCCACGCGCAACCGATAAAAAATCTGGCAATGATCGCAATGCGTTTTACAAAATGGTGCAGCGGGCGGTTGATGCCGAGGCAAACGCTGTTCGTTAACTCGTCGGCACAACCACGCCGAAACGATTGAGGATCGAATCCAAAATCGACCGGTTCAGCAGGTTGGAAAACGCGCAACCGACCATGACGCCGTTGTTCCAGATGACCTCTGCCTGCAACGGCGCAAGGCCGGGTAACCCTAGCCAGCAGCGCGCACCAACCGGCATGCCGGTGGTTGCCTCGCACGCAAAGCCGGACAATGAAAGGTTAGTAACGATCACGCCGAACCCTGTAACGCCCGAAGGCCGCAAGTTTGCCGGAATTTTGAGCATGATGCGCGGCGAGCTGCGATCTTCCAGCGCAGCGTCGTCGTAATAAACCGCCAAATTGTCTAACGTACTGATGGCCATGAACCAAGCTCCTGATATCCCTCGCACGGTAATGCGGCAGCGTGAATCAATGGTTGTTCGGTAAGACTAACGAGATTTAACTATTTAGACGCTTGCCTGACCCCGCATAAATCTGTGCCATCTCGCACGCTTGCTATTTAACGCGCAGGTCGCCATAGGCGGCGCGGGAGTCGGATGGGCGCTGTCGTCGCCAACCCGGTCAGATCCTGACGGAAGCAGCCGCAACGATTTTTCGGCGGGTCATCCGGCTCCTACTTTCACACTTATGCACCCTGCGACGCAATCCAATTTCCATGGAACCCCGACGGAATGCGGTGTGGAATTGTAATGATCGCTTGCGCAGGCCCCGCAAAATCATTGGCGTTCAGGATAATCAGGTCGGTCGTGTCGCTATCGGTGTCCACCACATAACCCATCAACCAGCCATCATCCTCGGCCTTCGCCTCGGCCTTGGCGACAAAGACGAACTCACCAGGAATGCGGCCTGCGCCAAAATCATGGACCTGACGCGTGCCGGCACCCAAATCGTGTTTGAACAGCTTTGTTTGGTTTGGCGCTGCGGCATCAAAGCCATCGGGCAGGGCCACGGCATAGGCGTAACGATATGGCTTGCCGATCAGTGCTTCGTTCGGACGCGGGAATTCTTGGCTGTCTTCGTCAATCACTACGCGTTCGACCCGCTGTGTAGCCGGGTCAATGGTCCAGCGTTCAAACGGCACGCGCGATGAATCGGGGCCGTTCGCGTTGGGACGAAACATTTGGTCATGCGCACAGACATCAACGATCACTTTGCCATCAAGCGTTTCAAAGCCGTTGCAGGGATGGAACACATAGCACGGTTCAACATCGCACCAGATGACGTCACTGCCTTTGCCGTCCCTTGGCAGCAGGCCGACACGCGCCTTGTGCTCGGGGTTCCAGCGATAGGGAAACGGTTGGCCAGCGATCAACGCTTTCATCGAAAATGTGCAGGGCAGATCAAGGATGATGATGTAGTTTTTGGTAATCATGCAATCGTGGATCATCGGGCCGTGTTGGACCGCGACGGGTTCCTCGCGGACTACTTTCCCGTCTGCATCAACAACGACATGCCAGATCGTATCGGCAACATCACCGCGATAGCAGATCGCATGCATTTCGCCGCTATCGGGGTCCAGATGCGGGTGGGCGGAGAAGCTGTAGTGCAGACTTTCGCCGAATGGATCATGCGCAATGGTGTTCAGGTCTTCGTCGATGCGAACCGGAAACCCGCCCGCCTCGACAATCGCCCAAGTCTGTCCGGCATGACCAACGACATTGGTGTTCACGGTATCGAAGCGCGGGCTGCGTTTGCCTGGGGCTGGGGTTTCGCCAAGCGCAGCGCTGACCGCTGTCGAGCGGATCCAGCGGTTGCGATACCACAAAGCTTTGCCCGATTGCAGGCGCACGCCGTGAACCATGCCGTCGCCCATAAACCAATGATACGCCGCTGGATTGGCGTTTATTGGATTGGGACCAATGCGAATATAGCGACCGTCAAGTTCAGCCGGAATTTCGCCAGACACTGCCAGTTGATCCAGCGTCAGTTCTGCTGCCATTGGCGCGTGGATGCCCGACAAATAGGGATTGGGCGTGTCCGCTGTTCGGCGGGCTCGGTTGAAATCCGACATCGTCATTACGCCCTTGGTAACAACTTTACGGATCAGTGTTTCAACGCCATTTGCCATTTTGATTCTCCCGACTTGCATTGCGACTCGGCAATGTTTACAGCGATAACATGCTCCGTAATGATAACAGTGTCAACATTAGAACTTATCACCATGGTGATTTGCGCTCCGCCGTGGTTGCCGAGGGAATGCGGTTGTTGAAAAACCAAGAGGCCGACACGCTGTCACTGCGAGAAATTGCGCGCAATGTAGGCGTCAGTGCGACGGCGTTGTATCGACATTTTCCCGACAAAGCGTCTTTGTTGGCCGCGCTTGCAACGGCTGGCTATGCGATGTTGGCAGAGCAACAAAGTGATGCCGCGAAGGGGGAAGGGCAGGAGCGTTTTGCCCAGCTTGGCCGCGCCTATGTGCGCTTTGCTGTCGCCAACCCCGCATTATTCCGCCTGATTTTCGTCAATAGCCCTGCCGATATGCACGCGCACTCCATCGCGCCCAGCGGTTCCGCCGCGTCATTATTAGAGCAAGGCGTGGCGCAAATGAGGGGGTTGGATGCGTCGCCAGAGGCGCGCTTTGCGGTTATGGTGCGGGCTTGGTCTCTGGTACACGGCCTGTCGATGTTGATTCTAGACCGGCAGATAATGGCGGACGATGCGTTGATCGATCAGGTGATTTCCAGCACTAGCGTAAGCTTCGATTTTCCACTGTAATGTGATTTATTCGATTGACGTTCACACTGTGGTGTGATTAAGAAACTGCTATGTCCACACAACTCATCGCAAAACTTCGCTCGCTCGTCAACGACGGCGGCCTTTCCCGCTCAGGCCTTGCCCGCGCCGCTGGTCTTCACGCAAACACGCTGCGCGACCTCGATCAACCCGACTGGAACCCGACGGCAGAAACTCTGCGCAAGCTGGAAAGCTATCTGTTTGCCAATGACGATACGCCCGCGTTGGTCCCCATCGAGGAGATTATCGAGGAAGCGCGTAATGGCCGGATGTATATCCTTGTCGATGATGAAGATCGCGAGAATGAAGGCGATTTGATTATTCCCGCGCAAATGGCAACGCCCGATGCGATCAACTTTATGGCGACGCACGGCCGCGGCCTCATCTGCCTGACGATGACTAAACAGCGCTGCGATCAGCTGGGCCTTGCCCCGATGGCGCAGGAAAACCGCGAGTCGATGCAGACGGCGTTTACCGTCTCGATTGAGGCGAAAGAGGGCGTCACCACCGGCATCAGCGCCGCTGACCGCGCGCGGACCATTTCCGTCGCCGTCGATGCATCGAAAGGCCCAGCCGACCTAGTCTCCCCCGGCCATATTTTCCCGCTGACGGCGCGCGATGGCGGCGTGTTGGTGCGGGCAGGGCATACCGAGGCAGCGGTTGATATTTCGCGGTTGGCGGGGCTTAATCCATCGGGTGTGATCTGCGAGATAATGAAGGACGACGGCACGATGGCGCGGATGGACGACCTTGTGTCGTTCGCGCGGATGCACAATTTGAAAATGGGCACAATCCGCGACCTAATCGCGTATCGCCGCAAGCATGACCATCTGGTCGAAAAGCGCGCGGAGATGAAGTTTACCAGCAAATGGGGCGGCGAATGGACCGCGATGACATTTTTTAACAAAGCCACCGCGCAAGAAACGATGGCGTTGGTCAAAGGGCGGATTGATCCTGACCAGCCCACGCTTGTCCGCATGCACACCATGTCGATGTTCGTCGATGTCTTTGGCGAAGAACACGAACGCGCCGGCCTGCTGTCTAATTCGATGCAAGCGATTGCTGATGAAGGCTGCGGCGTGATCGTTGTGATTAACAAGCCGATGCAGGGCATGGTGTCGCGCTTTATGCAGCTGCGTGCCGAAGGCAAAGGCGCAGGCGCGCCAGAGGTGGAGGAACTGCGCGATTACGGCGGCGGCGCACAAATCCTGACCGAATTGGGCGTGCATGATATGGTACTGCTTACAAACACACACCACACTCTGGTCGGGCTAGAAGGATACGGCCTGTCGATTGTCGGCGAACGTCCGATACCGGGCACGAAAGGCGAATAATGGCTACTTTTTTGATAGTTGAGGCGCGTTTCTACGACCACTTGAACGATATGCTGGTGGCGGGGGCAAAGGCTGCGCTGAAAGCGGCTGGGCATGAATTCGAAGTTGTGACCGTTCCTGGCGCGCTTGAAATCCCCGGCACCATCGCCCTCGCATCGGAAAGCGATCTGTATGATGGCTATGTCGCCATCGGCGTCGTTATTCGCGGTGAAACCTATCATTTCGAAATCGTCGCGGGCGAAAGTGCGCGCGGGATTATGGCGTTGACTATGGACGGCATGGCGATTGGCAACGGCATATTGACCGTGGAAAATGAGGAGCAAGCGCTCGTCCGTGCGGACCCGGCGCAGAAAGACAAGGGCGGCGAGGCGGCAAAGGCGGCTATCGCGATGCTTGAACTGCGCACAAAATTCGCGGGATAACCGTCGCGGCGATGTTGCCAGTAGCGCAATAAAGTTGCGTATTCCCATCGGCTGTTGGGGCGTTATAGATGAGGCATGACCGCACCCGTTTTGCCCACCGCCGCTGATCGCGAAAGCGAACAATTCCGCCTGAACTTTGCGCATAATGTCGCGTTGAGGGATGAATTGTGGGCGAAGGTGGCGCAAGCGGCGTTGGGCGGTAACGAGAAGTCGCGCGAACGGCATACGTCGCGGGGTAAGTTGTTGCCACGTGAGCGGGTGGAGCGTTTGCTTGATCCGGGTTCGCCTTTTCTGGAGATCGGCCAACTTGCGGCAAACGACCTTTACGACGGCGAAATCCCCGGCGCTGGTATCATCTGCGGTATTGGGAGGGTGTCTGGTCGCCAGTGCATGATCGTGTGCAACGACGCGACGGTCAAGGGCGGCACTTATTACCCGATGACCGTCAAAAAGCATCTGCGCGCACAGGAAATTGCCGAGGCCAACCGGCTGCCGTGCATATATCTCGTCGACAGCGGCGGCGCGAACCTGCCGCATCAGGACGAGGTCTTTCCCGACCGCGACCATTTCGGGCGCATCTTTTTTAATCAAGCCAACATGAGCGCCAAGGGCATCCCGCAAATCGCCTGTGTCATGGGCAGCTGCACGGCTGGTGGAGCCTATGTGCCTGCAATGTCGGACGAGAGCGTGATCGTGCGCAACCAAGGCACGATCTTCCTCGCTGGCCCGCCACTCGTCAAGGCTGCTACGGGCGAGGAAATCAGCGCCGAGGATCTGGGCGGCGGCGATCTGCATGGCCGCAAATCGGGGGTGGTCGATCATGTCGCGGAGAATGACGAACATGCGCTGACCATCGTGCGCGATATCATCAGCCATCTGGGACCAATCCATAAACCAAACATTGATCTCAAAGACCCGCGTCAGCCCAAATATGACGCGGAGGAACTCTACGGCGTCATCCCTGATGACGTTCGTGCGCCTTATGACGTCCACGAAGTCATCGCGCGCATTGTGGACGGCAGCGAGTTTCACGAATTCAAGGCACTCTATGGCAGTACATTGGTTTGCGGCTTCGCGCATATATGGGGAATGCCGGTCGCGATCCTCGCCAATAACGGCGTGTTGTTTTCGGAAAGCGCGGTCAAAGGCGCGCATTTCATCGAACTCGCCTGCCAGCGGCGGATACCGTTGTTATTCCTGCAAAATATCAGCGGCTTCATGGTCGGCGGCAAGTATGAGGCGGAGGGCATCGCCAAGCACGGCGCAAAACTCGTCACCGCCGTCGCCACCGCGAGCGTGCCCAAAATCACCGTGCTGATCGGCGGCAGCTTTGGCGCGGGCAATTACGGCATGTGCGGGCGGGCGTATTCGCCCCGCTTCCTGTTCACCTGGCCCAATGCGCGGATTAGCGTGATGGGCGGCGAACAGGCGGCGTCGGTGCTGGCCACCGTTCACCGCGACGCCGAAAAATGGACGCCCGAGGAAGCCGAAGCTTTCAAAGCCCCGATCCGCCAGAAATACGAAGACGAAGGCAACCCCTATTACGCCACCGCGCGGTTGTGGGATGATGGGATCATCGATCCGGCGCAGACGAGGGATGTGTTGGGGCTGGCGTTCGCGGCGGCGCTAAACGCGCCGGTCGAGGAGGCGCCCCGGTTTGGGGTGTTCCGGATGTAATATGGGCAATTTGAACCACGCTCGACCGCAACTAAAATTGCTGGATAACTTTCGCCAAGAAAATGCGCGTGCGCTGCGAGAATCTAAAGATGCCGCGAGGGTATCGCCATTGAAAGGTGAACAACACTGGCCATGGGAAGATGTCGTGCCTCCAGCTCGTCCTAAAGACGATAAAGAACTCTCGGCAGAGCATGTGTTGCCGCTTGAGAGACTTTTGGATCTTGATCTGAAATTTTTGGTTGCTCGAGGTATGGCATCGCCGTTCTTGGGAAAAGTCAGCACTAAGAAAAAAGCTGCGCTTCAAGAAGCAGAGCAGAACCTTACCGACGGTGCGGTCCAGTTTCTGAGGCACTGTGCCGCTGTCGCTGAAAAGCATAGCAAAATGGAGCCAATGAGTTGGTTTATGAACTACTGCAACGCTCACTTGCGCAATGGAAACCACACGGTTGAAGTGATGGCGGATGTCGTTTTTGGGCCTGCTTTGGAAAAATTCTTTTTGACGTCGTTGCAAAGCGACGATGAAATTGATCAAAACCGACTAGTGGCTTTTGTAAAGGTACTAAAGCCATGATCCAATCCCTCCTCATAGCCAACCGGGGCGAAATTGCTTGCCGGATTATCCGCACTGCGCGTGCCATGGGCATCCGCACCGTTGCGGTCTATTCCGATGCCGATGCCAAGGCGCTGCATGTGCGCTCCGCCGATGAGGCGGTGCATATCGGGGCGTCTCCGGCGCGCGAGAGCTATCTGGTGGGCGAGAAGATCATCGCCGCTGCGATAAGCACCGGGGCGGAGGCGATCCATCCGGGTTATGGCTTCCTGTCGGAAAATGCGGAGTTCGCGCAGGCAGTGATCGATGCGGGGCTGATCTGGGTCGGGCCGCGCCCCGCCAGCATCACCGCGATGGGGCTGAAGGATGCGGCCAAGAAGCTGATGGCCGAGGCTGGCGTACCCGTCACCCCCGGCTATATGGGCGAGAACCAGGACCCGGCATTCCTTGGTGGGCAAGCCGCCGAAATCGGCTATCCCGTCCTGATCAAGGCAGTCGCGGGTGGCGGGGGCAAGGGGATGCGCAAGGTCGAGGACGCGGCCGACTTCGCCGACGCGCTCGCCAGTTGCCAGCGTGAGGCCACCGCGTCGTTCGGCAACGCGCATGTCCTGATCGAAAAATACATCCAGCGGCCCCGGCATATCGAGGTGCAAGTGTTTGGCGATTCGCACGGCAACATCGTCCACCTGTTCGAACGCGATTGCTCGCTGCAACGCCGCCACCAGAAGGTGATCGAAGAAGCCCCCGCGCCGGGCATGGACGCGGCGACCCGCGAGCAACTTTGCGCAGTCGCGGTCCTTGCGGCCAAAGCGGTCGATTATGTCGGCGCAGGCACAATCGAGTTCATCGCCGATGCCAGCGAAGGCCTGCGCGCCGACCGCATCTGGTTCATGGAAATGAACACGCGGCTGCAGGTCGAACATCCGGTAACCGAGGAAATTACCGGCGTCGATCTGGTGGAGTGGCAACTATGGGTTGCATCTGGTCAGCCATTGCCAATGAAGCAGGATGAGATAAAAATCGACGGACACGCCATCGAGGCGCGAATATACGCTGAAGATCCCGCCAATGGGTTTCTGCCGAGTACCGGAACGCTGGAAATGCTACGGTTTCCGGGAAGAATCCGAGTCGAAACGGGCGTTGAGGAGGATGATCCGATCACGACCTTTTACGATCCGATGATTGCGAAATTTGTTGCGCGAGGAGACAGCAGGCGTTCGGCTATCGCTTCTTTGAAATGGGGCTTGTCAGTAACGCAGGTTCATCCTGTTTCGACAAATGCGGGTTACCTTCATCGTATCCTAGACAGCAACGAATTTCAGAAAGACGAAGAACTTCACACCGGGTTTTTGGCTGATAACAATCAGGCGCTCCAACTTTCAAGTGTCCAGCAGCAGGAGCTACTCGACGACGCCTCGGCTGCCCTTTTGGCACTCGAATCGAGTGATTATCGGATGTTATCGCCGACTGTTGGCGACGCCTTTGATCGCCGGTTCGGTGGAAGGGTATGGCGCCACGCTTACGGTTTCCGGCTGAACTCTGGACATCATAAAAAGGTAAGCTTTAGGGCAAATAATGAGACGATCACAAAATCGCAGGCCGACGACTATTGGACGAGGAAGTTATGGGCGCAAGAAACAGATGACGGCGTTGTAGTGTTTCGAAACGGCGAGCCGCTTCACGCCAGTTTGCGTTGGGACGATTCCGGCCATGCCGGAGCCCATGACGGCGACATCCTCTCCCCCATGCCGGGCCGCATCATTGCAGTCGAGGTTGCGGAGGGCGATACGGTGACCAAGGGCCAGAAACTCCTCACGCTCGAAGCGATGAAGATGGAGCACAGCCTGACTGCGCCGTTCGACGGTGTGGTGGCGGAGCTGAACGCAACTGCTGGTGCGCAGGTGCAGGTTGAGGCTTTGTTGGTTAGGATTGAGGCCGCTGAGGCCTAGTTAGCAAACTCCGCTCTGAAACCCCCAACTCGTCGCCCCGTGCTTGACACGGGGCTTGGCTTTTTTACTTAGCCGCCCACAGAAAGCCTAACCCCGTGTCAAGCACGGGGCGACGGTGGGTATGGAATAACCGAACTTTAGCCCTTTCCCGAAAGAGGTGGGGCCAAGACCATCAAGCCGCCAATTTCCGCAGCACGTAATGCAAAATCCCGCCGTTCATGAAATACTCGACCTCATTGGCGGTATCGATGCGGCACAGAGCGTCAAAGTTGAACGTTGTGCCGTCCGAGCGCGTGACCTTTACCGTCACCGTTTGGCGCGGTTTTAGGTTCGCGACGCCGGTGATGGTAAAGCTGCAATCGCCGTTGAGGCCCAAGGATTGCCGCGTTTCACCTTCTTTGAATTGCAATGGCAACACGCCCATGCCGACAAGGTTCGACCGGTGAATGCGTTCAAAGCTCTCAACAATCACAGCGCGCACGCCCAATAGGTTTGTGCCCTTGGCCGCCCAGTCGCGGCTTGACCCGGTGCCATATTCCTTGCCCGCTATCACGACCAAGGCGGTGCCATCGGCTTTGTGCTTCATCGCGGCGTCATAGATTGGCATGACTTCGCCGTTATATTGCGACATGCCGCCTTCGATGCCGGGGACCATTTCGTTTTTGATGCGGATGTTGGCAAAGGTGCCGCGCATCATCACGTCGTGATGGCCGCGGCGTGCGCCGTAACTGTTGAATTCGGACTTGGCGACTTGGTGCTCCATCAGCCATTTTCCGGCTGGTGAGTCGGCTTTGATCGAGCCTGCGGGCGAGATGTGGTCGGTGGTAATGCTGTCACCCAAAATCGCCAGCGGCTTGGCTTCGATGATGTCCGAAACAGGCGCTGGCGTCATGCTCATCCCGTCGAAATAGGGCGGGTTGGCGACATAAGTGGAACCGGCGCGCCAGTTATAGGTCTCCGATCCTTCAACCTGAATTGCCTGCCAATGTTCGTCGCCTTGATAGACGCTGGCATAGCGGGCCTCGAACATTTCGCGGCTGATCGACGCGGTCATGGCGTCGTGGATTTCCTGATTGCTTGGCCAAATGTCGCGCAAGAACACATCGGTTCCGTCGGTCGCCTGACCAATTGGCGTGCTGGTGAAATCGGTGGTGACAGTGCCTTTCAGCGCATAAGCGACCACCAATGGCGGCGAGGCCAAGAAGTTGGCGCGCACGTCTGGCGAGACGCGGCCTTCAAAGTTACGGTTGCCCGAAATCACCGAAGCCGCAACAATATCGTTATTATTGATCGCCTTGGAGATGGGTTCTGCCAGTGGTCCTGAATTGCCGATACATGTGGTGCAGCCATAGCCGACAAGGTTAAAGCCAATCGCGTCCAGATCGTCCTGCAATCCAGCCTTCACGAGATAGTCAGTGACAACCTGTGATCCCGGCGCCAGCGACGTTTTCACCCACGGCTTTGGCCGCAGACCAAACGCGTTGGCTTTCTTCGCAACCAATCCGGCCGCCACCATAACGCTGGGGTTGCTGGTGTTGGTGCAAGACGTAATCGCCGCAATCACCACATCGCCATCGCCAATGTCATGCGCCGCGCCCTCAACAGGCACGCGTTTTGCGCCGTCATGCTTATACACCTCGGCCAAATCGGCGTTGAAGACATCGTCGACCTGTTGCAGCACAACCTTGTCCTGCGGGCGTTTTGGCCCGGCAAGCGACGGCTGAACCGACGACATATCCAGCTCCAGCGTCGAGCTAAACACCGGCTCTACCGCAGGGTCGATCCAAAAACCTTGCTCCTTGGCATAGGCCTCGGTCAGCGCGATAGCCTCCGCCGAACGCCCGGTCAGGCGCATATAATCCAGCGTCTTGTCATCAATGCCAAAAAAGCCGCACGTCGCGCCATATTCGGGCGCCATGTTGGCCAAAGTAGCCCGATCCGCCAGCGTCAGCGAAGCCAAACCCGGGCCGTAATACTCAACAAAGCGCCCAACCACACCGTGCGCGCGCAACATCTGCGTCGCGGTCAGCACAAGGTCAGTCGCGGTGATGCCCTCGGAAAGCGAACCCGTCAGCTTAAAGCCCACCACTTCGGGGATCAGCATCGAGACCGGCTGGCCCAGCATCGCAGCCTCGGCTTCAATCCCGCCCACGCCCCAGCCCAGCACGCCAAGGCCGTTGATCATCGTCGTGTGGCTGTCGGTGCCGACGCAGGTATCGGGATAAGCAACCAGAGTGCCGTCGGCGTCATTCGAAGTCCAAACCGCCTGCGCAATATGCTCCAGATTGACCTGATGGCAGATGCCGGTTCCAGGAGGGACAGCTTTGAAATTATCCAGCGATTTTGAACCCCATTTCAAAAAGTCATAGCGTTCGCCATTGCGGTGATATTCGATGACAACATTCTGCTCCGCCGCCTTGGGATGGCCGAATTCGTCGACCATGACCGAGTGATCGATGACCAGATGCACAGGCACCAGCGGGTTGATTTTGCTGGTATCGCCGCCCAATTTCGCAATCGCATCGCGCATCGCGGCCAGATCAACGACGCAAGGAACGCCGGTGAAATCCTGCAACAACACGCGGGCAGGGCGGTATTGAATCTCGTTTTGCGAGGCCGATGGATCATTCTGCCAATCGACCAATGCCTGCGCATCGGCGGTCGAAACGGTAAAGCCGCCATCCTCAAACCGCAGCAGATTTTCGAGCAACACTTTCATCGAAAACGGCAACCGCGACACATCGCCCAGCTTTTCCGCCGCTTTTTTCAGCGAGTAATACGCATAGGATTTGCCCCCGACGTTCAGCGTCGAGCGAGTGCCAAGCGAGTCTTGTCCAACGGCGGTCATATTTTGTTACCCCTTCTTAGAGTTGCGTGCCCTGCGCGGGATATGGGGAAGACGGTGCCCGATATTTTGTCTCTAATTACAGCCTACCTGATAACGGCGAGGTGAATTGGACGTTTAGGCCCATCAAACCAGCGCAAAAGCGGGAGATTCGACTACACTGTGCCGCCTAGCGGAACTGGGGGTGTGGTGCAAGTCGGGGAGCGGCGTTGGCGCAAATGCGCTTAACCGCTCGCTTCACCCTTCGCTCAACACCCGTGTCACCTCATCCAAGGTCCCGCGCACGCGCAGCAATTGGTCTTTGCCGAACACGACCAGGCATTCGTCGTGCGTATTGTCGGCGGCTTTGACGAACTGGACAATCTCTGGATTGACCGAGGTTTTTTGGCCGCGGGTGTCGAATAGCGTGACGAAGGGGATCATTTGGGGTCCTTTGCGATCAATTTGGTGTTTGCGTGTGCTCTATCACAGTATCCCAAGGGTTTGTTTACCAATCTGAAACGCGCTGTGTGCGATGAGCCGTTTAGAAGGAATGTCCAAACCAACATGGTTGCCAAGAAACAGAGCACTGATGTTTTAGACAACCGCGATTCAGCGGCAAGCGGCGCGTCGGGCTTTTTTGCTCGGATGAATGGGCGCAGCGGGCCGAAGCCGAAAAGCTTTGTGCCGTTGGCGTCGTCGAAAGCGGCGCTGGAACTGCTGCAGAATTTTGAGGAAAGCCGCCGTGGTTGGTTTTGGTCAACAGATAGCGATGGGCGCGTCACATATCTAAGCGAAGCGGTGTGTGAAGCGCTTGGTAAGCCGCATAATCAGCTGATCGGCTGTGTCTTTATGGAGCTGTTCTGTAAAGACGAGGATGCTGAGGATAATCAACGCACTTTACCATTCATTTTTACTAAGCAGTCAAAATTTGACGATCTTGCGTTGATGGCAACGGGAGGCGAGGGCGAGGTTTGGTGGGCGGTTTCCGGACGGCCATTCCGCAATTCTTCGGGCGAATTTTTGGGCTATCGCGGCAGCGGCGTTGATATCACGGAGCAGCGCCGCCACGTTCGCGATACGTCAAAGCTGGCAAAATATGACGCGCTGACAGGTTTGTTAAACCGGCACCGGATGTCAAAGCTGTTGGAAACAACATTGTCAGTCTTTCAAACGCAGCAGCGGCCGTGCGCAATCATGCTGATCGATCTGGATCGGTTCAAACAGGTAAATGATACGCTGGGCCATCCGGTGGGTGACGTGTTGTTAAAACAGGTTGCCGAACGATTGGTCAAAGTTGTTGGTGACCGCGAAAAAATTAGCCGCCCTGGCGGCGACGAGTTCCAGATTATTCTGCAAGATGTTGAGGATCGCGGCGCGCTGGGCGAATTGGCTGAGCGCATTATCAAAAGCCTGTCGCAACCCTATTCAGTTGACGGCGCGCGTTGCATTATCGGCGCATCGATTGGCGTCGCGGTCAGCCCGTTTGACGGGTTCAACAGCGAAGACCTGATCCGTAACGCCGACTTGGCGCTTTATGCCGCAAAAGCCGGTGGACGCGGGCGTTTCCGCTTTTACTCCCGCGAACTGTTGCAAGCGGCCGAAGACCGGCGCGTCCTTGAAGAAGATTTGCGCGACGCCATTCAAAAGAAAGAATTGTGGATTGCCTATCAACCATCGGTTGATGTGACCACCAATCACGTATCTGGATTTGAAGCTTTGGTGCGGTGGAACCACCCGGAACGCGGCGCGATTTCGCCTGCGGTATTTATTCCAATCGCCGAAGAAGCCAATCTGGTCGGTGAGATCGGCGAATGGGTACTGCGCGAGGCGTGTACGCAAGCGGCGAAATGGCCGGGCAAGCTGACCGTTGCAGTCAATGTTTCCCCGATTCAGTTTGGCAACGACTTGCTTCCCAAAATCGTGGAAAACGCACTTACGGCGTCGGGATTGGAACCGGGACGGCTTGAACTGGAATTGACCGAAGGAGTTTTCCTCCAGGACTCGTCCGATACCGATGCGATGTTTAAGGCATTAAAAAATTTGAATGTTCGGCTGGCGCTTGACGATTTTGGCACCGGCTATTCATCGCTTGGCTATTTACGCACTGCGCCGTTTGACAAAATTAAAATCGACCAAAGCTTTGTCCGCGGCGTTACCGAACCGGGTTCGCGCAACGGCGCTTTGATAAGTGCTATTGTGACGCTTGGTAAAGCATTGGACATGGATGTCACTGCAGAGGGAATCGAATCGCTCGATCAGCTGGAAATGATACGGGGTCTGAACGTCACCTATGTTCAGGGCTATGTGTACAGCCAACCGATCAGCAACGACAAGCTGCTGGAGAAATATGATAGCGGTGAATGGGTGATTGAGCCATCGGGCCCGGCATTCCACCGCAGCGACCGTGTATCGATGTTCCGTAAAGTCGGGATCGTTCACGACAACCATTATTACCGCGTTGTCATGCGCAACCTTTCTTTAAGCGGCGCTTTGATCGAAGGGATATTGAATGTCCCAACGGGCACAAAGTTTGTGCTAGATTTGGGCGATGGACAGTTGGTGGTGGCGATTGTGGTCCGCTCAAAAAGCGCTAGCCAAGGACTAAAGTTTGAAGACCCGTTGGTAAGCGATGGCGATGGTGGTTTTTGCACCAGCCGCCGGGTGTCGCCATATAGTCTGGCTGCCGCCGGGATGCCTTTGGAAAGCCTTCCGCAGGGATACTATGACAGTATCAACCGTCCTCCTCCGCCGAAAACTGTGCCGCAATTCAGCACGACAGGGGATTGGAAAAACACCTAAAATTAGGTGTCGTAGTTAGCCCGGCTTGCAACACTTCAATCGTGCTGCCAAGTGTTCGGCAACTATGCAGCCAAGTTTCGCAACCTTTCCCTTTGACCCGCCGGGTAACAGCGCAGCGTTGCGCAGCGAAGTTCGCGCGTTTCTTGCGCAACATCGGGCAAGGCTGGGTGTGCCAAATTGCTGGGTGGTGGCTGATCCTGAATTTTCACGCGCATTGGGTGCGGCGGGGTTCCTTGGCATGATTTTGCCCAAATCTGTCGGCGGGCATGATCGGCATCCGCTTGAACGCTATATCGTGATCGAAGAATTGCTGGCGGCGGGCGCGCCCGTTGGTGCGCATTGGATCGCCGACCGGCAGACGGCACCGCTGATCTTGCGCTATGGCAGCGAAGAGGCAAAGTCGCGTTACCTATCGCCGATTTGTCGGGGTGAGCTTTATACCTGCATTGGTCTGTCGGAACCGGGTGCAGGTTCCGATCTTGCTGCTGTGCGCTCAACCGCGCGACTGACCGGCGATGGATGGCGGCTTTCAGGCCAGAAAATCTGGACCAGCGGCGCGCATATCAGCCATGTGATGCTGGCGCTGATGCGTAGCGAAGAAGGCAGCGAGCGGAGCGCAGGGCTTTCGCAATTCCTGATCCCGATGGATGCTGATGGCGTTACCATCCGTCCGATTATCGATATGGCGGGCGAACATCATTTCAACGAGGTATTTTTCGACGATGTGCTGCTGCCCGAATGGGCGCTGGTTGGCACGCGCGGCGCCGGTTGGGTCCAAGCGACTGCGGAGCTGGCGCTCGAACGGTCGGGGCCCGAACGGTATTTGTCCAGCCATGTGTTGATGACAGCATTGATCGATTTTGCCGGACCTGATCCAGAGCCGCAATTGCGCAGCTTAATCGGTGCTTTGACAGCGGAGTTGTGGACGCTGAGGCAAATGTCACTGTCAACGGCGGCTAAGCTTGCGGCGGGTGAAGATCCGATGGTTGAGGCGTCGATGGTTAAGGATTTGGGCAACAGTTTTGAACAAGCCCTCCCGCAACGGGTGCAGGCGTTGGTGGATTGCCCATCAACCCGCGATGATGATCTGGCGCGGTTGATGCGCGCTTTGTTGATTGCGGCCCCAAGCTTCTCGTTACGAGGCGGCACGCGGGAGATTATTCGCGGGATCATCGCACGCGGGTTGGGGCTACGATGAGCGAACAGCGCACTCTGTTGTGTGACACAGCGCAGGCTGTGTTTGCGCAAGCTGCGACCGATGGCATGGCCCCAATCGAAGCAGCCGGATTCGCACAATTATTGCTTTCCGAGGCAGATGGCGGCTTTGGTGGCGATTGGGGTGATGTCTTTGCTGTGCTGCGTATTGCGGGCGCAAAAGTGCCGCATTTACCAGTTGGCGAATTGATAATCGTCGGCGAGATTTCACAGCCTATCGGAGCCTTCATCCGCGTTGCCCAAGCCGCAGGCGCAATGGATGCGGCGCTGGCAATGAGCATCGATTACACCAACACGCGCCAGCAATTCGGCAAGCCCTTGTCCAAGTTTCAAGCAGTACAACAGGTGCTCGCGGTGTTCGCCACAGAAGCTGCTGCTGTGAACGTGGCGGGAGCCGCTGCCGCCGCTGCACTCGACCGAGCGAACGGTGACGCTGACGCAGCCCTGTTCGAAATCGCCGCCGCCAAGCTGCGCACCAACCAAGCCATCGGCCAAGCAACCAGCATCGCTCACCAAGTCCACGGCGCGATTGGCTTTACCAAGGATTATGATCTGCACACATTGACCGGCCCATTGCTGAACTGGCGGTCCGAATACGGCAACGACGCGTATTGGGCTGATGTGCTTGGCGGGATTGCAGCAAAGCTAGGCGGGGCAGAGTTGTGGGCAGAGATTGCGCGACGCACCGACCCACTTTGACTTGAGCGTACATTCGGCTAAGGGCGCTGGATTATCCCAACCTTTACGGAGTTCCCCACATGCGTGCCGATGCGCAAGCCCTTGTTGACCGTATCGATGCTGCGCTGAATCTGGTTAAACAGTCGTTGGATTGGGACCGTGCGTTGCGCCGTCTGGACGAGTTGAACGCGCGCGTTGAAGATCCAAAGCTGTGGGATCAACCCAAAAAGGCCGAGGAAGTCATGCGCGAGCGGCGGCGGCTGGATGCAGCCATTGGCACCGTGCGTGAAATCGGCAGCGACAAGGACGGCACAGTCGAGTTGATCGAGCTTGCCGAAATGGAAAGCGACGAAGCACTTAGCGATGAAGGCGTGGCTTCGCTGAAAGCACTCGCAGACCGCGCGGATAACGACAAGGTTGCGGCGCTGCTTTCGGGCGAGGCTGACGGCAACGATACTTTTATCGAAATCCATGCAGGCGCGGGCGGTACAGAAAGCCAGGACTGGGCCGAAATGTTGCAGCGGATGTATTATCGCTGGGCTGAACAGCGCGGCTATAAAGTCGAAATGGTCGATTATCAGGCAGGTGATCAGGCAGGGATCAAATCCGCCACGATGCAGATCAAAGGCGAGAACGCTTACGGCTATGCCAAGACCGAAAGCGGTGTGCATCGCTTGGTCCGCATTTCGCCTTATGACAGTGCTGCTAAACGCCACACCAGTTTTTCCAGCGTTTGGGTCTATCCGGTGATCGACGACAATATCGAGATCGAGATCAACGAAGGCGATCTGAAAATCGATACCTATCGCGCATCGGGTGCGGGTGGCCAGCACGTCAACACCACTGACTCTGCGGTGCGAATTACCCACAAACCCACCGGCATTGTGGTCGCCAGCCAGAACGACCGTTCGCAGCACAAGAACAAGGCAACCGCGATGGGGATGCTGAAGGCGCGGATGTATGAGGCCGAACTGCGCAAACGCGAAGAGGTGGCATCGGGCGAATATGCGGCGAAGACCGAAATCGGCTGGGGCCACCAG
>JAYVGQ010000094.1:0-3962 GCA_043771985.1 Sphingomonadales bacterium
CCGGCTTCCGCCACATCATCGGCACCGCAGTGCCGGACGAGCCGCCGGCCGGGGTGGTCTCAGGCCACGATCCAGCGAGCGCGGGCGAACAGGCGGTGCTGGAGTGGCTGGCGCATTTGGTGGCGGGGCGGATTGGGGGGTGAGGGGTTATTGCACGTGTCACCGTAATCCCTGCGCCACATTATCGGCACCGCCTAACCCGAGATGCCGCCGGTCGGCGCGGTCTCCTGCAATGATCCGGCAAGCGCGGGTGATCAGGTTGTGCGCGAATGGCTGGCGCATGTGGTGGCGGGGCGGATTGGGAGGAGTTAAGCCGCCATCAACAATTCGATGCGTTCCAGTTCCAGCACAAATTGCCGACGCATAAATTCAGCTTCTTCGGGTGGCAGCACTTTTGACTTTTCGGGAAAGGACGAGCGGAGGCGGCGGTGGGTTTCCATATCCCATGGCGCATGATCGCGCGCGGCCCTTGCCATCTCGAGAATGGCTTCGAGTTCCAGCCGCACAGCATGCCGGTCTATACGCTTGGGAGCGGCTTCCATGCCTTGCAGTGAAAAGCCCAATTGTTCAGAATCAGCCATTGTAAAATTCCAACCGCGTTGCGACGGGCATCTATTTATCGTGCATCGCTTGGCGGCGCGCAAGAACAACATTGCCAATCACCTGTGCAAAAAAATCAGATCACCGGTCGGCGCTTTGCGCCTGACACCGATGGCTCGACAGAGAGTTTGCGCCGAAGCAATTCGAGCGAGCCACCTGCTGCGAACAACTTTTCGGGCAATCCCAAAATATCTCCTAAGAATGCGCGGTCCAAATCGGCCCGAGCATCGTCAAGGTCAATCTCGTTAACGGGCCGCAGAACGACATCCGCCCGTGCTTTCAGCAATTCCGCAGACGCATCCAGCTGATCCTTGGTCAATTGCGTGGGATCAAGACAGACGAAATTGAGGAGCGCCGTCTTACCGATATTTCCGCGCCCGGCCTGCTGCTTGTTAGCCTGCCACCAATGCAGCAACAGTCCGAGCGAACTGTTGCCCCATAGCGTCACAGCTGCCTCCATCGCAGCTTCCGGAAACCGCACTGTCATCCACGCCCGCCCGCCGATGGTGCGCTGCTTGGTATACTGCATCGCCGTCGATTGGCTGTTGAACTGGAAATTTTGATTGAAATGCAGGTGCGATGCGCTGGCAAGGACGGCGTTTACCTTGTCAAGAATGTCGCCATCCTGTTCGGCATTCTTGCCCGGGCGAACAATGCCCTCATTGTCAGCCTCGAAGCAAATCGTTCGCTCGCGGTCGGCATCATGCGCCCACAGGATTGGATAGGTGGCACTGCCCGGGGCATCAGTTGGCCTGAGCGCAAACGGGCCGCGGATCGCGCCGCCTGGGCCATCCCCGTTCACATCCATATGATAAGGTCCGATGAAGGCAGTCATGTGGCCAATTTTGCGGACCGGGAGCGTTTCGCCATGTGCCTTAGCCATGCCCGGAAGCCACAGCATAGCGCTTTCCGCCATCCGCCACGCTGCTTGCGCCAGTGCAAGATCGGCGATCCGGCAAATATCCCATGGGCGGTCTGCTGGCAGGGGTGCTTCAATCGCTTGCCCCACCACATCATCACCAATGCGGATTGCCGTTCCGCCGAGCGGCGCATCCTCGATCTTGCGCAAACCATGAGCTGATATCGAATGGCGGATGGCGTCGGCCACCGCATAGCCATCGAGAGGCATAGTTGGTCGGTCATCAAGCACAACAAAGATGGCGCGGGCATCATTTGCGGTTCGGGCTATTTTGCGTTTTGTCCCGATAGTCATCACTTCAGCCAAGCCCGTGTCGGCGGAAAACGACATTTCCCTGAGCCGCTTGCCGGTGATCGTCAGAATGACCAGGTCATCATAGTTAGTGGCTATCAATCGGCGGGCCGCAAAAGCGGCTTCGCCAGATGCAATGCTCAGTTTGGTGATTAGGCCAAGTTTGCCCCCAGGTTTCAATTTTCGATGGGCGAGCTCGATAAATGCAGTCTCCTCACCCGCCTGCCCGCTGTAGCAATGCTCACCGGTCAGAGATGACAAAAGCTTATCAAAGGCCTTCTTCATCTCTCGTTGTGCGTCTTTGTCCGCCGAAAATGCAGCAAACATCGGATTCGGCACACCGACCTTATCGGCCTCCTGACCGGTAGGCCGGGTAAACGGTGGATTCATAACGACAAGATCGAAACTTGCATGGGCAACGCTAACGAAGACATTCTTTTTCGTCGCACCCTTCGCGCCCAAGCCGACCGCGCCAACCGCATCGAAAGTTTGATCATTTGCCAGCAGATCGAGCGAGCCGAGCGCGACCTTGCCGCCGTCTTGTGCTCCATACGGAACTGTCATGATGTGGCTGTCAGTGTAAGTCTTACGCGGGTGTGCGCCGGACAGCATGGCGGCGGTCAAATGCGCTGCAGCCGGCAGCACGTCTGCGCCGACCAGCACGTTCCCCATCATTGCCGGATGCAGGGTTTCGGAATTGCCACCGTTAAGTTCAAAATACTGCCCCGCCCGTGTGTAGGCTGTGGAAAGCAGCGTGCCGGTGCCGCAAGCAAAATCACCGATTTTCAGCTTCTCGACCTTTGCTGCATCGCTCCAGCTATCACCTCGTGGCGTTAGCTTCCGGTCCAGCGCCAGTCCGATCATCAATGCAGCCGATGCCGGGGTGGTGTAGTATGCGGCAAGAAATTTCCGGTCGACAATCAGCTTCTGAAACACTGCTCCGGTCAAATCGTGTGAGCGGGTAAGACTGTTTTCGACCAGTCGGGCCGCTGTTTGGGCAAGGGTATCTGCCAGCGATTTGGCAAGGTCTGCCGGGATCACCTCGAAGATGTTGCAGGCAATGTCGAAGATCGGCCAGTAATTAACTTTCAGTATCCTACGCCATTCTTTGAGCACAAAATCACGGGTCAACTGGTTCGCGCCGCGCAATTCGTCGAGATTGCGGATGTCGCTTAATGCACCGGGGCCATGCGCCAAATTCTCATGGAACATGAATGCATTGGCGAGAATTGTGGTCGCCATGCGCCGAGTCTGGTCGCTATCTTCCTGACACAGCGCTTTTGCAATGCGGTCCAGCGCGGCAGGAAACTTCTGTTCAATCCCGGCAAGCTGACCTGCGGCTTGCTGAACTCCGGTCATCAGCTGATCGGCGGCCTGCTCGACAATAGCGGGCGGTACAGTTGCGGCCTGCGCCAATATGGAAAGATCTGTGATCGTCCCCTTCATCCAGCCATGTTGTGGCCAGCGGGTCGCTCCATTCGGATTATCACCGGTGAAGAGGACAAATTCCAGATCGTCAGCCGTCGCAATATCATCGGCAAGGGCTGGACCAGCAAGTTCGCGCATCCTCATAGGCGAACGGACTGCAATTGATGAGAGTATCCTCCGTCCGTTCTCGCGCAACGTCTCGCCAAGACGGTCTCTCGCCTCAGGCTCGACAGTGATTGCTGGCAACACTTCGGTTTCGATTACAACAGGCGACACGCCCGCTTCTGTGACGAGAATGTCAGGGCGCTTGTTATTGCCGGTCAAAGTGCCCGTATTTTCTGACCTAACCACGCCAACCGCATTCCAGCCATGCCGGGTGGGGCGCAGCGCCTGAGCAATCGCATCATTGATCGTATGCTCAGTAGTTGCCAAATTCGTTGCTCCGTCTGACGTGTAAAATTATCATCATGGACGGAAATTTAGTGCAATCCAAGACGTTTGGTTTCATTCCTCCCCCATCCTGAGCGCTGCAATAAACGCTTCCTGTGGAATGCTCACATTGCCATATTCGCGCATCCGGGCCTTGCCCTTCTTCTGCTTATCCAGAAGTTTCTTTTTCCGAGAAATGTCGCCGCCGTAGCATTTGGCGGTCACGTCCTTGCGCATTGCCTGGATGGTTTCGCGGGCGATGACTTTGCCGCCGATTGCGGCCTGGATCGGCACT
>JAYVGQ010000095.1:0-2113 GCA_043771985.1 Sphingomonadales bacterium
AAAATGCGCCAATCACTGAGGCTGCAATCCCGAATGCGGCAAGCGGGAGCAGCCCTGCCGCAACCGCTGCATCAAACACAAGGAATTTGCCCCAAAAACCGAACAGTGGCGGAATGCCCGCAAGGCTGAACATGAAAATCGCCAGCGCGGCAGCCAAGCCCTTGCGGTTTTGCGAAAGCCCCGAAAGGCTTGCGATCTGTTCAACCGCGTTGCCATTTTCATCGCGCATTTGCAGCACGCACAGGAAGCAGCCAAGCGTCATCACGACATAAATCGCCATGTATGACATTACCGCCGCAACGCCAGCCTCGGTGCCCGCCGCCAGCCCGACAAGCGCGAAGCCGACATTGTTGATTGAGGAATAGGCCAGCAGCCGCTTGATATTGGTCTGCCCAATCGCACCAACCGCGCCGAGGATGATCGAGGCAAGTGCGGTAAAAATCACAATCTGCTGCCACGCGTCAGTCGCTGGCCCCATCGCCGATACCGCAACGCGCACCAGCATTGCCATCCCGGCAGCCTTTGGCGCGGACGCAAAAAAGGCGGTAACGGGCGTTGGTGCGCCTTCATAGACATCAGGCGTCCACATATGAAACGGCACCGCGCTGATTTTGAAAGCAAGTCCCGACATGACAAACACAATGCCGAACAATATTCCGAGTGACATTTCACCCTTCATCGCCGCCGCAACGCCAGCATAACCCGTCGTGCCCGTAAATCCGTAAAGCAGCGAAATACCGTAGAGCAATATCCCGCTGGCGAGCGCGCCAAGCACAAAATATTTAAGCCCTGCCTCTGCCGAACGCTGATCCTTGCGCATGAAACTTGCGAGCACATAAGCGGCAAGGCTTTGCAATTCGACGCCGACATAAAGCGTCATGAAATCAGTCGCCGAAACCATCATCCCCATGCCAACGGCAGAATAAAGCACGAGGATTGGATATTCGGCGCGGAGCTTATCATCCTGCGCGAAGAAGCGCGGCGCGATAATGATCGATACCACCGCTGCAACATAAATCAAGATTTTGGCAAAACTGCTGAACGCGTCGGCACTGTACAACCCGTCAAACGCATTGCCGCCCGAACCAGCAATGCCGGTCAGGCTCAGCGCCGCGACGCCGAACAGCGCGCTTGCCGCCCATGTGACAAAGCGCGTTGAGCGGTCTCCCACATAAGCGGCGACCAGCAGCAGCATGAGGCCGCCAACCGACAGGATGATTTCAGGCGCGGTGAGCGCGAGTGAGGCATTCATTGACATTAGTGAGCGCCCCCATGCGCCTTTGCAGCAGCAGCAACTGGCGGCGGCGCGCCAATCGCAAGCTTTGCGTCACCTTCGGGCGTTGCCGGCGCAATCCGCGCAAGCAATGTGCCAATATCGCGCCGCATGGGGGCCATAAAGCTTTCAGGATAAACCCCCATCCACAGTACCACTGCGGCAATCGGCGCAAGCAGAAGAAACTCGCGCGCGCTCAGATCAACCATCGCGCTCGCATCAGGGTTTTTTGCCTCACCAAATGCCACACGGCGATAGAGATAGAGCATATAGCCAGCACCAAAGATGATCCCGGTTGTCGCCACCGCCGCGACCCAGCTATTCGCGTTGTAAGCGCCGACAAGCGCGAGGAATTCGCCGACGAAACCGCTTGTCCCCGGCAGGCCGACGCTTGCCATTGTAAAGAGCATGAAAAACAGCGCATATTTGGGCATGTTGTTCGAAAGCCCGCCGTAACGGTCAATCTCGCGCGTATGAAGCCGATCATAAATCACGCCGACGCACAGGAACAGCGCACCCGATACCAGCCCGTGGCTGAGCATCACCATCATCGCGCCCTCAATCCCCTGACGGTTGAACGCGAACAGACCGATGGTGACGAACGCCATGTGCGCGACGCTTGAATAAGCAATCAGCTTTTTCATGTCATGCTGCACCAGCGCGATCAGCGAAGTGACGACGACGGCAACCATTGACAAGCCAAAGATCACCCACACCAGATCCGCACTTGCCTGCGGGAACATTGGCAGTGAAAAGCGAATAAAGCCGTAGCCGCCCATTTTAAGGAGCACACCCGCAAGGATCACCGAACCCGCCGTCGGTGCCTGCACATGCGCATCG
>JAYVGQ010000096.1:0-4727 GCA_043771985.1 Sphingomonadales bacterium
GCGGCTGTGACGTAAATCAGGCCGCGCAATTTGGGATCGAGTTTCATCTGAATTCTCCGCAACATTTTTTCTATGCGCCCGGTCCGGGCAAGAGAGACATGTGTGGCGAATCAGAAAGGCCCCACCCGTCGTCGAATGAGGCCTTTAGGTGTTTGTTTTGACTCTGCGACGCAGGTTCAGGGTCAGTTTAAAGACTCTGATGTTACAGTTTTAGGACATGGGTCCAAAAAAGTCTTAAAATCTATCGGCTATTGCTGGCTTTCAGTTGCCTAAGCGCAAGTCGAGCGGCTTTACGCGAGCCCATTTCTCTGCCGTCAGCAAGCACCAAATCCATTTCTTCTTTGCAATTCAGCGCAGCTGTGAATGCTTCCTCGGCAAGGCTCAAATTGCCTGCACGCTGATACGCGCGACCCAGGTTAATAAGCTTGGCTGGATCAGTGTTGGGAACACTGCGGCTTTTCGTCAGCTGTTCAAGAGCCAGATCATTTTGATTAGAGACTAAGGCCTCGTAACCCAAAGAACCGCGGTCATATCCGATTTCAAAACTTGGCTGTGCCAATACAGGCGCGGCAGTGGCGATAAACAGTGCTGCTAAAGCGACTCGCATTTTGTCTCTCCTCAAACAAAACTCTATTATTACAGTTTGAGGACTCTTTTATTTCATTTCAATGAAAATCGACAATTCAGCGAAGATAATCCGCAGAAAAACGCCGAAATCTGCGAGAGACAATCTCTTGCAGATATAACAAACCTATCGATTTTTTGGGTAATTCAGGGATTTAGGGAATAGCCAGCCGCACGAACGGTGCGGATTATATCCTTTTTTCCATCACCGTTCATCGCGGCACGAAGCCGCCGAATATGCACATCCACAGTGCGGATTTCGATATCGCTATCCCTGCCCCACACGCCGTCAAGCAATTGCATACGCGAAAGAACGCGGCCTGGGCGCTCCATCAGATAACGAAGTATCCGGTATTCGGTCGGACCCAATTGCACCGGCTCACCATCGCGTGCCACATGATAGCCACTGGTATCCATCGTGATGCTACCGACTTTCAACATCTCGCCCGATACCGCCGGGCGGGTTCGCCGCAGCACAGCCTTTACCCGCAGCACCAGTTCAGCCGGCGAAAACGGCTTTGTCACATAGTCATCAGCACCTGTTTCAAGCCCGCGCAGCCGATCATCCTCGGCGCTCCTGGCGGTCAGCATAATCACGGGCAGCGAGGACATTTCGCCCATGCGCCTTATCCGGCGGCACACTTCAATCCCCGACAGGCTTTCAATCATCCAGTCGAGTATGACCAGATCTGGCCGCTCCTCTTCAATCAAAAGCAACGCTTCTTCACCATCCGCAGTTGCCAAAACATCAAATCCGGCCTGCGAAATATGCCAGTGCAAAAGCTCGGCAAGTGGAGGATCATCTTCGACAATAAGGATTTTGGCACGCTGCATTTGCGAAACATATATTTCCAATGCGCGACAGTTTTATTACAATCTGTCAGGCGACACAGAGCGACCAACGGCCAATCAAATTTTTCCAATCCCAACAATCTTTTCAATCGAGTTGAATGATGCCGGCGATGCATATGCTGTCAGCACTTGCCGTCGGAGCGATATGATGAAACTGGAAAACGACCCCCTCGCGGCCTTTTGGATGCCGTTTACTGCAAACCGCGCATTCAAAGCGAGCCCGCGCCAGATAGTCGCTGCAAAGGATATGCATTATACCAGCGACGACGGGCGACAGATTTTAGACGGCACTGCGGGCCTATGGGCCGTCAACGCAGGGCATTGTCGCACGCCGATCATCGAGGCGATCAAAAAAACAGCGGAGGAGCTGGATTACGCCCCGCCGTTTCAGCTCGGCCATCCACTCGCGTTCGAATTGGCGTCACGGATCGCGGCGATTATGCCGCAAGGATTGGACCGTATTTTCTTCACCAATTCCGGTTCTGAATCTGTTGATACCGCACTTAAAATCGCTCTCGCCTATCAGCGGTCTATCGGCCAAGGCACGCGCACGCGGCTAATCGGGCGCGAACGCGGTTATAGCGGTGTGGGCTTTGGCGGAATTTCCGTAGGCGGGATTGTCAACAATCGCCGCCAGTTCGGCACGCTGCTGTCGGGTGTCGATCATCTACCGCACACGCATAATATGGAACATAATGCTTTTAGCAAAGGGCGTCCTGAATGGGGCGGGCATCTGGCGGATAATCTGGAGGCGATTGTTGCGTTGCACGGTGCTGAGACGATTGCGGCCGTCATTGTCGAGCCGATGGCAGGCTCAACAGGCGTGCTGGTGCCGCCGATTGGTTATTTGGAAAAGCTGCGCGCAATTACACAAAAGCATGGCATCGTTCTGATCTTTGACGAGGTTATTACCGCCTTTGGCCGGGTTGGTGGAGCGACCGCATCGGGAACTTTGGATGTCACACCCGATATAATAACGATGGCCAAAGGACTAACCAACGCCGCAGTTCCGATGGGTGCAGTCGCCGTCAGCCGCCATATCCACGACGGTGTGGTCGAGGGCGGACCGGATGGCATCGAACTGTTTCACGGCTACACATATTCGGGGCATCCGCTGGCTGCCGCCGCTGGTTTGGCGACGCTTGATCTGTATACGTCAGAGGGCATTTTTGAACATGCCGCATCGCTGCACGGATATTGGCAAGATGCAGTCCACAACCTGAAAGGCAATCGCCACATCATCGATATCCGCAATATGGGAATTGTCGCGGCGATCGAACTGGAGGGTCATGCAGGCGGCGCCGGCAAGCGCGGAATGCAGCTGTTCCACAAATGCTTTGACAATGGGCTGTTGGTCCGCGCCACCGGTGACATCATCGCCCTGTCACCACCGTTGATATTGGAAAAAGCGCATATCGACGAAATGGTCGGGCGCATCGCGGAGTTGATCGAAACCGTCGACTAAAGCGTTAGAACGATCTTGCCGACATGACGCTTGGTCATGAACGCTTCTTGAGCCGCGACAATTTCTGTCAGCGGATAGGTTGCCGCGACCAGGGGCTTGATTTCACCACGCTCGATATATCCGATAAGATTGGGGAACACCTCCGGTTCCAGCACAGTGCAGCCGATCAGGCGCAGGTCTTTCAGATAAAGCGTCCGCAAATCGAGATCGACGATTGGGCCGGAAATCGCGCCAGAGACCCCATAACGCCCGCCGCGTTTGAGTGTGTTCAGAATCGCGGCAAATTGTACGCCGCCGACGACATCGATCGCAGCATCGAAATGCTCTTCGCCGAAAAGCGCCTGCAGATCAGCATCGCGCGGGACGACTTGGATTGCCCCTAGCGCGCGAACCAATTCGGCTTTTTCGCCGCTTGCCATAGCGATCACTTCTGCCCCGCGTCGCTTTGCCAGCTGCACTGCCGCCGAGCCAACCCCGCCCGATGCACCGGTGATCAGCACGCGCTCCCCCGCCACCAATCCCATACGCGTCAAAATGTTTTCGGCGGTGGCATAGGCGCAAGGAAAGCTCGCTAGCTCGGCATCGGAAAGTGGTGATTCTATACAAAACGCATTGATTGCGGGCACACAAGCATAGTCTGCAAAGCCGCCATCGACTTCGGAACCGAAATAGCGGATGTCGTAGCGACTATCTCCCTGTAAATTTGGCATGACAAGCACCCGCGCGCCAATGCGCATCGCATCTACATTCTGACCAACTGCAACAATCCGCCCGCACGCATCGGCGCCTTGGATGCGCGGAAATTGGAATGGCGCGCCTGACCAGCCGTCATCCTCGGCACCTGTTATGCCTGTGCCAGCCTCTGCCTCGGTCGCGTCGGTCGCCTCAGTAATGGCCTTTGAATACCACCCGATGCGCGTGTTGATATCGGTATTATTGACGCCCGCTGCGCCAACGCGGATCAGCACATCATTCCGCCCCGGCGTTGGCACAGGCACATCATGGCGCACTTCAAGCCTGTCATAGCCGCCATGGCCGGTCAACAAAACCGCGCGCATGTTAGCCGCTTTGCTCACTCCGCGCGCGCCAAGCCAAACTGGTTCAGATACCATTTTTGGAAATTCATAACGCTGCCTTCTTGATCAGAATAGCGACCGGGGCGGTATCGGCTGGACATAATGCCGGCTTGGTTATTCTCGGTAATCACTTTGTCCTGCGTCGTGGTGGCGTGATAGCCCCAGATCATCTTGGCGATATCGACCTGATCCGCGGTGGCGCGGCCGTCGACCAGCCAGATCATCTCGACGTCCGACCGCAACGCGGCACGCGGGGTGAACAGGAACAGGATCGCAAAATGATCGTCCGCGACGATCTGACTGAACGGACTGAAGCTGAGGTGCATCCGTCCGCCATCGGGGACGGTACGCTTGCCCATCAGCGGCGCGGGCGCGGTGCCGTCCTGGGTTTCTGCGGCCCAGCCGTCCTTGTTCATCCGTTGCATCAGCAGGCGCAAATGGCTGCTCGAGGCCGGCTCGTCGAGGTTGCCGATCGGGCGGCCGACCGCCGCCGCATGCTCCTCCCAGGCCTTGAGTTTGGGGGCGAAGCTGGCGACGGCGTCGACCGGTCCCGAACTGGGTCCAGCGCCCACCGCGACGATCGATTCCGCCGCGTGCATCGAACAGAATTCGGGATGCGAGGGCACGCAGTGATAGCATTCGAAGAAATTCTCGACGACCAGCTTCCAGTTGGCATCGGTCGGGTAGCTGCCGGCGTGCGCGATCCGGGC
>JAYVGQ010000097.1:0-67786 GCA_043771985.1 Sphingomonadales bacterium
ATACCTCGCTCAAGCGCGATAATCCGGTGGCCCCGGCTGCACCAGTTGATCCGCTGGCTAATCCCGCACCTGCCGCTGCGCCTGCTCAGGCACCGGCAAAGCCCTAAGCTGATCCGTCGCTGCGCTGAGGCGCGGCGTCCATCGTATTTTTCCGCTCCCAGCTGTGGATTGCGTGAAGGGCTGCTTGCCCTTGGCCCCCACATGCGCTTAAGGCTCAACTCCCATGGCGCGGTTCATTTTTATTACCGGCGGCGTGGTTTCCTCGCTCGGCAAAGGTCTGATGGCGGCAAGCCTTGCGGCACTGCTGCAAGCGCGCGGATTCAACGTCCGTATCCGCAAGTTTGATCCCTATCTCAACGTCGATCCGGGGACGATGAGCCCCTATCAGCACGGCGAAGTCTATGTGACCGACGATGGTGCCGAGACGGACCTCGATCTGGGGCATTACGAGCGGTTTACCGGCGTTTCTGCGAGTCAGGCTGATAATATCACCTCGGGGCGCATTTACCGCGATATCATAACCAAGGAGCGCCGCGGCGACTATCTGGGGGCTACCGTCCAGGTGATCCCGCATGTCACCGATGAGATCAAGCACTTTGCCCGAACCGAGGTTGACGGCCTTGATTTCGTGCTCTGCGAGATCGGCGGCACGGTTGGCGATATTGAAAGCCTGCCGTTTATCGAAGCCCTGCGCCAGCTGCGCAACGAACTGGGGCGCGAACTGACCTGCTCGGTGCATGTCACGCTGGTGCCCTATATCGCTGCTGCGGGCGAGTTGAAGACCAAGCCGACGCAGCATTCGGTGCGCGAACTGACCGCGCTTGGCGTGCAGCCCGATTTGCTGCTGTGCCGCTGTGAACATCCGTTGCCCGAAGGCGAACGCTCGAAAATTGCCCAGTTCTGCAATGTGCGCAAAGAAGCCGTGATCCCGGCGCTCGATGCCAAAAGCATCTATGGTGTGCCGCTGCAATATCATGCTGAAGGGCTTGATGCCGAAGTGCTGCGCCATTTCGGCATGGAATCGCCAGCGCCTGATCTGACAATCTGGGAAGATATTCTTGATCGCCACATGAACCCTGAAGGCGAAGTGACGATCGGCGTGGTCGGCAAATATGTTGGCCTGCCCGATGCCTACAAGTCGCTTAATGAGGCACTGGTGCATGGCGGCATGGCGCACCGCATCAAGGTCAATATTCGCTGGATCGATGCTGAACTGTTCGAACAGGATGATGCGGAAATCACCGCACGGTTGGAGCCGATGCACGGCATCCTTGTGCCCGGTGGCTTTGGCGAGCGCGGGACTGAAGGCAAGATTGCCTCTGTCCGCTTCGCCAGAGAACGCAATGTGCCGTTCTTCGGGATATGTCTTGGCATGCAGATGGCCTGCATCGAAGCGGCGCGCAACACCGCCGGTATTGCCGGAGCCTCTTCCACAGAGTTCGGCGAAACCAGTGAGCCTGTTGTAGGCATCATCACCGAATGGATGACGCCAGAGGGACTCGAAACGCGCGCTGCGGGCGGTGATCTGGGCGGCACCATGCGGCTGGGTGCCTATCCGGCGAAACTTGCCGGAAACAGCCATGTCGCGGCGATTTATGGCACCACGGACATCTCGGAGCGCCACCGGCACCGCTATGAAGTGAACTCCGCCTATCGTGAGGCACTGGAGGCGGGCGGGCTGACATTCTCGGGCATGTCGCCCGATGGCCTGCTGCCCGAAATCGTCGAACGCTCGGACCATCCCTGGTTCGTCGGAGTGCAGTTCCACCCCGAACTCAAAAGCAGGCCGTTTGATCCGCACCCCCTGTTCAAGGGGTTCATCGGCGCGGCCCTGGCGCAGGCGAGACTGGTTTAAGTTCGCAACTGGGCTGGCGGCAATCACCCTGTCCCCACGATGCAACACTTCATCTTAACAACTTAACTATGTCGAAAAACCTTGCATTCACCCGGAGTGGAAGCATACCGTAAGCAATTGAAGCCCATTGTTGTTTTACGGAAAACGGGTTGCAGGGGTGGTTAGGGTTAGCACAATCGCACTGGCATGATCGCCTTGCTGAAATGGCAGCGATATTGCGATTCACAGGCTCAGGTCATCAGGCAATAAATTTGGCGGGGTTTTCGCCGGCGGGAATTCAGGGCTTGTGCTGGATATGATCGTCTTCTGCGACCCGGACGATCATTGAAGGACAAGGCGGCGCGCAAGCGTTGCGGGGGTGGGCCTTCCCGGGCCCACCCCTATATATTTCAGGCAAGTAGCTGGCCAGCCAGATGGATTGACTGCGTCGATCAGGCAGCCTCGCTCTTGGTCTTGCCACCAGCAATCAGCGACAAAGATCCTTGACCATCAATGGCGATCTTCCGTGGCTTCATCGCCTCTGGCACTTCGCGCAGCAGATTGATGATCAGCAGCCCGTCCTCAAGCCTGGCGCTTTCAACCAGCACGAAATCGGCCAGTTCAAAGCGCCGTTCAAAGCCGCGCTGGGCGATGCCGACGTGAAGGAACTCGCCATTGCCTTGTTCCTCACTGGCTTTCTTGCCGGTGATCACCAGCAGGTTTTGCTGAGCGGTGATATCAACTTCATCGGACTTGAAGCCAGCTATGGCCAGCGTGATCCGATAGGCATCATCGTCCATGCGTTCGATGTTGAAGGGGGGGTAATTATCACCGGCAGTGGCGCGGGCGGTGCCTTCCAGCATGTCGAACAGCCGGTCAAAACCAACGGTGCTGCGGCGATAGGGGGCAAAATCAAAACGGTTCATGGCAAAAATCCTCATTCGAGCAATTTTCAGGTTAAACGGAACCCCGGTGGGCATCCCGCTGCGGATGCTGCCTGCCCGAGCGGCGCATGACAGCCTGCCTGAGATATGTTAGCGCACCCCAAATTCAAGAACCTGACTAGGTTTAACCAAGGGAATTCGATGGCCAAGGTTGAAATCTATACGCAATGGGGATGCTCTTATTGCGTCCGTGCCAAAGCTCTGCTTGATGCCAAGAGCGTCAGCTATACCGAATACGACACGACGATGGACAGCAAGAAGCGCACCGAAATGATGGCGCGCAAGCCCGATGCCCGCACCGTGCCGCAGATATTTGTCGATGATGTCGGGCTGGGTGGTTCTGACGATATCCATGCGCTCGATCGGGCGGGCAAGCTGGATGCGCTGCTCGCCGCCTGATGACTCGCGCGGCGCTCTTGCAGATGTGTTCGGGGATCGACCCGGCGGCCAATGGCTTGAAGATATTCGATGCCGCGCGCGATGCAAAAGCTGGTGGAGCGGCGATCCTGTTCACACCCGAGATGTCGAATATCATCGACCGGGATCGCCAGCGGGCAGTCCACCAGATCGTCAGCGAAGAGCACGACAACGTGCTTTATGTCGCGAGGGATGCCGCGCATCGTTTCGGCATCTGGATTGCACTCGGTTCGCTGGCTATTGCGCGCGGTGATGGCCGCTTCGCCAACCGCGCCTTCGTGATCAATCCGGCGGGAGAGATTGTCTGCCGCTATGACAAGCTACATATGTTCGATGTCGATCTGGCGGGCGGCGAATCCTGGCGCGAATCGAACGCCTATGTCCCCGGCGATGCACTGGGCGTAGCGGAGCGCACTCCGCTCGGTCGGCTTGGGCTGGCGATCTGCTATGATATTCGTTTCCCCGCGCTGTTTGAAGTGCTTGGACGACGTCAGTGTGACGCCATCGCCATTCCCGCCGCCTTTACCGTGCCGACCGGGCGCGATCATTGGCATCTGTTGCAACGCGCCCGCGCGGTTGAGGCCAGCGCCTTTGTGCTGTCGGCGGCACAAGTGGGCCATCACGAGGATGGACGCGATACTTTCGGCCACAGCCTTGCCGTCGATCCTTGGGGCGCAGTGCTGCTCGATATGGGCGGGGAAGCGCCGGGTCTGGGCTTCACCGAAATCAACCCTGAACGGATTGCCGAAGTGCGGGCGCAACTGCCCAGCCTTGCCAACCGGCGGGAAATTCCCAATTAGCATTGTGACATGATTGTTTTTGATCTTGAATGCCGCAGTGGCGGGCATCGTTTTGAGGGCTGGTTCGGCTCGTCGGATGACTTTGCGCAGCAGCAGACGCGCGGGCTGGTGACTTGTCCGGTCTGTGGCGGCAGCGATGTCGGAAAAGCGGTGATGGCTCCCAATCTGGGCCGTAAGGGCAACCGGCTTTCGGTCAGCTCACCGCGGCCGAGTAAAGAACCTGCCAGCGGTCCTGTGACCAATTCTGGCCCGGTGATCCCGCCCGAAGCCATCGCTATGTTCCGCGCCATCGCTGAAGCGCAGACAGAGGCACTGAAAAGCTCGCGCTGGGTGGGCGATACCTTTGCTGAAACCGCCCGCGCGATTCACTATGGCGAACAGGATGCCGAACCGATCCATGGTCAGGCGACGCAAAGTCAGGCGCAGGATCTGGCCGAGGAGGGTATCGATATTGCGCCGGTTCTAATCCCCATTGTGCCGCCCAGTAAGGCCAACTGAGCGCGGTCTCCCGATTGCATCCGCCTGCAAGCCTGCCTAAGGAGACCCCGGCGCGCCCGTAGCTCAGCAGGATAGAGCACCAGATTCCTAATCTGGGGGCCATGGGTTCGAATCCCGTCGGGCGCACCATTCTTCGCAAGTGCTCAGGAACGGATTACATGGAACAATACGAGCAGCGCGAGGGGCTTCAGGTGGCAGTAAGCCTGGCCCGGTTCATTGAGGACAGCGCGCTACCCGGAACCGGCATCAATCCTGTGGTATTCTGGAAGGGCGCTGCCAGTATTTTTGCCGATCTGGCACCGGTCAACCGGGCGCTGTTGCAGCAGCGCGATGAGCTTCAGGCGGGGATTGATGCCTGGCATAGGGCACGTTCTGGCCAGCCGCACGATACGGGTGCCTATGTGCAGTTCCTGAAGAAAACCGGCTATCTCGTGCCGGAACCGATGCCGTTCAGCATCTCGACGAGCAGTGTCGATGCCGAAGTCGCCACCATGGCAGGGCCGCAACTGGTGGTGCCGGTGCTCAATGCCCGGTTCCTGCTCAACGCCGCCAATGCGCGCTGGGGCAGCCTGTATGATGCGCTTTACGGCACCGACGTATTGGATGCTGCGCCCGCCAAGCCCGGCGGATATGATGGAACACGCGGGGCGGCGGTGGTCGCCTATGCGCGCAATTTCCTCAACGAAGTCATTCCCGGATGGGACGCTGTACTGAGCGGCGGAACATCGCCTGATTTTGTAGCGAAGACCGAATTCGGCGAAACGCGCGGTTATCTGTTCGCCCAAAATGGGCTGCATATCGAAATACTGGTCGATCCGACGCACCCCATCGGCGCAACCGATGATCTCGATATTGCCGATGTGATCCTTGAAGCGGCGCTGACCACCATTGTTGATCTGGAAGACTCAGTCGCCGCCGTAGACGCCGAGGACAAAGTCGCAGCCTATACTAACTGGCTTGGCCTGATGCGCGGTGATCTGGTCGCGAGCTTCGACAAAGGCGGGCGGACGATGACGCGCGCGCTGGATGCCGACCGCGTTTATGGCGACATCACCCTTCCCGGCCGCAGCCTGATGTTTGTGCGCAATGTCGGCCATCTGATGACCAATCCCGCAGTTTTGCTGCCCGATGGTAGCGAAGCACCCGAGGGTATTCTTGACGCCGTCTTCACGTCACTCTGCGCCATGCACGACCTAAAGGGCCTTGGCACACATCGCAATAGCCGCGCGGGTAGCATCTATATCGTAAAGCCTAAACAGCACGGCCCCGAAGAATGCGCGTTCACCAACGATCTGTTCGATGCGGTAGAGGACATACTCGGCCTGCCCCGCCACACGATCAAAGTCGGTGTGATGGACGAAGAACGCCGCACCAGCGCCAACCTTGCGGCCTGCATCCACGCCGTCCGCGACCGCATCGTTTTCATCAACACCGGCTTCCTTGATCGCACCGGCGACGAAATGCACACCGCGATGCACGCTGGCCCGATGATCCGCAAAGCAGAGATGAAGACATCCAGCTGGATCACCGCCTATGAAGCGCGCAATGTGCAAATTGGCCTTGCCTGCGGGCTATCGGGCAAAGCGCAGATCGGCAAAGGCATGTGGGCCGCGCCCGATATGATGGCCGATATGATGGTGCAGAAAATCGGCCACCCCAAATCGGGTGCGAATACCGCATGGGTGCCATCGCCGACCGCCGCCACGCTGCATGCGATGCACTATCACCGCGTCGATGTGTTTGCCGTGCAGCGCGAACTGGCCGACAAGCTAACACCTGGCCTTGACCCGCTGCTGACCATTCCCGCCGCGCCGCGCGGCCATAATTGGTCCGACGAAGAAGTCGCGCAAGAACTGGAAAACAACGCGCAAGGTATCCTGGGCTATGTCGTCCGCTGGATCGACCAAGGCATTGGTTGCTCCAAGGTTCCCGACATCCACGATATCGGCCTTATGGAAGACCGCGCGACGTTGCGTATCTCGTCTCAGCACATCGCCAATTGGCTGCTCCACGGTATCTGCACCCCGGCGCAGATCGACGCCGCGTTTGTCAAAATGGCGGCAAAGGTCGATGCGCAAAATGCGGGTGACCCACTTTATCAGCCGTTGAGTGGCGACAGTATCGCCCTGAAAGCCGCACGCGCATTGGTATTTGAAGGCGCCACCCAACCCAGCGGCTATACCGAGCCTTTATTGCACAAATTCCGGTTGGAGAAGAAATCGGCTTAGCGGTTGGGCGGGCATAAAATGCTAACGCAACATCGCGTGTGCCAGCCAAAGCCGCTGACCCACTGTTGCTATGCACAACACCGCAAACGTTGCCGCCAACAATGGGAATTGATTTGGAAATAGACACATCAACACGAACGCCGCGATCGTCTCCCCGCCCTCCATGAACCCGGTGGTGTAAGTGAACGATTTCTGCACATGCCCCATATCGCGCCCCGCCAAAATCGCGGCAAGCGCAAGGAAGCTGACGGCGGTTAGTGTGAAGCTGCTGACCAGCAGCAGCGCGGGCCAGACATTCGCGGGATTGGCGCAAGCAAAGCCCAAAGGCACAGCGACGTAGAACACATAATCGGCGAGACTATCGAGATAACCGCCCCATGCGGTCGGCTTACTCTGACGCGCTACGGCACCGTCCACGCCGTCGAGAACCCGGTTGGCAACGATCAACGCCAAGGCTGCGACCCATTGCCCGTGCGCAATCAAAACTGCAGCGGCAACGCCGATGACTGCACCGGCCAGTGTAATCGCGTTGGCCGATACTCTGCGATTGGCTAGCCCCGATCCAATCCAGTCCAGCGCCGGATCAATGCGGCGGCGGAGCCAGATATCGAACATTTACTCTGTGCCTTTGCGCAATGCCGCCAATGCCGCGAACGGACCGGTGGGAGTATCATCTTTAAGCACAGCCTGTTGGAGAATTTCCGCTGCATCGGGACTACGCGGGAACGGGTTGATCGCGAGCGCCAATGTCTGGGCCACCGCCTCGCCCAGATCGATTACGCGGCCATCGTGGAACATCGTGTCGGTGTCCTCGACCTCAAGTTCGATATCGGAATCAGGCTCAAAGATCGGTTCCGGCGAAAAACGGATCGCAAAGGATTCAGCAATGTGCGCAGCAACCGGCGCACCCGATACGACGCAAACCTGCATAACATCGGCCGACAAACGGCCCGTTGCAATGATACCGATATCATCGCTCGACAACGCAACCTTCGCCGACAAGCTGCGCAGTGCGGTCAGCCCAAACCGCTTTGCCATCGCCGCGCGTTCAGCATCGTTTGCGACCAAGGTGTGATGCACCGGCTTCAAGCCTATTTCAGACAGCGGAGTCGTGTGGCTAAACTCGGGCATTATGGCGGGCGTGGTCATTGGTTATCCTTGGCTCATCTGTCGTTCATTTTGCCTGATCCAAATCAGGCGCTCTTGATATTGCGCGGCTATGATGCGATGGCATAGCCGAATTTGAAAGCTAAGGGCCAAAAGATGACGTTGAAACAAATTGCGATGCTGACTGTCATATCGGGCGTCGCCCTTTTGGCGCAAGGGTGCACGCAATTGCGCGCGCATCAGGGGTATATTGGCGATGCGACTTTGTTGGAATCGGTCCAGCCCGGCGTGGATAACAAGGAATCGGTGCAAGCTTCGCTCGGCCGCCCGACTTTTACCGGGCAGTTTGGCGATAGTGACTGGTATTATTACGCCCGTGATACAAAACAATTGGCATTTAACAATCCGACGCCAACCGACCAATATGTCCTGCATGTTGTATTCGATGCCGCCGGCAATGTTGTGTCGTCAACGCGGTCCGGCACAGAGAACATCGCACGGCTTAGCCCGGAATCTGACAAGACCCCTACATTGGGCCGCAACACCAGCTTTTTTGAAGAGTTGTTCGGCAATATCGGTTCGGTCGGCGCGGGCTCCGCGCCCGGTGGTGGCAACCCGAATTAACGATCACTCAGGGATCAGTAACGACGAATCACCATAGCTGTAAAATCGATATCCGTTTTCGATTGCGTGCGCATAGACCGATTGCATCGTATCCAGCCCCATCAACGCGCTGACCAGCATGAACAAAGTGCTTTTGGGCAAATGAAAGTTCGTCATCAGTCCATCGACTGCCTTAAACCGGTATCCAGGGGTGATGAATATCGCTGTGTCGCCGTCAAACGGCTGAATAGCGCCGCTTTCATCGGCGGCGCTTTCTAAAAGCCGCAAAACGGTTGTCCCAACCGCAATCAACCGCCCGCCATTCGCTTTCACAACGTTCATCCGATCTGCCGTCGCAGCGTCAATTCGGCCCCATTCGGCGTGCATAATGTGGTCGCTGGTATCATCAACTTTCATCGGCAGGAATGTTCCGGCGCCGACGTGCAGCGTCAGAGTTTCGTGACCGACGCCAGCGTGTGTCAACTCAGCCATCAAGTCGGGCGTAAAGTGCAGCGAAGCGGTGGGTGCTGCAACTGCCCCGTCGTTTTGCGCGAACATCGTTTGATAATCAGATTTGTCGGCATCATCGATACTGCGTTTGCTGGCAATATAGGGCGGCAACGGCATACTGCCTGCACGGTCCAGCAAAACTTCAACGGGTTCTGCACCCTGAAAGTTTAGGATGAAGCTGCCATCGGGCAACCGTTCCTCTGCAACAGCGTCGACGCCACCACCAAAGCTGATGACGTCGTCTGGCTTTAGCCGTTTGGCGTTGCGGATAAAGGCCTGCCAGCGGCGCAGATCAATCCGTTTGTGCAGCGTCGCACCGATGCGGGCCTCGCCGCGCTTTCCCTCAAGTTGCGCCGGAATAACGCGTGTGTCGTTAAAGACTAAGCAATCACCCGCGCGCAATCGCTGCGGCAAATCGGCAACGCGGCTGTCCTCAACCCAATTGCCTGTAGCACACAGCATCCGCGCCGCATCACGCGGGGCGACCGGCCGCAACGCAATACGTTCCGGCGGCAAATGGAAATCGAATAGGTCTACGCGCATGTCAAATTATGGCTGAACGTCATCGTCTCAATTCAGCGGCTTGTTCAAATCGAACTTCGGCTGATCGGCTTCCACCGCTTTGGGCAGGTTCGCGAAATCGGGCGGTGTAACATTGTCAGCTGCGATCGATGCTTGAAGTATCCGGTCGGGTTGCGCAGGCGGTTCGCCGCGCGTAATCGCATCGACATATTGCATCCCTGCAATCACCCGGCCAAAAACACTATAGGTATTATCCAGCTTAAACGTCGGTTGAAAACAGATGAAAAACTGGCTGTTCGCGCTATTCGGATCAGTTGCACGCGCCATCGACACTGTCCCGCGCAGATGCGGAACCGCGCTAAATTCTGCGGTCAGATCGGGAAGATCGGACGCGCCAGTTCCGGTGCCAGTTGGATCACCGGTCTGCGCCATAAAACCCTCGATCACGCGATGAAACGTCAGCCCGTTGTAAAACCCTTTTCGGGCAAGCGTTTTGATCCTTTCGACATGCGCAGGGGCGACATTGGCAAACAGCACAATCGAAACGCGCCCGCCGGTGGACAGATCAAGATGCAGGATGTTTTCCTGGTCGATGACAGCGGGCGTAGCGACAGGTTGCGCTACGACCATTTGCGCGGGGATCACAAGGGACAGAGCCGCTAGAGTCAGCAGAATTAGCCTTGAAAACATGGGGGAATATACTCCGATACGAATGTTGGTCTGATCATTAGCGAGATTGCCTGTCTTTGTCATGAACGATTGCAATTCGCGTGCAAAAGCGACATGTGTCGGGTGGGGGCAAGACGTTGACCGAGGAGAAAATCGTGCGCAAATCATTGGCGCTTCCAGCCATAGCGCTGGTTGCACTTATCGCTGTAGCTGGATGCAGCGGTGGCACCGAAAGCGACACCAATGGCGATGGAAAAGTGTCGCCCGATGAACGTGCAAAAGAACTGGCACAGGATGGCTATATGCCTGTTATGCCAGGCCGTTGGAAAACCGAGTTCACTTTTACAGACATCGATGTTCCGCGACTAGGTAAAAACGAAAAGCAAGACCTTCTTGAGCAAGCACAGGCCGGTGCATCGGGGCTTTCGTGCCTAAGTGCCGCCGAAGCCGCCAAGCCAAGCGCCGACTTTTTCGGCGGCGAAGGCGCAGAGGAATGCACCTATAAAAAATTCGATCTCGCAGGCAGTCGGGCGAGCATGCAGGTTGTGTGCGGCATGGGAACTCTGGGCAAAGCTGATATGGAATTGGACGGGACAGTTGGCGACAAAGAATTCGATTTTGACACAAAGCTGACGGTTTCGGTTCCGCTGGCGGGCAAAATCAAAATGACGGGAACAATGTCCGGCCGCCACGACGGGCCGTGTCAGGGAAATGAATGATCGCGCGTTGGTTTGTCCTGCCTGTCTTGGCATTGCTTGCCATTCCGGCAACCGCCGAAACGCAGACGCGATTACCTACGCCCGTTGACCTGAAAGTCGAATTCGACAGCAAAGCGGTGACTGCGATTTCGATCACAGGCGAAGCGGGCGTTGTTGGTCGTGACGTCGGCATCGACGATCCGGTTCGCGTGGCATCTATCTCAAAGCTGGTCGGCGCATTGGCGGTGATGCGCCTGGTCGATCAGGGCAAGATCAGCCTTGACCGCGATATTTCAGATTATCTTCGCTGGCGCGTTCGCAACCCGGCCTTTCCCGACACAGCGATCACGATGCGCCAATTGCTGACACATCGCACCGGCATCCGCGACAATGGCGATTATATTATCCCGCTGGATGGCCGCATTGAAAGCGTCCTTGCCGATCCGAAAGCGTGGGAGGCAAAGTATAAACCCGGGGCGTATTTCAGCTATGCCAATCTAAACTCACCACTGATCGCGGCTGTGGTCGAACGCGTGACGAAAGAACGCTTTGATATAGCCGTCGCTCGGCTGGTGCTGACACCATTAAAAATAGATGCGTGCTTTAACTGGGGCGCCGGGTGCAGCGCGGGGCGTCGCGCAGCGGCGGTGACGTTGCTACGCACCAACGGCGACCTTGCCCGTGACGCTGCGATTACCGGCGTTGACCCCTGCCCCGTCGCCCCCGCCAGCAACGGCAGCTGCGATCTGGCGCTGTATCAGGTTGGCATGCATGGTTCGGCTTTTAGCCCGCAAGGTGGCCTGCGCATTTCGCCGCAAGGGCTTGTCAAAATTGGGCAGGTCTTGCTGAAAAAGGGCCGCCCACTTTTGTCCCGGCGCGCGTTCGCCGAAATGACCAAGCTTCAATGGAGTTTTGACGGCACCAATGGCGATGACGAAAAAGGGTATTTCAACGCATACGGCCTTGGCATCCATATGCACACAGACAGCGCGGGCACATTATGGCTGGGCCATGTTGGAGAAGCCTATGCCTTTCGCGGCGGGTTCTGGCTCGATATGAAATCGAAACGCGGTTTTATGCGCTACACGACAATGGTTCCTGAAAATACTGCGGTAGGCCATTGCCTAGAAACTTGCCCGTGATAGGTTGCAATTTGTAACTTATCGAGGGGATAGATTCGATGCTTGGCTATATTACAATGGGGTCGAATGACTTGCCCCGCGCGCGTGCCTTTTATGACGGCCTCTTGGCCACAATCGGCGCGAAACGGATGATGGAATTCGGCGACGATATGGGCGGGTTTACCATGTGGGGCACCACGATGGAGCAACCCGGCATTGCTGTCACATCGCCCTATAATCAGGAAGCGGCAACGGTCGGCAACGGCAATATGGCGGCTTTGGTAATGTTGGAGCGCGCACATGTTGATGCGCTGCACGCCAAGGCGCTGGAGCTTGGTGGTGCCTGCGAAGGCCCTCCCGGAGTGCGCGGCGACGAGGGCCCGCAAGCATTCTATGGCGCCTATTTCCGCGACCTTGACGGCAACAAACTCTGCGCATTTCGGATTGGATCGGCAACATGAAAAAGATACTTTTACTCGCCCTTGGCACCGCAACGATCCTCTCCGCTCCCGCTGCGGCGAAACCCGATTATTCCGCTGACGTCAAAGCGGACTACGACAAATCGCTGGCCGCATTGTGGGATCATTTCCACCGCAATCCCGAATTGTCGTTCCGCGAATATAAAACCGGCGCACGCATGGCGCAGGAACTACGCGCGATTCCAGGTATGGTTGTCACGGAAAAGGTCGGGCAAACAGGCGTTGTCGGTGTGTTGAAAAACGGTGATGGTCCAGTCGTTCTTGTCCGCGCCGATATGGATGGATTGCCAGTTAAGGAGCGCTCCGGCCTCGCCAACGCCTCCACCGTCATGCAAGTCGGCGTTGATGGCCTTGAAATGCCCGTGATGCATGCTTGTGGGCATGATGTGCACATCACATCATTGGTCGGCACTGCGCGGCAAATGGCGCGGATGAAGGATCGTTGGAAAGGCACTATCGTCTTTGTAGTCCAACCAGCCGAGGAACGCGTCGGCGGCGCTGATGCGATGGTCAAGGATGGGCTATACACCCGTTTTCCCAAACCCAATTATGCGCTGGCATTTCATGTCGCCGCCGAACTGGAAACCGGCAAGATTTCCGCATCAGAGGGTATCCAGTATTCATCGGCGGATAGCGTTGATATTCGCGTTCCCGGTATCGCCACGCACGGCGCGTCGCCGCATTTGGGCAAAGATCCGGTCTATATCGCCTCGCAGATCGTTGTTGGCTTGCAGTCGATCATTAGTCGCGAAAAAGGCCCGCTAGAGGCAGGCGTGATCACCGTTGGTGCGTTCCATGCCGGGACAAAGCATAACATCATTTCGGAATATGCCGATCTGCAAGTTACCGTTCGGTCAAACGACAAAGCGGTGCGCGACCGGTTGATTGCCGCCATCGAGCGCGTCGCCGTTGGTATTGGCCGCGCCAATGGCTTGCCCGAGGATAAGCTGCCTATCGTCAAAGTCATCGAATCAACGCCGGTAACCGTCAACGACGCCGCGCTTGCCCGCCGCCTGAATACTGCCATCGGAAATGCGCTGGGCAAAGAGGTTGTCATTCCGTTCAAACAAACGGGCATGGGTGCAGAAGATTTCGCATTCTTCATCGACCCGTCGTTCGGTATCCCCGGTTATTATTTCGGGGTCGGCGGCACCAAGCCCGAATGGCGCGAGGCGGCAAAAAACGGTGGGCCAGCTGTTGCCGGGCATCATTCACCCTTGTTCAAAATCGACCCCGAACCATCGGTGACGCTGGGCATTGAGGCAATGACAGCAGCGGTGCTTGATTTGTTGAAGAAATAATGGCGCGTAAGCACCGTGGCTGGCAGGACGACGACGAGGAGGAAGCAGAAGCGCCGCCCGTCCTGCACTGCTGGCTGTGCAGCCGCCCGATTGGCGAGGTGACCGTGTGGCATCATCCGGTCCCTAAAAGCCGTGGCGGGCGCGAGCAACAGCCGGTCCATCCGATCTGCAACAAAACGATCCACGCCAATTTCAGTAACAGCGATTTGGAAAAACGTTATTCGACGGCTGAGGCACTGCTTGCGCATGAAGCAATCAAACGGTTTGTTGACTGGATCGCCAACAAACCGCCCGATTTTGATGCGCCTACCAAAAAGCGTTAAGCGACGGCGGCAGCAATCAGCTCGTTTTTTCTGGCATCATTGAGCTGTGCAGATGGTCAATCTTCCACTTGCCGCCTTCCATTTTGTAAATGAACGAGTAGCGCGCTTTGATGTCGGTTTTGGCGCCGGTCGCAGCATCCGTCACGGTGACTGTCCAAGTTCCAAGCCGCGCCGCCATGTTGCAGCTGGTCTTTACGGTGCTGGTGTTGATTGTGCCAACCGGGCTTGGCTTTAGAAAGCCGACAAAATAATCGCGGATACCGGCATGGTCGGTGCGCGGCGTGTTTGACACCGTCGCGAGCAAAACAGCATCTTTGGTGAACAAGGCCGTCACCGTATCCGGATTCTTTGTGGCCCATGCATTGTTGAAATCGGCAAAGAGCGATTCAACCTGCATCGTTGTCGGGGTGACGCATTTCGCCGACTTTGCGGGCTTAGCATAGGCAGGCGCGCTGATCGCATAAGTGGCAATAGCAGCGGACAAAACAAGCTTATTCATTATACTTCTCCTGTTTGTAGTTGGGTATTTTGGATGAGGTCAGGACGCGTTTGTCGGTTCGTCCTGGCCCCGGGTTTTCCATAGCGAGAACAATATCCCGCCTAGAATGAGGGCAAAGGTGACGCCAAGGCTAAGCACGGGCGGGAATTTCTCTCCGCCCAGCACAAAGTCTGCGACGAAAATTTTCGAACCGATGAATACCAGCACAAGCGCCAGCGCGTATTTCAGATAATGGAAACGATGCACCATTGCCGCGAGCGCGAAATACAGCGCACGCAATCCAAGGATCGCCATGATGTTCGAGGTGTAGACAATGAACGTGTCAGTGGTGATTGCGAAAATCGCAGGCACCGAGTCCACGGCGAATACCAAATCAGCCAGGTTGATCACGATCAGTGCCAACAACAAAGGCGTCATCGCACGCACCATTTTTCCGGTTTTTTCATCCTGCACTTTGACGAGGAATTTTTCGCCATGCAGTTCAGGAGTTACCCGGAAATGCTTGTTCATGAATTTAACGACCGGGTTTTTCGATACATCCATTTCGCTGTCGCCCGTGAACAGCATTTTCACGCCAGTCGCGATCAGGAATGCAGCGAACAGGTAAAGCGCCCAATAGAACTGTTCGACGAGGGCCGCACCTAAAGCGATCATGATACCGCGCAGCACAATCACCGCGATGATACCCCACAGCAGCGCCCGATATTGGTATTTTGCAGGGATAGCGAAATAGGTGAAAATCAAGCTGATGACAAAAACGTTATCAATCGACAGTGCCTTTTCGATGAAAAAGCCGGTGTAGTATTTCATACCCAGATCGGCACCTTTGGTCATCCAGACCCACACGCCAAAGGCCAAAGCGATCGAGATGTAAAAAGCGGTGAGTTTAAGCGATTCACCAATCCCCATTTCCTTGTCTTCCTTATGCAGGAAACCAAGGTCGAACGCAGTCAGCGTCGCGACAAGGCCGATAAAGCTTAGCCAAAACCAGACCGGCGTTCCCAGCCAGTCCATCATTAAAAAATCCACAACGAAAAATCCTCTTGAACGAATTGAAGTTCAATCGGATGCTCCAATGCTGAAGCGTGGGCTTTCGGGGGAGAGGAGGGAACCAATCGACCCAGCACCGGAAACATCCGATGCGGCCGACATCACGTGCTTTCAAAGAAAGCGAGCGCCAGAGGGGCCCGGTCCGCTCCAGGGTGTTAGAGCGACCCACGCGGAATCGCAAGACACTATAATATAGGGATTAGCACTGTATCCGTGCGCTAGTCGCAGTTTTTGCACGCGGCAACGCATTGGCGCGATTGACGATTGCTTGGCAGGTGTGGCTACCGCCCCGTTGGCAAATCCTTGAATGGCAAATCCTTGTCAACGCGGATATCGCCGGGCATGCCCAAGACTCTTTCCGCGATGATGTTGCGCAAGATTTCATCAGTGCCACCCGCGATCCGCATCCCCGGCGCGCCCATGACCATATCCTGAAACGCGCCGCCTGCGCTCGCATATTTCGGGTCAGTGATAATGCCGAACTGGTCTTGCAATTCCAGCATCTCGTTCGCCATATCCTGCGCGTTTGCCGCTTGGATCAGCTTTGACACCGAAGCCTCTGGTCCCGGCGTTTGCCCGCGCGACAATGCCGTCAACGACCGTAGGCCAGTAAAGCGAAGCCCCTCGCCGCGCACATACCAATCGGCCAGATTTTCCCGGAAAGCGCGGTCCGTTGACAACGGCGCGCCGTCCTCGTCCGTCATTTTCTGCGCCAGTTTCAACGCACTCAGCGCCCCACCACCGGGAGCACCGCGTCCGCCACCAACCGAGGCACGTTCATTCATCAATGTGACAATGGAGACTTTCCAACCATCGTTCAGCGCACCGAGACGCTGGCTGTCCTTTACGCGGACGTCAGTTAGGAACACCTCGTTAAAGCCGCGCGCGCCCGACATTTGGTGGATCGATTTGCATTGGATGCCCGCCGACTTCATGTCGATCCAAAACATCGTCAGCCCTTTGTGCTTTACTGCATCGGGATCGGTGCGGACAAGCAAGATGCCGTAATCTGAATAATGCGCGCCGCTGGTCCAGATTTTCTGGCCGTTAATCACCCATTCGTCGCCATCTTTGACCGCCTTTGTGCGGATTGCCGCAACGTCAGAACCACCAGCGGGTTCGGAAAACAGCTGACACCACAGGTCTTCACCGCGCACGGCAGAGCCGACGAAACGATTTTTGGTCTCCTCATCTGCCGTTGCCATCACCGTCGGGATGCACATGCCAAGCCCAATCGCAAAAGGCCCGCCAAGATTAACGCCCAGCCGCGATTCTTCTTGCCCAAAAATCACGCTTTCAATCGTCGAGCCGCCACCGCCGCCCCATTCTTTGGGCCAGCGAATTTGTGCGTACCCAGCAGCGGCTTTTTTTGCTTGCCATGCTTTGCATGCGACCAACAGCTCGGGGTCTTCATCGCCAAGCGAGACACCTTTGATTCCGCGCGGTGCGTTTTCCTCAAGCCAGGCGCGCACTTTGATGCGGTATTCTGCTTCTTGCGGGGTATCGTTGAAGTCCATGGACTACTCTCCTTAGGCAGCGTTGCTGCGTTCCAACATTGTGATCAAACGGTTTTTCCAACTGCGCGGGCTACCCGCGACGACCGAAAGCTGGCGACTGCGGCGGTAGTGCAGGTGGCAATCCACCTCCCATGTGTAACCCATGCCGCCATGCACCTGGACGTTTTCCTTCGATCCGTACCAATAGGCATCGGAGGCAGATATCCGCGCGCCTGCCGCCGCAATTGGTAATTCGGGCGCATCGCTGTTCAGCGCCCATGCGCCATAATAAGCATTGCCGCGTGCCAACACATTTTTGGTATACATATCCGCCAGCCGGTGCTTGATCGCTTGATACCCGCCAATTTGACGACCAAAGGCAAAGCGTTCCAGCGCATAGGCGCGCGCCATTTCAAGGCACATATCGGAACCACCGACCTGTTCAAAGGCGATCAGCACAGCGGCGCGATCATTGATGGCTTCATACAGCGCAAGGCCATCGCCGATTGCGCCGAGCCGAGTGGCGGGGGCATCCTTAAATTCTATGCGCGCCGCATCGCGGGACCGGTCAAGCGTTTCCACCGTTTCGCGCGATACGCCTTCGCCGTTCAAATCGACGATGAACAGAGTTGGTTTCCCGCCTTCGTTCGCCAGCACAATCGCATGGTCCGCAATACTGCCATCGGTGACCGGGATTTTCACGCCGGTTAGTTTGCCTCCGGATACTTCCGCCGCAATTTTGGATGCCGAGATGGGACCAGCACTTTCCGAGCTGGCAATCGTCCCGATCAATTCACCCGAAACGATCCTCGGCAGATACTCCGCCTTTTGCGCAGCATCCCCTGCCCGCAACAACGCCTCGGCAAAGAAATAAACTGTCGATGCAAACGGGATCGGCGCAACAGCGCGGCCCAGTTCCTCCGCAATGCAGCACAGTTCCAGATAGCCGAGACCAAGTCCGCCGTGCTCCTCTGGAATTGCGGCACCCAGCCAGCCTTGCTCGGCAACTTGCGTCCACAACGCCCGGTCAATGCCGGGGCTGTCGTCTTCCATCAGCTTACGCACGCTATCGGGCGGGCATTTTGCGACAAGGAACTTCCGCGCCTCGTCTTTCAACGCCAGCTGATCGTCGGAAAAATCGAAATTCACGCGCGCACTCCTCCAAAATTCCAGTCTTGGCCAATACATCTTCATACGCCATTCGCGCGAGTGGGCAACGGAAATTTAATCGTGCGATTAAAAATTCTTGCGGTCGCTATGATCCGCGTTCTCAATGAATTTGGAACTTTCTCTGTCCTACAAATAACCACATTGGTTATTATGATTCGCGTCACGAGCTAGCGGCTTGAAAGGACGGATTATGGACAGTGCAAATATAAACGATTTGATTGATGACCTCATCGGACGCGAAGGCGGATATGTGAACCATCCGGCGGATCGCGGCGGCCCCACCAATTGGGGCATCACCGAAGCGGTTGCGCGGCGGCAGGGCTATGTTGGCGATATGCGCGCGATGCCGCAAAGCGACGCTGCAGCGATTTACAAAAGGCTGTATTGGTTATCCCCCCGCTTTGACGCGGTGGCGGAACACGCGCCAAGGCTTGCCGCTGAAATGTTTGATACCGGCGTCAACATGGGAACGGCCACTGCGGTCGCCTTTTTGCAACGCGCGCTGAATGCGCTGAACCGAAACGGTTCTGACTATGCTGACATTTCGGTCGATCGGGCAATCGGCGCAGCAACGTTGAATGCCTTGAACGCGTTTATCAAAAAGCGCGGCGCAGGCGCAGAAGCAGTGTTGCTGAAAGCTGTCGAGGCGCTTCAAGGCGCACATTACCTGAAAATCGCTGAAGCACGGCCCAGCCAGGAAGCCTTTGTCTATGGCTGGCTTGCCAATCGGATCGGCTAATCCGCGCACCCGTTTAAGGTGAGACCTTAGTGTGACCTTTCAAATAAAATGGAGACGTAACATGCCCTTAATTGAAACCCTCATCGGCCCGCTTGCCGCGTTGATCGACAAGCTAATCCCAGACCCTAAAGCCCGCGATGCAGCCAAGCTGGAACTTATCAAACTGCAAGGCGGCCAAGACCTGGAGACGCTCCGCACCCAATTGTCTGCGATCCTTGCCGAGGCGCAAGCGCCCGACCCGTGGACCAGCCGTGCAAGGCCCTCATTCCTTTATGTCATGTACGTCATCATCCTATGGTCACTGCCGATGGGCCTGATCGCCGCATTCCGCCCGCAAGCCGCCGCCGACATCGCGGCGGGAATGAATGCGTATTTGGCTGGGCTGCCAGAGCCGCTCTATGCGCTGTTTGGCACAGGGTATCTTGGATATACAGCGGCGCGGCAGTGGGGAAAGGTTAAAGGTGTCGAGCGGTAGCTCCTAAGCCCCTGCGTTAAAGAGGGGGGGCTTGACCCGATGAAAGTTCCCCCCTAACCGCCGCAAACGCAACAGGTGCCTTGTGAAAGCAGGGTGAAAAGGGAAGTCAGTTCAAATCTGGCGCTGTACCCGCAACTGTGACCGGCGAGTGTCTTCCTCGCATACCACTGGGAATCCGGGCAACCGGAAGACTGGGAAGGTTGGAAGGCATACTGACCCGGGAGCCAGGAGACCTGCCTGTTGCCGCTGATCCTTTGCGCGTGCGGGAAGACACGGGTGAACGAAAGAAGCTCTTTACGGGGCTTTCCTTCGCGTGACGGCATTTGAATGCAACGTCATGCGAAAGGACAATATCATGACATCCTGGAAATACAGTTTAGCAGCGTTCGCGCTGTTGCCTTCGGCTGTTTTAGCCGACGACTCCACCGACACGCCGAATACAGACGAAGATATCGTCGTCACTGCCAGTGGCTTTGAACAGCCGCGTTTAGAGACTGGGCAAGCGATCACGGTGATCGACAAAGACCGGCTCGACACGCTGCAAGCCACGTCAATTTCGGATGCATTGGCGACGCTTCCCGGTGTTCGCGTAGCGACGCGGGGCGGTGTCGGCGGCCAATCGAGTGCCTTTATTCGCGGCGGCAACAGCTCGCAAACGCTAGTCCTGATCGATGGCGTGCGGATCAACGATCCATCCAGCCCCAATGGAGCGTTTGATTTTGGCGCGCTGTTGACCGGCAATGTCGACCGCGTCGAAGTGCTACGCGGACCAAATTCGATTATCTGGGGCAGCCAAGCCATCGGCGGTGTTGTCAACGTGCGCAACATCGTTCCAACCAACGGCTTTGCAGTCGCAGCAAGCGGCGAGTACGGCGCCTATGATACAGCGCAAGTGCGCGCCAATATATCGGGCAGCAGCGGCATTTTTGAAGGCAGCCTTGGCGGTGGTTACTTTACCACCGACGGCATTTCTTCGCTGATCACCGGAACCGAGCGTGACGGCTATGAAAATACATCCGCCAACAGCCGGTTAAAGGTAAACCTGTCGGATGATTTCTCGCTCGATTTCCGCGGCTATTACAACAATGGGTTAGTCGAATATGACTCGCCCTTTGGCGCAGGCGGCAATGCCTTGCCCGTATCGCGCAACAAGCAATATATCGGCTATGCCGGCGCCAACATAGCATTGCTCGATGGCCGGTTACGCAGCCGTGCGTCTTATGCGCGGACAGATATCTCGCGTGTCGGCACTGACCCCGTTGTTTTCAGCTTTAACAACTTTGATGTCAAAGGGACGATTGATCGCTTTGAACTGCACAACAGCTTTGACCTGATTGACGCCGTGACGCTGGTTTTCGGCGCAGAGCATGAACGCATTTATGCCAGCACATCGTTTGAAGGCGCTTTGCCCACAATCGCCCGCGACCGCGTTACTAGCGGCTTTGTCCAGGCGGTCGTTCGCCCTGCCAAGGGACTGACGTTGACCGGGGGCGTTCGGCATGATGATTATTCAACCTATGGCGGACAAACGACAGTGGGCGGCAACATCGCTTACACGCCCAATGATGGGCAAAGCGTACTGCGCGCAACATATGGCGAAGGATTTCGCGCACCGACATTGACCGAGGGCCAACCACCTTTTGGCAACGTCAACCTGAAACCCGAAACTGCGCGAAACTTCGATTTGGCGGCGGAACATGGTTTTCTGGACGGCAAGGCGCGCGTCGGCGTCACGTATTTCAACCGGAAAAGCAAAGACCAGATCACGTTTTCTTTCGTGACATTCCAGTCTGAAAACATTCAGCGAGTGAACAATGACGGCGTCGAATTTGAACTGTCGTTAAAGCCGACGTCAAAGCTGGATGTGCGCGCCAACTATAGCATTGTGAACGCAATCAACCGCTCGGCGGGGGCCAATTTCGGCAATCGTTTGGCGCTACGCCCACGGGACAGTGCAAATGTTTCGGTCGATTGGCAGACGCCGTTGAAGCTGTCCGTCGGGGCGAGCCTTGCGATAATCGGCGACAGCTTTGACAATTTGGCAAACACCGTCCGGCTTGATGGCTATGCACTGGCGAACGTCCGCGCGTCGATGCCGATTGGCGACGCATTCGAGGTATATGGGCGGGTCGATAACCTGTTCGACACCGAATATCAGGTCGTCAAGAATTATGGCACTTATGGCCGCAATGCGCATATCGGGGTGCGGGCGAAGTTTTAAGCGCTGAATTCTAAGCGCCACAATACTAGTGATTGAGGCGAGGGTGAAAGCCCGCTATTGAAACGACAACGTGAAGGGAAATACGACATGATGAGTGACATCCTGAACCCCAAAACTGCGGCATGGCCTGCAAGCCTTGCAGCAGCGACGGTGTTGGGCAGCTTCGCGCTGGCCTGCGTATTTCCCTTTGTTGCTTTTGCGACACTCGCCGCTTTGACGATGAAGCCGCGCACAGGCCTTGCGCTGGTTGCCAGCGTTTGGGCAGCAAACCAGTTTGTCGGCTTTTTCGTGATGTCGTTCCCTTGGGAAGCGCAGGCTGTGGGGCATGGAATAGCAATCCTCGCCTCAACACTTGCCGCATTTTACGCGGCGCGCTTTGTATCGGCTCGTTTGAAAACCGGCAGCCCCGTGCGCTATGTTGCGCCACTTGTCGTCGCATTTGCGGCCTATTTAACGCTGATGCGCGCTTATGCCGAATTTGGCGGCGGTGCGGAAAATTTCACGCTTCAAATTAACGCCGATGTCGCATTAAACGACACGCTTTGGTTCACCGGGCTGATGGTACTGCGCTTTGCCTTGTCGCGCATCACCGGACAGACCGCCCTACCCGCCGCGGCCTGAAAAAGACCAGTTCTGAATAGCCTCCCACGGCCCTGCGCGGTAATAATGCGCGGACAGGCCGGTGATGGTGAACGGTCGGCGGCGAAAGTCGATTGATAGCTCTGCGTACAATGCTTTAGCCACTGTTGGCTCGACCTTGTTCTGAATGGTTATGTGCAGCCGGGGTCGCGCCTGATCCTGCGGGGTCAGCAACCCTGTAAGCCCCTCTGCCAGTTCATCACGCATCGCCAGCATGTCGGGGCAATCGACGCGATAGGCCACTCCGCGTCCTAGCAGCATCACATCGCTGAGCACCGCAGACGGCGGCGCACACTCCCGCGCAATTGCCGCTAGGCGCTTTTTTATCTCTGCCCAGTGCAACGGCGGCAAATGGTGGAACAAGGTGATATGCGCTTTCACCACGTTCCGCTCCGGCGGATAATGCGCGGCACGCAAAGCGTCTGCCCAAATTTGCTCAGCCTTTCCCATTGTTGCGGTAATGATGATCGGTGCGTTTTCGCTCATCGTGCTGGTTTAGCGAAAGAAAATCGCACCCTCAAGATATCAGACAGCGAGGTGCCGAATAGCCGCCAGATGCTCTGCTTGCTGGGCCTCTGGCAGAAACGACCCCGTAAAGCTATTCTCCGCCAACTGCGTCAGCTGCTTTCGGCTAAGGTCAAGTGCCTCGGCAACAGCCTTAAAATTTGCGTTTACATAGCCACCGAAATAGGCTGGATCATCGGAGTTTACCGTCGCGCATATGCCCAGATCGAGCATCCGCTTTACCGGACTATCAGCGACGTCGTGAATGACGCACAGCTTTAGGTTCGATAGCGGACAGACCGTCAGCGTCTGCCCATCCGCCACAATCCGCGCCACCAGCGCATCATCTTCCAACGCGCGGTTGCCGTGATCAATACGGTCGACCTTCAGCAAATCGAGTGCCTCCCAGACATAATCGGGTGGTCCCTCTTCGCCAGCATGCGCAACGAGTTTTAACCCTTTTGCTTTCGCCTCGGCAAACACACGCGCAAATTTTGATGGCGGATGACCAACTTCGGACGAGTCCAAACCAATGCCGGTGATGCGATCAAGCCAAGGTTCGGCCTCGCGCAGTGTGGCGAATGCGGCATCCTCGTCCAAATGCCGCAAGAAGCACATGATGAGGCAGTAGCTGATCCCCAACTGCTCTTGCCCTGCATCCAGCGCGCGCAATATCCCGCCAATGGCAGTGTCAAACGAAACACCACGTTCGGTGTGTCCTTGCGGATCAAAGAAGATTTCAACGTGGCGTACGGTGTCTTTATGCGCGCGCTGGAGGTAGGCAAAGGTCAGATCGAAAAAGTCCTGCTCAGTTAGCAGCACGCCCATGCCTTGATAATAAATGTCCAAGAAATCTTGCAGGTTCGAAAAGTCATAGGCTGCACGGACTTCTTCGACGCTGGCAAACGGGATCGCCACGTTGTTACGCTTAGCGAGCGCAAACAGCATTTCGGGCTCCAACGAGCCTTCGATGTGCAGGTGCAGTTCCGCCTTTGGCAACACGTCGATTAGGGCATTACGCGCGGCATTATCCATCGTCAGTTTTTCCGTTGAGGATGATGTCCGCGCCCGGTTTGTTGGCACGGATTTCGTCCTTGGTCAGGCCATTAATCTCGTGCGGAAAGACCAGCCAATCATCGGTTTGGTGCACGTAAAAGTCCGGCGTCAGGTCAGTCACATTACGCGCCGGTTTGAAATAGACCGTCGCGATTTTGACTGTGCGCGGCATATTGTGGCGGCAACGGACCTTTAATTCTTGCAGGAAGGCGCGGATCGAGCGCCCGGAATCAAACACGTCGTCGATGACCAACAAAGCGTCATCGGGGTTCAACGTGTCGATCAAATAGCCTAAAGCAAAAACCCGCACTTCGGGCTCTTGCTGATTGATGCCGGTGTACGACGATGTGCGGATCGCGATATGGTCGCATTCGATGCCGCGATACTCGAGCAATTCCTGAACCGCGATGCCAATCGGCGCACCGCCGCGCCAGATGCCGACAATATGCGTTGGCCGGAAATCGGATTCAGCAACCAGATTGGCAAGGCGGAATGAGTCCTCCAGCAGCTGATCTGCCGTCAAATAGACTTTTGGAATGCTCACATTTCCCCGCGTTCGCGGCGGATTGCGTACCATTTTTCGACATTAAGATTGTGTTCTTTCAAAGTTTTGGCGAACACATGCCCGCCTTTGCCGTCGGCAACAAAAAACAGCGCCTCGGTCTTTGCAGGGTTCAGAACCGCTTCTATTGCTGCGCGCGACGGGTTGGCAATCGGTCCTTTTGGCAGGCCGACCATCGCGTAAGTGTTATAGTCATTGACCGCTGCAATCTCCGACTGGCGGATGCGGCGTCCAAGCGGCTTGCCTTTGGTCATGGGATAGATGATCGTCGGGTCAGCCTGCAGCATCATGCCCATTTTTAATCGGTTCGAATATACGCCCGCGACGGTTTTCAGTTCCGACTTTTTCGACGTTTCCTTTTCGACAATCGACGCGAGCGTAAGTGCCTCGGCTTGCGTTTTTACAACACTGTCCGCGCTTTTCTTTGGCCACAACTCCGCCATCGTCCGCGTCATCGCCGCCTGCATCCGCTGCACAACCGCCGCGCGCGTTTCGCCCTTATCAAACGCATAGCTGTCGGGCAGGATCGAACCTTCGGCAGGGACCGGAATACTACCGGTCAGCATATCATTCGCCATCAGCCGGTCAAAAATCATAATCGACGGCATACCCTCTGGCACAGTCACCATCCGCTGCACGGTTTTGCCGCCAGTCAGGATCGACAGGATATCTGCGTTAGAGGCCGCAGCAGGAATTAAAAACTCTCCCGCCTTGATTGTGCTGCTCGCGCCAAAAATGCGGGCGCGATTGACAAACGCATCGGCGGATTTGACCAAACCGCTCTTTTGCAATTGCTTTGCGACAAGCCGGATGCCCGAACCAGATTTAACCACCACCGTCACTTCACGCGCCGACGGCCCCGATGCGTGCCAGCCATAAATGAAGTTCCCGCCGACCAGCGCAATCAACAGCGCTGGAACAATCAGCAACCATTTCAGCATGCGCGACATGCCGTCAGATCGCCTTCATGATCAGACTAGCGTTAGTGCCGCCAAAACCAAAGCTGTTGTTAAGGACTGCTTTAACCGCGCGCTTCTTGGCAACCAAAGGCACCAGATCAACACCCTGTGTCCCCTCATCAGGGTTTTCCAGATTAAGTGTCGGCGGCACAATTTGGTCGCGCAGCGCAAGGATGCAGAATATCGCTTCGACAGCGCCAGCGCCGCCCAACAAATGCCCAATCGCCGATTTGGTCGAGCTCATCGAAACAGTGCTGATCGCATCACCGAACAGCCGTTTGACGGCCGCCAGCTCAATCGTGTCCGCCATCGTCGATGTGCCATGCGCGTTGATGTAATCAATATCCGCTGGCGTCATGCCCGCCTTTTTCAGCGCCATTTGCATCGACCGAAAAGCGCCGTCGCCTTCTGGATGCGGGGCGGTTACATGATTGGCATCACCCGACAGACCATAGCCGACAACCTCGGCATAGATTTTCGCGCCGCGTGCTTTGGCGTGCTCATATTCCTCCAGCACAACAACACCAGCGCCCTCGCCCATAACAAAGCCGTCGCGGTCCTTGTCATAAGGGCGGCTAGCGCGTTCGGGTTCGTCATTAAACGCTGTGCAAAGCGCGCGGGCTTGCGCGAACCCTGCAATGCCGAGCGGGCATATGGTGGCCTCTGCGCCGCCCGCGAGCATGACATCAGCATCGTCGTCGCGGATCATACGCGCGGCATCGCCAATCGAGTGCGCGCCGGTTGAGCACGCAGTCACAACCGCATGATTTGGCCCCATCAGGCCGTATTTGATCGACACCTGACCGGAGATCAGATTGATCAAGCGCCCATGCACAAAATGCGGTGAAACGCGGCCCGGGCCTTTTTCGGCCAGCAATAGCGATTCGCTTTCGATACCCGGCAAACCGCCAATGCCCGATCCAATTGAGCAGCCCGCACGCAGCTTTTGCTCGTGCGTCATCTCGGTCAAACCGGCGTCTTCCAAGGCCTGTCCGGCGGCATCAATGCCAAAAATAATAAACGGATCAACCTGCCGCTGCACCTTATGATCAACGCGCTTGTCTGGATCAAAGCCCCAAGGGTGATCCTTTGGCTTCACTTCGCAAGCGATGTGGCATTTTTGGTCGCTGTGGTCGAAATGCGTTATAAAGCCAGCGCCCGATTTCGACGCAAGCAGATTAGCCCAGCTGGTCTCCACATCTGCGCCCAATGGCGTGACAAGGCCCAATCCGGTTACAACGACACGACGCATCAAATGCCCTCCCTCAATCTCATTCTCTGGCTCTTTATGCGAGGCCAGCGCCAAAATGCAAACGGCTTTCCAGTTTGGTCAACCCAAGCCGGAAAGCCGCTGTAATCTTATCCGAATTGGCTGCGATGCGCAGCGCAATATCAGCTGTTGGTAGTGATGAAGTCGATTGCGTCCTTAACAGTCGCAATTTTTTCAGCAGCATCGTCGGGGATTTCGACGTTAAACTCTTCTTCAAAAGCCATAACCAGCTCGACAATGTCAAGGCTGTCCGCGCCCAAATCGTCGATGAAGCTCGCTTCTTCGGTGACCTTCTCGGCCTCTACGCCCAGATGTTCGACCACGATCTTTTTGACGCGCTCTGCAGTATCGCTCATATCTTTGCCCCTTCGTTGTTGGGAGGATGTAATTCTGCTTCAGCCCCTAATGCCCCGCTTCGCCGCTGGCAAGAGGGCAGCGGTGAATTGGACGAAAGCCTGGTCAGATGTGCACAGAAAATGCAAATTGGAACGGTTCGACTCCGTCGCGTTGCCATCCCTTATAACATCGCCATTCCGCCGTTAACGTGCAACGAATGCCCCGTGATATAGCCAGCCTCGCGACTTGCCAAATAGGCCACCGCTGCGCCAATATCGCTGCCCTCACCCATGCGACCCATCGGAATACGGCCATTCAGCGCCTCTTTTTGTGCATCGGGCAGTGTGTCAGTCATCGCGGTGCGGATGAAACCAGGGGCCACGCAGTTGACCGTGACGTTGCGGCTGGCCAGTTCTGCACCCAGTGCCTTGGACATGCCGACAAGGCCCGCCTTTGACGCGGCATAGTTGATCTGCCCGGGGTTGCCCGTTGCGCCAACAACACTGGTGATCGTGATTATACGGCCAAAGCGCGCCTTCATCATCGGCTTTGTCGCTGCGCGCATGATGCGGAACGCAGCTTCAAGGTTGATGGTGATTACCTCGTCCCATTCCTCATCCTTCATCCGCATCGCCAAATTGTCGCGGGTGACGCCAGCGTTGTTGACCACGATGTCGAGTTGCCCCAGCATTTCAAGCGCCGCCGGAACCAACGCCTCTACGCTGTCTTTATCCGACAGGTTGCACGGGACCGCGACATGATCGGCATTTGGGTATTCTTTGTCGAGCGAAGCGCGGTACGCCGCAAGCTTTTCGACGTTGCTGCCCGATACCGCAAGCCGCGCACCCTGCCCCGCAAGCGCCGCACAAATCGCGCTGCCGATGCCGCCCGATGCGCCAGTAACTAGGGCTGTCATGCCGGTGAGATCGAACATCTTATTCTCCTGTGAAATTGGGTGCGCGTTTTTCGATGAACGCGGTGATCGCTTCGTCATTGTCGCTTGTCGCGTGCGCAAGGCTTTGCATTGCGGCGGACATTTCGAGGATGTTTTTCAACTCTGCTGTCTGTCCTTCGCGGAGCAAGCGTTTGGTCATACGCACAGCATGCGGCGGGTTGGCCGCGATTTTGCTGGCAATTTCGTTCGCCTTGGCCAACAAATCCGCATCAGGAACCACATGGCTGACAAGCCCGATCCTTAGCGCCTCGGCAGCATCAATAGTTTCACCGGTCAGCGCCAATTCGGTTGCACGACTAAAGCCGACAATACGCGGCAGCAACCACGCGCCACCGTCGCCGGGAATGATACCCAACTTCACAAAGCTTTCGGCAAATTTGGCGCTTTGTGCCGCGACGCGGATGTCGCACATCGTTGCAAGGTCCAGCCCCGCGCCAATCGCATGGCCGTTCACTGCGGCGACGACTGGCACTTCCAATGCCTGAAACATCAACGGCAGACGCTGAATGCCATATTTGTAGTTCCGCCGCGTTTCGACCGGATTGCTTGACCGCAGACCACCGCTGTCAGGGCGCATCTGTTTCAAATCGCCGCCTGCCGAGAACGCAGTCCCAGCGCCAGTCAGGATCACACAGCGCACAGAAATATCCCGATCCGCCTCGTCGAAAGCTGCGCACATTGCATCGACCACCGCAACATCCGAAATCGGATTGCGCTTTTCCGGCATGTTCAACGTGATCGTAAGGATTGCGCCGTCTCGGTCTTGCAACAACATCGCTTAAAGCTCCTTCAGAGCAGCTTCGATGTCGTCCATCGAAATCAGGCTGGTTGTGGTCACTTCATCGCCAGCGCTGCGTTTGACCATCGGCGACAGGACTTTGCCGCCGAATTCGTAGAAATGCTTCACGCCCGCCGCCGCCATCGCAATAGCGGATTCGCGCCAGCGGACACGGCCTGTAACCTGTTCGACCAGCAACCGGCGGATCTCATCTGCATCCGAAACCGGTGCGGCGATAACATTGGCGAAGACAGGAACGAAAGGTGCATTAATGGCGGTTTGCTTCAGTGCCTCGGCCATGCGGTCCGCCGCTGGCTGCATCAACGGGCAGTGAAAGGGGGCCGAAACGGGCAGTAGAATCCCGCGTTTGATGCCCCAAGACTGACTTGCGTCTTTGACCAGCTCAATCGCGCGTTCGATTGCGCCTTTATGGCCGGATACAACCACCTGCGATGGATCATTGTCATTAGCGACTGTGCAGACCTCGCCCTGCGCCGCTGCCTCTGCAAGCGCCTCGGCCTTTTCGATATCTGCACCCAGCAACGCAGCCATAGCGCCCACACCGACGGGAACCGCCGCCTGCATCGCTTGTCCGCGCAGCTTTAACAACCGCGCAGTCATTGCCAGATCCAACGCACCGGCAGCACACAAGGCGCTGTATTCGCCTAGACTATGCCCCGCGACAAAATGCGCTTTTTCTACCAGCGTTACATTGCCCTCACGCTCCATCACCCGCAGCGTCGCAATCGCATTGGCCATAATCGCCGGTTGCGCATTTTCGGTTAGTAGCAACTGATCGTCCGGCCCTTCGCACATCAGTCTGAACAGGCTTTGCCCCAAAGCATCATCCACTTCTTGAAACACCTCACGCGCAACGGCGCTCGCCTCGGCCAAGGCTTTGCCCATGCCAACGGCCTGACTGCCCTGCCCCGGAAAGATGAATGCGCGCATAAAGTGTCCCCTGTATCAGGCCAGAATGCCAAACGGCACGACCTTGTTTTCAATGTCATGGCCGATATCGGCGTCCCCCAAAAATTCAATTCTATTTTTCTCGCACCAGCGTTTTGCGATTTGTGTCGGGCTTTCGCCAAAAGGGCGGTCATTTTCGGGAATGTCTGACACTCGGCCAAGGCGCATGCCAGCAACGCCAACGCCCTTCAGTGCGGTGGTGATGTTGAACATCGCACGGTCAAAGGCATAAAGATGTTCGCTGACTTCTTCGATCATCACGACATGGCTTTTAAGGTCCGGCATAATCGGCGTGCCTATCATCATCGCCAATGTCACTGCATTAAACGCGACGTGTTTTTCAGTTCGCTTTAGACTTTTTTCCAATGCTTTAGCATCGCCGTTGACGAGCCAGTCTAATGCAGCGACAACAGCTTTGTCCCCGCCAACACGGCGAATATCCGCCGGCATCGGGCCGTGCACCGGCCAACCAATTTGCGCTTTATATAATGCGCCAAGCAGATTGCCTTGATCGCTGTAGCCCATATAGGTTTTGTTGCGCGCAGATGATTTCAACTGCCCAACTGCATCGCCGGCAATCCGGCACGCGCCATAGCCGCCGCGCACAAACCAGATCGCATCGAACGCCGGATCATTGGCCATCGCAACAAAGGCGTTCAAGCGTTGCTTGTCGGTGCCAGCAAAATGACCCTTTTCGACGAAACATTGCTTGTGAAAAACCAGCTCGGCATCCGGATAATGCTGCGCTGCAAGTGCCGTCACTTTGTCGGCATCCTCAAGCGAAAAAGGAGTGGCGGGTGCGCAGATACCAATCTTCATATCGCTTCGCCCCGATGCCAATTGCCAAACATTGATTAACGCAATAGCGGGGGCGAATGGCAAATACCAAATCCTATTTCTTTTGCGGCATCGGTGGTTCAGGGATGCTGCCGCTGGCGAATATCGTCCGCGATGGCGGCGCGAGTGTTGCAGGATCAGACCGTGCGCTAGACCAAGGGCGTCTTGCGCCAAAGTTTGAATGGCTGAAAAGCCTCGGCATAAATTTGTTTGCGCAGGACGGAAGCGGCGTGACCAGCGGCGAACAGATATTGATCGCCTCTGCTGCAGTCGAGGACAGCGTACCTGACGTCGCAAAAGCACGGGAACTAGGCTGCGTCCGCATGACCCGCGCCGAGTTGCTGGCCGATCTATTCAACACCGCTCCCCGCTCAGTCGCAATTGGCGGTACAAGCGGCAAATCGACTGTGACCGGCATGATCGGCTGGATATTGACTGACGCAGGGCTTGATCCGACAATCATGAACGGCGGGGTGATGAAAAATTTCGTCTCCGCCGATGCGCCCTTTGCCAGCGCGCGCGTGGGGCGCGGTGATGTGTTTGTGTCAGAGGTTGACGAAAGCGACGGCTCAATCGCATTGTTCCAGCCCGAAGTCGCGGTGCTCAACAATGTCAGCCTTGATCACAAATCGTTGGATGAATTGCGGCAGTTGTTTGGCGATTTCGCACGCACAGCAAAACACGCGGTATGGAATGCGGACGATATTGAAACCGTAGCGCTTATCGCGCCCTTGGGCCTAAAAGGTGCAACGAGCTTTGGCTGCACCGACCGCGCCGATTTTCGGGCAACCGACATTGTCGAAATGCCACTGGGCAGTCACTTCACACTGACCGCCAAAGGGGAAAGCTGGCCGGTGACGCTGCAAGTTCCGGGGCGGCACAACATCGCCAATGCGCTTGCAGCGATTGCCGCTGTGGCTGCGCTGGACGTGCCAGTGGCGCAAGCGATCCACGGTGTTGAACGCTTTGCTGGCCTTGCCCGCCGGTTCGACATTGTCGGCATTGCGGGTGGCATCACTGTGATCGACGATTTCGGGCATAATCCCGATAAAACCGCCGCAACGCTCGCGACGCTAAAAGCCTTTCCCGGACGGATTATCGCGTTTTTCCAACCGCATGGTTATGGCCCGATCCGTGTCATGGGCCAAGAATTGGCCGCTGTATTTGCCCAGCATCTGGACCGCGACGATTACCTTATCCTGTGCGATCCGGTCTATTTCGGCGGCACAGTCGACCGCAGCCAAGGCAGCCCCTTGATAACCGACGCAGTCGTTGCGGCTGGCCGCCACGCCGAACACGTGCCGTCGCGCGACGATTGCGGAAACCGCATTGTCGAGCTTGCGCAAAGCGGTGATCGCATCGTCATCATGGGCGCACGCGACGATACGCTCAGCGCCTTTGCCGCTGACATCTTGGCGCGGCTGGTGAAATCGAGTGTGTGACTTGAACCTGTCACCCGCATTCGCCATGCTGAGCATATGAGACAGATTTTTATCGTAGCCGCATTGCTTGCCGTATCGGGTTGCGCGACCACACAAGGCATCCCCACCACCGCCGAACCCGTGGATGTCCGCATCATCGGCTTTAACGATTTTCATGGGGCTCTTGATCCGCCCAAGGCGGCCACCGAGTTCACCAACGCTGCGGGCGACAAAATCCGCGTGCCGTCGGGCGGCGTTGCTTATCTTGCGTCGGCTGTGGACTCGCTCAAGGCTGGGCAATCAAACACTGTTGTCGTGGCTGCGGGCGACTTGATCGGCGCATCGCCTTTGTCGTCGTCGCTGTTTCTCGACGAGCCATCGGTCATAGCGATGAACATGATCGGGCTGGAATTCAACGCCGTCGGAAACCACGAATTTGATCGCGGCACCGAAGAGTTGCTGCGCATTCAATCGGGTGGCTGCGAGAAATATACAGCCGTAGCACCATGCCGCGTGGACCGGCCTTTCGTCGGGGCTAAGTTCCAGCAGTTGGCGGCGAACACCATAAAGGCCGATGGCAAAACGCTGTTTGCTCCCTACGCTATCAAGACGTTCGGCAATGGTCAAAACAGTGTCTCTGTTGGCTTTATCGGAATGACGTTAAAGGGCACCGCCAATCTGGTGTCCGCAGGACGCATCAAAGGCATCAGCTTTGCCGATGAAGCACAGACGGCTAATGCGCTGGTGCCTAAATTACGCGCCGCTGGCGCCGATGTCATTGTTGTGCTTATCCATGAAGGCGTAAGCAATCCCGGCGATATCAACAATCCAAGATGCGACGGTGTGGCGGGATCGCTAACGGCAATTCTTGACCGGTTGGACTCTGCGATTGACGTTGTCGTGTCTGGCCACACGCACCAAGCCTATGTCTGTGATTATGGACAGCTCAACAAAAACCACCCGATCTTGTTGACCAGCGCCGGTTCGCGCGGGCAAGTTGTCACAGGCATCGATCTAAAAATCGATCCGGTCACCGGCAAATTGCGCTCAAAATCCGCGCGCAATATCGTGGTGCAAAGCGAAGCGTTTACTGGCTCGCGCGGCGCTATTCCAATTGTTGCAGACGTAGCGGCATTCACGCCCCGTGCCGATTTGGCAGCACTTGTTGCTCGTTACCGCGAAGCCGCCAAGGCCGATGAGACGCGTGTGGTAGGTTCGCTCGCGGGGCCTGCGACCCGCGACAAAAGCCGTTCGGGTGAGAGCCTGATGGGCAATTTGATTGCCGATGCGCAGCTTGCGGCAACCCAAGCACCCGACAGTGGCGGTGCACAAATCGCGTTTATGAACCCCGATGGCATCCGCGCCGAAATCGTACCCGGAGCTGACGGCAAAGTAGCCTTTGGCAGCGTGTTTTCCGCGCAACCCTTTGGCAATCAGTTAATCGTCAAAACCCTGACCGGCAGCCAGTTGAAGGAAGTGTTGGAACAACAGTTCAACAACTCCGACTGGGTTCGCGTCTTGTCGCCGTCCAGCGGCTTCCGTTTTGGTTATGACCTGTCAAAGCCAATCGGGCAGCGGGTAATTTTCGCAACACTGAACGGCGCGCCGATTGATGATGCCAAGGCTTACCGCGTCACAGTAAGCGACTTTCTGTCCAATGGCGGCGACTTGTTTGCAGGATTTGTAACCGGAACTGATGCAACGGTAGGACCAACTGATTTGGAAGCGTTCGTCGCGTTTGTCGGACGCCCCGGCCTGACGGCTTTGCCAACGCTTGACCGAATCGAAAACCTGACGCCGTAAAGAGCATCCGCCTAATAGCTACGCGGCAACCCAAGCACATGTTCAGCCAAATAGCTTAGGATCAAATTCGTGCTGATCGGTGCGACCGTATACAGCCGCGCTTCGCGGAATTTTCGTTCGACATCATATTCCTCGGCAAAGCCAAAGCCGCCAAATGTTTGCACGCACATGTCGGCTGCCGCCCAGCTTGCCTCGGACGCCAGCAGCTTTGCCATGTTGGCCTCGGCACCCGGATTACCGCCAGCATCAAACGCTTGGGCCGCATGATGCACCATCAGTTCCGCCGCGCACATCTGCGCATAGCAGCGCGCGATGGGGAACTGCACACCCTGATTTTTTCCAATCGGGCGGCCAAAAACGCTGCGGTCCTTGGCATAATCGGTCGCCTTACGGATAAACCATTTGGCATCGCCCACGCATTCCGCCGCGATCAATATCCGTTCAGCGTTCATGCCGGATAAGATGTAGCGAAAGCCTTTGCCCTCTTCGCCAATCAGGCTGGTCGCTGGAATACGCATGTCGTCAAAAAATATCTCGGTTGTCGAATGGTTCATCATCGTCCGGATGGGCTTAATGGTCATGCCATTGCCAACGACAGTGCGCATATCGACAAGGAAAATCGACAACCCCTCGGTCTTGCCCGCGACTTCGTCACGCGGGGTTGTGCGGGCAAGAAGCAGCATCAGGTCGGAATGCTCGGCGCGGCTCGTCCAAATTTTTTGGCCGTTGATGATGTAATCGTCGCCATCGCGCACGGCTACGGTTCGCAAGCTGAGCGTATCAGTGCCGCTGGTCGGTTCTGACACGCCAAAGGCCTGAAGCCGCAGTTCACCTTTGGCAATGCCCGGCAGATAGGCGCGTTTCTGATCGTCACTGCCATATTTCAGCAACGTGTTCATGATGTACATCTGCGCATGCGCCGATGCGCCGTTGCAACCTGCTGCCTGAATCTCCTCCATGATCACCGCCGCCGCATCAAGCTTTAGCCCTGATCCGCCATATTCCTCTGGGATTAACGCCGCTAGGAATCCGGATTGCGTCAACGCGTCGACAAATTCTTCGGGATAGGCACGATCGCGATCTTTTTCGCGCCAGTATTCGCCGGGAAAATCGGCACATAATGCCTGCACCGCACGGCGAATTTCGGCGATGTCATCAGTTTGCGTCATGTCAGTTTTTCGCCTTTGCCGTTGCCGCCATAACCTGCCGTCCATCGTCGGCAAATGCGCCGAGCTCGATTTCTTGGCCGGTGCCGCGCATCACCAGATGCAATGCCTCGCCGCACATTGCAGGCGATATACCCCGAAAGGCAAAATTGGAGAAGCAGTTGGCCCCCAGTTCGCGCTGGGCGAGATCGAGTAGCAACGTCGCTGTTAGCGGGCCGTGGACGACTAAGCCGCGATACCGTTCAATCTGCGCTGCATAAGGCAGATCGTAATGGATGCGGTGGCTGTTAAATGTCAAAGCAGAATAACGGAACAATAACGTCTGGTTAGGAGTAAGCATTCGGTGCGCATCCCAAGCCGCTGCGTCAAATTGTGCCTGGCCTATTTCTGGAGGTGTCAAGGGAGCATCCCCACCGGCTGCCTCACGGTAAACAATCGACTGCGTTTCACAAACAGCGACGCCGTTTTCTCCCACCGTTTCGTGCGCCACATCGACAAAGACCAATGGCCCCGATCCACCAGATTTTTCCGTTATAGCGGCTACGTGCGATGTGCGCGTCACGTTTTCATCAACATTGATTGGGCGCAAGAATTCAACTTTGCTCGACGCCCACATCCGCCTTGGCAGCGGCACAGGCGGCAGAAATCCATTTGGGCTATCGTCGCGGCGTGGGTGTCCATCGGGGCCAAGGTTCGCGGTCGGGGCATCGGGCAGACAAAGGCACCAGTGATAGCCCTGCGGCATCGCTCCGTCTTGTGCTACTGCACGGTCTAGCATCGCTAGCCAGCGTCCAGCCGCCTTGGCATCGGCCCGGTCTTGGCGTGTTTCCTTGCGGCCAATCCATGCGTCCCACTCGCTCATCAATTCAATCTCCCGATCAAGCCTTTGGCGATGACTTGCGCTTGGATTTCCGCTGCACCTTCAAAGATGTTGAGGATACGCGCATCGCACAAAACGCGGCTGATTTCATATTCCAACGCATAGCCGTTACCGCCGTGGATTTGCAGACTAGCATCCGCGTTGGTCCACGCCGTACGAGCGGCGAGCAGCTTTGCCATGCCTGCCTCTATATCGCAGCGCTTACCCAAATCTTTCGCGCGAGCGGCAGCATAGGTCAATTCGCGGGCGGCAATAAAATCGGCAAGGCTCATCGCAATTTTGTCTGACACGCGGGGAAACGCGATGATCGATTTACCGAACTGTTTTCTGCCCAAGGCGTAATTTAGTCCCAACTCCAGCGCGCGCTTCGCCACCCCGACGGCGCGCGCCGCTGTCTGAATCCGCGCTCCTTCAAACGTACGCATCAACTGTTTGAACCCCTGCCCCTCTTGCCCGCCAAGCAAAGCGTCGGCAGGCGCGACCATGTCGTCAAACTGCAACGCATATTCGCGCATCCCGCGATAGCCCAGCACCTCTATCTCGCTACCCGCCATTCCCGTTGCTGGAAACGCAGCGGAATCAGTCCCGCGTGGTTTTGGGACCAGCAACATTGAAAGCCCCGCATAGCCCTTGGCATCGGGAAGCGTGCGAACAAGCATCGTCATCAGATCGGATCGGCTGGCGTGCGTAATCCATGTTTTCGCGCCATTGATGAACCAGCTATCACCCTCCAGCCGCGCTTTGGTCTGCAAAGAGCCCAGATCGGAACCGGTATCAGGCTCTGTGAAAACGGCCGTCGGCAGTATCTGACCGGTGGCAATTTTCGGCAACCAATGCCCTTTTTGCGCCTCGGTGCCTCCCATCGCGATCAGCTCACCTGCAATTTCTGACCGCGTGCCCAGCGACCCTGCACCAATCCAGCCGCGTGACAGTTCCTCGGTTACGACGCACATGACCAGCTTTGAAAGGCCAAGCCCACCGTAGGATTCGGGAATGCAAATGCCGAACGTGCCAAGCTCTGCCATCGCCGCCACAGTGGCGTCGGGGATCAACGCATTGGCAAGGTGCCAAGCGTGCGCATTGGGGATAATTTCGGCATTGGTAAAGCGCCGGTATTGGTCACGTATGGTGTCAAGATCGGGTTCGTGGAGCCTCTCCGTCGGCCATAGCCCCTCGGCAAGTACAGTGGTGACTTGGAGACGAACAGCAGCAAGATCGGACGTCATCAGATCAGCGTTCGCCTCTGCTAGTTCCGTCGTTGCAATCTGCAAACCAAGGTCGGAGGGGCGGAAAAATTCATTCTGTCCCATCGGCAAGCCGCCGGCTAGCTGCCCCGCAGCCTCTGCAAAAATTAGGGTTGCTACCTGCTTGTCCAGCGTCGTCCCACCGTCATTGGCGGCAAGCCAGTCCGATACAGCCTCCAGTGAAGCCACCGTCGTGGCGACCCACGCAAAGCCATGCGCAGCGCGTTGCTCGCTGTCCATCGAACGATCCGCCAGCATATCCGACAGCGCCGCTTGCGCCGTCGTGCGATAGCTTTGCGCCGCCTTTAGATGCTCGTCAAAACTCATGCGCGCTCAAAGACCGCGGCAATCCCCTGACCACCGCCGATGCACATCATCTCTAAGCCGTATCGCGCCTGACGCCGTTGCATCTCGCGCGTCAGATTGGCTAGGATGCGCCCGCCGGTCGCGCCAATCGGGTGGCCAAGCGAAATGCCCGAACCATTGACGTTGAGCATCTCCATACGGCTGTCATCGTCCGACCAACCCCAACCTTTCAGGCAGGCCAAAACCTGTGGCGCAAACGCTTCGTTAAGCTCGACAACGCCAATGTCACTCCACGACAACCCGTTGCGATCAAACAGCCGCTGCGTTGCAGGCACAGGGCCGAAACCCATCCGGCTGGGGTCGCACCCGGCGGCGGCCCAGCTGTGAAAATAGGCGATGGGTTCAAGCCCAAGTTCCTCCAATTTATCCTCAGTGACAACAAGGCACGCGGCGGCAGCGTCGTTTTGCTGGCTGGCATTGCCTGCAGTTACCACGCCTTTTTCTAGCGGTCGCAACAGGCCCAGTGACTCCGCCGTGGCATCGGCGCGATAGCCTTCGTCATGCGCAAAGATAACCGGGTCGCCTTTGCGTTGCGGCACCGAAACAGGCACCAGTTCATCGTCGAACAATCCCGCCGCCCATGCCTTTGCCGCATTCTGATGGCTACGCGCCGCATAGGCATCGCATGCCTCGCGCGTGATACCGTAATCCTTTGCCAAATTTTCCGCAGTTTCGATCATGCCAGAGATTACACCGTAACGTTCGATCGGCTGCGACATCACCCGCCCGCGCGTTAGCCGGTCATGCAGCGTCAAATTACCTGCGCGAATGCCTTTGCGGATGTCGGTGCTGTAGTGCTCAACGTTCGACATGCTTTCGCACCCACCCGCAACCACAACATCCGACACGCCCGTCTGTACCATCATCGCGGCGTTGACGATGGCTTGCAGGCCAGACCCACAACGCCGGTCAAGCTGATAGCCGGGCACTTCCTCTGGCAGACCAGCAAGCAACCACGACCAATGCGCAATGCACGGCGCCTCACCATTGCCATAGCCTTGGGCAAAGATCACTTCATCCACGCGGGCGGGATCAATTTTGGTCCGGTCAATCAAAGCTTTCAAAATAACCGCGCCCAGCTCGCCAGCGGTCATCGATGATAACGCGCCGCCAAACTTGCCAACAGGCGTACGGATCGGAGCAACAATTGCGGCGCGGCGAAGTATCATGATGATTTTCCTATAATGCCTTGATCGATCAACCGAGCGATCTCGCCCGATGACATGTTCAGCCGCGTAGCCAGCACTTCTTCGCTATGCTGGCCGTTATGCGGTGCTGCGTGCGGTGGCCCGCGTTCTTGCTGCGGAACAGTGCCAAACGCTCCTGCCGCTGGATAATCAAATCCCGAGGGATTGCCGCCGACCGCACTGAACATCGGATTGTTTTGCACAAGGCGCGGATCGTTCGCGGCGTCGATCATGTCGCGATAGGCCGAATGGACAATCCCTGCGGTATCGAGCGCGGCGGCAAGATCGACATGATCGCGCGCTCTGATAGCGTTTTCAAACAACGGATAAAGCGCATCGCGATGTTCAAATCGCAAGCCATCGTCTTTTGCGAAACTGACGCCACGCGCTTTTTCTATCGCAGCGATAGCCTCGCCTAGGCCAAGTGCACTCACCAGATTGGCCCATTGGCGATGCGTGACCACGACAATCATCGTCCGCACTCCATCCCGCGTAACAAAATCTCGCCCGAACAGTCCGTACACTGCATTGCCCAGACGCGGTCGGTTTTCGCCGGAATATAGCACCTCGGCTATCCCGCCCAAATTGGCGACAGTACCGATCGCAACATCGGACAACGGCACGCGTACTTCGCTGCCTTCGCCGGTTGTTTCACGGCGGCGGATGGCGGCAAGCAAAGCGAACGCGGCATAGGCACCCGACAGCAAATCCCATGCAGGCAGCACATGGTTGACCGGGTCCGGTCCAGTTCCTGTCATCAACGGATAGCCGACGGCATTGTTGACAGTGTAGTCCAACGCAGGCGACCCATCGGCCCAGCCCATGACGCGAACGGTCACAAGGTCCGGACGACCGACAGCCAATGTCTCGTGCGATAGGAAACCGTTCGCTGGAAAGTTTGTAATAAACTGCCCCGTGGCACGCACCAATTGTTGCAGCAATTCGCGACCCTCTGGTCGGCCAAGATCCAAAGCCACCGACTTCTTCGCGCGGTTCAGGTTTTCCCAATATAGTGAATCATTATCCGTTGTGACTGGCCAGCGATGGAAATCAGGGCCGCCGCCGATCTGATCCACGCGGATAACCTCGGCACCAAATTGTGCGCAATATAATCCAGCGGTGGGCGACGCGACGAAGGATGATGCTTCGATAACCGAAAGGCCCTTAAGTAGGTTATACATTGCCGATTACCAAACCGCCCCCTCACGTTCAAATTCGCGCAGCAAATGCTTAGCGATCTGCAACTGCATGATCTGGCTGGTGCCTTCATATATCCGCAGAATGCGCGCGTCGCGGAAGAAACGCTCCGCGGGGTATTCGGCGAGATATCCGGCGCCGCCATAAATCTGCACGCAACGGTCAGCAACGCGGCCACAAGTTTCGGTGCCAAACAGTTTCGCTGCGGCGGCTTTGCGCAGGATAACTTCACCACGGTCAGCACGCGCGCTGGCATCGGCAATCATACATTCAGCGGCGTATAGCTCGGCCTCGCTGTCCGCCAACATCGCTTGGATCAGTTGAAAATTGGCAATCGCCTCACCAAAGGCTTTGCGTTCGGTGGCGTAACGGATGGCGGTATCAAGGATACGCCGCCCCATCCCCACGCCCATCGCGCCAACCGACAAACGGCCGTTATCGAGGCTTTGCATCGCGATTTGAAACCCGCGTCCCTCTTCGCCGCCGACAAGGGCATCGCCCGGAATATGGACATCGTCCATAACAATATCGGCGATGTGCGCGCCGGCCTGCCCCATTTTCTTATCAGGCTTTCCAATGCTAATCCCGGGTGTTTCCATATCGACGATGAAGCACGAAACATGCGCGTTTTTGGGCAAAGCCTCTTTCGACGTCCGCGCCATAATTAGCCCGATTTTGGCGGAAGGTGAATTGGTGATGTAGCGCTTTGTGCCGGTCAATTTATACCCGTTGCCATCGCGCACAGCCATGGTCTGCATCGCTGCACTGTCTGATCCACTGCCCGGCTCGGTAAGCCCGAAACAGGCAATCTCACCACTGGCGATGCGTGGCAGCCACTGCGCCTTTTGTTCTGCTGTACCGAAATTCTTGATCGCCGAACCGGTCATGCCAACGTTAATCGACATCGTGCTGCGATAAGCGGGCGCCGCATAGCTGATCTGCTTCACCGTCTCGATATACTGGCTGATGCTCATCCCCGCGCCGCCATATTCTTCAGGAATCGTGATACCAAACAGCCCCATGTCGCGCATTTCATTCAGGATTTCATCCGGAATGCGGTCGTTGGCAATCACATCATCCTCGGCCGGTATCAACCGCTCCCGAACATAGCGGCGGAGTTGTTCGATAAAGGCGTCAAAAATTTCGGGGTCCATGCCGGGATTACTCATCGCTAATTCCTTAAATCCGTTGGCCATCGCGAGCGATCACCATGTCTTCGCGGTTCACATCGAAATCGCGCGCGTCATGCCGTTCACGCAGCTGTGTTTCTGGCCTGCCAAAGGTGCGATTGACCATCCGCCCACGCTTCACCGCGTCGCGTGATCCGACCAGATCAACCCAGCGTTGCAGGTTGATATATTCATGCACCGACAGAAATTCCTGCGCCGCATAGGCGTCGCGCGCAATCGCGCCGTACCAGGGCCAAATTGCCATGTCGGCAATCGTGTAATCCCCGCCGATCATATACTCGTTTTGCGCCAAATGCGTGTCGAGCACATGCAATTGCCGCTTCGCCTCCATAGCATAACGATCAATCGCGTATTGTATCTTGAACGGGGCATACGCGTAAAAATGGCCAAAGCCGCCGCCAAGGAAAGGCGCACTGCCCATTTGCCACATCAGCCAGTTCATCGTCTCGGCGCGTTTGTGGGTGTCGGTCGGGTAAAATTCGCCGAATTTCTCCGCAAGATACACCAGCATCGATCCGCTTTCGAACAAGCGCAGCATCGGTTCGACAGAATGATCCATCATCGCCGGAATTTTGCTGTTTGGATTTACGCCAACAAAGCCGGTGGAGAATTGATCGCCAGCGCCGATGTTGATGATCCACGCATCATATTCGGCCCCTGCATGCCCTGCGGCCAGTAACTCTTCGAGCATGATCGTGACTTTGACGCCGTTCGGCGTACCGAGCGAATAAAGCTGAAAAGGATGCTTGCCGACTGGTAGATCCTTGTCATGCGTTGCGCCGGACACAGGCCGGTTGATGTTGGCAAATTGACCACCGCTGGGCTTGTCCCATGTCCATATCGCTGGCGGCACATAGTCCGCTGGCTGGTTCGGTAGCACATCAACAGTATCGGTCATCGCATCTCTCCTGTATTGGATAGGAGTGTGCGGACATCCGCGCGTTTAGGCAACAGGATATCGACGGAAAACCACAGGCTACCCGCTGCAAATCAGCCTTTTTTTCCCTGTGCAACAACATACCATTCGACAGAGCCCTTACGGCTTGCAGGGGGTTTGGCGTGTTTCACGGTAGTGAAATTCGTTTTCAGGATTGCCAACAATTCTGGGTCAGTTCCGCCAGCAAATACCTTAGCCACAAACGCACCGCCAGGCTGCAACACTTCTACCGCAAAATGCGCCGCCGCCTCGACAAGACCCATGGTCCGCAAATGGTCGGTTTGCTTATGCCCAACGGTGTTGGCCGCCATGTCGGACAAGACAAGATCGGGCTTTGCACCAATCGCCTCTACCAACGCAGCTGGCGCCTTATCATCCATGAAATCCATTTCAAACAAGGTCACGCCGTCGAGCGGATCAACGGGCAACAGATCAATACCCGCAACTTTCGCCTGTGGCAGGCGTTTGCGAATAACCTGAAGCCAGCCGCCCGGGGCAACCCCCAAATCGACGATGGCCTTTTTACCCTTCAAAAAGCCGAATTTTTCATCAAGCTCGATCAGCTTATAGGCCGCGCGGCTGCGGTACCCCTCGGCATGCGCGCGTTTGACGTAAGGGTCGTTCAATTGCCGCTCAAGCCAACGGTTTGATTGTGGCGTGCGCTTCTTAGCGGTCTTCACACGCTCTTTAACTTTCAAACTGCGCCCTGACTGGTTGCCAGTAAAGCCAGATTTGTTTCCTGGTTCAGTCATCGCCGGTTGCGCCTTTTTGCATCGCTCGCCATCAGCGCGCGCAAGATACCTTCGCGGATACCGCGATCCGCCACTCCCAGTCGTGCGCCCGGCCACATATCGAAAATGCTTTCCAAAATCGCACAGCCCGCAACGACCAGATCGGCGCGATCAAAGCCGATAGTTGGGAATTCTGCTCTGCCCGCTGGTGGCGCTTTCGCCAAAACCTGGCAGATATCGCGCAACGCTTGCGACGGCAAATGCAAACCATCAATTTTGCGCCGCTCGTAAGTTTGCAATTCCAGATAGACGCTGGCTAAGGTCGTCACTGTACCGGACGTGCCAAGCAACCGGTGATCGCCGCCGTTTGTTGGCAATCTCGCGGCAAAATCTGCAAACGCCGCACTGACTTTTGCCCGCATAACCGCATAAGCCGCTGCCCGCGCATCAGCATCTTCTTCGTCATGCACTTCGCTCTCGGTCAGCGAAACGACGCCCCACGGAATGCTCATCCAATCAAGAATTTCGGGAACAATGCCGTCGGTCGAAACGAGCACCACCTCCGTGGAACCGCCACCGATGTCAAAAATCAAAGCGGGGCCCTCGCCCTCCTCCAGCAAGGCGTGGCAGCCCATCACCGCCAACCGCGCTTCTTCTTTGGGGCTGATCACATCCAGCACAATGCCAGTTTCCAGCCGCACCCGTTCGATGAAATGCGCGCCGTTGACAGCTTGGCGGCATGCCTCCGTCGCGACTGATCGCGCCAACACGACGTTGCGGCGTTTCAATTTGTCAGCGCACACCGACAGCGCCTCAATCGCGCGGTCCATCGCCTCTTCGCTGATTTTGCCGGTGCTGTTCAACCCTTCACCCAGCCGGACGACGCGCGAAAAGGCGTCGACCACGGTAAAGCCTTCGTTTGCGGCGCGCGCGATCAACAGCCTGCAATTATTGGTGCCAAGGTCCAATGCGGCATACGCTGTCTTACCTAGCCAACCACTGCGCGCAGCAACGGGAGCGCTGGCGGTTTCAGTTTTCGGTGCAGCATTGCCGTTGGTATCAGCTGCGCTGTCGCGCGAGCCTGTGGTTGCGGCCGCCCCGGTGTCTTTGCTGCGATGCGGAGCTTTGTTTTTCTTACCTCTGCTCCGGCCGTCGCGGTTTCCACCGTTTTGCGGCGATGGCGCGATGCGGTCGCCCATAGCCGAACTCAATCTCTTATGTTCTATCTGGCTTCGGAAAATACCGCCCAGTGCTTAACCGCAGTGTTACAATGAAGCCGTTAAAAATTCAAGACGATAGCATCTCGGCCCAAAATGACGCAAAGCGAACCGATTGACAGCCGACATCGGCCCGATTATTGGCCGCAAAGCACTCCCCGATCGTCTAACGGTAAGACTACAGACTCTGACTCTGTCTATTGAGGTTCGAATCCTTATCGGGGAACCAGTTCCATAAATTGCCGATAACATCGCGCAGCCCGTTTAGGGGCTCCCGCACGCACGCAGCATCGTCGCCACTCTATTTTTCGTTCATCAAAAGTTATATTTTTATGAACAACTGCTGACAACTCAATTCAGCCAATAATCAGAACGAATCGCCTAATCCACTTGTCGACGCCGGAGATTATTCCAGCTTCGTACAGGAGAAAGACGATGAAGATTTTGACCAAGAGCCTGCTCAGCGCCGGTGCCGCAGCTGCGGCCCTGGTCAGTGTCGCCGCCCCTGCCCAGGCACGTGGACGCGATAATGACGGGATTACTGCCGGCGAAGTTATCGCAGGCGCCGTGATCCTTGGCGGTATTGCAGCGGTAATTGCATCCTCGGACGATGACCGCAGCCGTGATCGTGGTTATAATGACGGGCGCTATGACAACCGTGGTTACGACGACGGACGTTATGATGAGCGTGGTTATGGCAACCGCGATGATCGCTATGACAATCATGATCGCCGTGGACGCGGACATGGTCGTGGCAATGATGGCTATCGTTATAACAGCCAACAGGGCAGCCGCGCCGCCGTCAACCAGTGCGTCACAGCTGTGGAGCAATGGGCGAGCCGTTACAGCCGCGCCGATGTGACACAGATCAATCAAATTGATCGCACCCGCAACGGATACCGCGTAACTGGCAAGCTGGTTGTGCAGGACGGCTATCGTGGCCGCAGCCGAAACGACCGTGGTTATGATCGCGGTTACGACAAGGGCCGTTTCACATGCTATGTCGAACGTGGTCGGGTAATCGATGTCGATTATCGCGGACTGGACCAGTGGCGCTGAGTACCCGCCATTTGATGGAACGATAATGAATATGAACGGTTCAGCTTAAAGACAGGCTGGACCGTTCATACGTTTGTATACGGGCAAGTGCCCTTTCTTTACGGGGGAAATATCATGAAGCATTCAGTCAAATTGATGCTCGCATCCGGTGCTGCTGCGATGCTGGCCGTCACGCCACTGCCGTTAATGGCAGCGAACATGAGCGCAAAATCCGACACATTTTCGTCACCTGATGCGATGCAACAAACTGCCGATGGCCATCGCCATCGCTATCGTCACCGCGACCGCGTGGATACAGGCGATGTTCTGACGGGTATCGGCATACTGGCCGGAATCGCGATTCTTGCGGGGGCCGCTAGCGATGCGGACAAGCAAAGCCGGAATGAACCGCGCGACGAAGATCGCTATGATTATCCGCAACAGGATCGCTCCGTGTATCATGACGACAATCAATTGGGTTCAGCGGTCAGCGCCTGCACCGATGCCGCAGAACGCAGTGCGGGCAACAACGACCGGGTCAGCGAAATCCGTTCGGTAACGCGCGATGGCAATGGCTGGCGCGTTGAAGGCGACCTCGATTCCGATAGCTTTACCTGCGCGTCAACCGATGGCCGCGTTGATTATATCCGCATCAACAACCAAGATATCTAACAAGAGTTTTTAAGTTTGCCGGGGCTGGTATTTTCAAACACACACCGATATCTGCCAGCCTCGGCAATCCTAAGTCTGCCTGCAAGGGCATTTTGTTTTGAGATCGAAGCCATTTTGGCGTCCGTAGGATTTGACCCATTTTGTCCATTGCTTCGTTGGCAAGCTCAGACATAAAACCACTATGCCTCTCGCTTGCCGCCTCGCACTGAACAAAATGGCTTCAAACCTCGACGGTCTATTTGATAGGTCCTAACCCTAAGCGTTAGAATACAGGGTCGTTTGCGCCGTTGTCATCATCGGCGGCAGGCTCCACTGCAGTGTGAATGCCGCACTCAACCTTGTCCCAACCTTTCCAGCGACCCGAACGCGGATCTTCGCCAGCCTCGACTTTGCTGGTGCAAGGGGAACAGCCAATTGACGGATAGCCCAATTCGACAAGCGGATGGATTGGTAAGGCATGCTTTGCAACATAGCCGTCGAGCCGTTCCTTGGTCCAATCCGCTAGCGGATTCACCTTTAGCCGACCGTCCTCAATTTCGAACCTTGGCAGTGCGCTGCGAGTGGACGATTGAAACGCTTTGCGGCCGGTGAATTGCGCATCAAAGCCAGCAAGTGCTTTTTTCAGCGGCAACACTTTGCGAATTTCGCAGCAGCCATCGGGGTCAAATGACCAGCGAAGGCCGTTGCCATCCTTTTGCGCCAAAAGCTTCGCATCGGGTTTCAGGTCGCGCAAATCTTTCAAGCCCAGTTGCTCACGCAGCTCTTCCTTATAGGTAATCGTTTCGGGAAAATGCTTGCCCGTATCGAGAAACAACACAGGCACAGTTGGGTCAATGTTGGAAATTAAATGCAGTAAAACCGCACTTTCCGCGCCAAAGCTCGATACAATCGCCACATCACCCAGCATGTTTTCGCGCAGCAAAATGTCGAGCATTTCGACCGTATCGCGCCCGCGAAACATGTGGTTCAACCGAATAGCATCGGTTTCGGAATAGCGCGGACCAGTGTCAATTCGGTCGCGCGTGCGTTCCCGCGTTTCAGCCATGACGCAATTTCCATACAGGAACGGCAGCATCAGCTGCACCCTGATAGACATGGTCAAAGCGCGCCAAGGCTGCATCGACATGCGCCTGATTTTGCGGTGCCTCGGGCGCAAAGCTATCAAAGCCGCAACGTTTCATCAGCGGAATTTGGTCAACCAAAACATCACCTTGCGCACGCAACTCGCCAGTATAGCCCGCCTCACGCAAGATCCGCGCCGACGAATAGCCGCGGCCATCACGGAATTTGGGGAATGCGACTTCGATCAATGCCAGCCGGTCCAAAAACGGGATCAGCGCACGCGCATCATCATCGGGCTCCAGCCGCACAGCCGTCGCGTTCGATTGATCCAAAAACGCGTCGAGCGTTACTGACGGTTCTTCGCCCTCTGTTACGTGATGCTCAACCATAAATCGCTTCCTTAAACGGGTCCATGCCAACGCGGCGGTAGGTATCGACGAAACGCTCTCCGGGCTCGCGCAGCTCCACATATTTATCAGTAGCGCGTTCGACCGCATCGACGATGCCGTCCTCATTAAAACCGGGACCCGTGATTTTGCCGATGCTGACATCTTCCGCGCCAGAGCCGCCGAGTGTCAGTTGGTAGTTCTCAACGCCTTTGCGGTCGACGCCAAGAATGCCGATATGGCCCGCATGGTGATGTCCGCAAGCGTTGATGCAGCCAGAGATTTTCAGCTTCAGTTCGCCTAAATCGCGTTGGCGTTCCAAATCAGCAAAACGTGTCGCGATTTTCTGTGCGACAGGGATCGAGCGGGCATTGGCGAGACTGCAATAATCAAGGCCGGGGCACGCGATAATGTCGCTGATCAAATCGAGGTTGGCATTGGCCAATTCCGCCGCGTTCAACGCTTGCCAGACTGCGTAAAGATCGCGCTTTGCGACATGCGGCAGGACGATATTCTGCGCATGGGTAACGCGCAGCTCGTCAAAACTGTATGTCTCGGCAAGGTCCGCCATCACATCAATCTGCGCCGATGAGGCGTCTCCGGGGATACCGCCAATCGGCTTCAGGCTGATATTGACGATGGCGTAGCCCGCTTGCTTGTGTGGCTTCACATTCTGGTCGAGCCAAACCGCGAAATCAGGGTCGCTGTTTTGAGATTTGGGGTCAACATCATCGCTAACCGATTCAAACGCGGGCGGCGCAAAGAACGCGGAAATCCGGTCGAGCTCCGCCGACGGCGGGTCGATGCCCAAAGTCTTCACATGCGCGAATTCTTCCTCAACCTGACGGCGATACTCGTCGGCACCGATTTCGTGGACAAGGATTTTAATCCGCGCTTTGTAGACATTATCGCGGCGGCCATAGCGATTGTACACGCGCAGGCAGGCCTCAATATAGCTCAGCAAATCATCGGCTTTGATAAACGGATTGATCTCTGGCGCGATCATCGGAGTGCGGCCCATGCCGCCACCGACAAAGACGCGCGCGCCAAGCACGCCGTCTTGCTTGATCAGTTCCAGCCCAATGTCGTGCAGCCGCATTGCCGCACGATCTTCGGGCGATGCAATCACAGCGATCTTAAACTTGCGCGGCAAATAGCTGAATTCTGGATGGAATGTGCTCCACTGGCGCAGCAATTCTGCCCATGGGCGCGGATCGGCGACTTCGTCTGCCGCAGCGCCTGCATATTGGTCTGACGAAATGTTGCGGATGCAATTACCGCTGGTCTGGATCGCGTGCATCTCAACGCTTGCCAGTTCCTCCAGCAAATCGCCGCATTCCTCCAGCTTGATCCAGTTGTACTGGATATTCTGCCGCGTGGTGAAATGGCCATAATCGCGATCATATTTGCGCGCGATATGCGCCAGCATGCGCATCTGGCGGCTATCCAACGTACCATAAGGAATGGCAACACGCAGCATATAGGCGTGCAGTTGCAGATACAGGCCGTTCATCAGCCGCAGCGGCTTAAACTGGTCCTCGGTGATTTCACCCGCAAGGCGGCGCTTCACCTGATCTCGGAAATCGGCAACGCGAGCGTCGACGATGGCTTGGTCGTAATTATCGTATTTATACATGTCAGATTACCCATTCGCCGACGCTTGCATCAGCTGGTTTTAATGAAAGATCGAGCCGAACCGTCGGGCCAAGCGCGCGAACGCGGTCTTTGATGTGCGCAGGACGAGGGCCCTCGGGCGTTGCGATGGCTTCGATGATATAGGGCGCATTGACGCGGCGAGCGCCTTCTTCGCGCGCGAGGATTGCATCGCCGCTTTCGTCCACATCAACAGCATCCTCGACGTGCAAAGACCACCAGCTGCCCGCCCACCATGTAACAGCGCCAGAAGCGAGATCATTTCCTGTCAGTAATTTCACGCAAGCTTCTCCGCTTCTTTGGCAAATGCGCGGAGCCTGTCCACCGCATCTGATTTCAGGACGACATCGCCCAATATGATGATCGCCGGCGACCGCACATTTTCACGCGCGATCATACTGCCTAGGTCAGTCAAAATGCTGCGTATCGCGCGCGCACCTTTGCGCCCTACCCGTTCAAGCACAGCAACGGGCGTATCTGGCGAAACACCATCAGCGATCAGCTTTTCGCAAATGTCGTCTGCCGTTGCGACGCCCATATAGATAACGAGCGTGCGGTTTTTACCCGCAAGCCCCGCCCAATTTTGGTCGGTCAAACCTTTGCACTGGCCAGCAACAAAGGTGACCGCAGTCGATGCATCGCGGTGCGTCAGCGGCAGCAAATTGGCCGCCCCGCCTGCAATCGCGGCAGAAATACCCGGGATAACTTCCACAGGCACGCCAGCATCACGGCAAGCCTCAACCTCTTCACCACCGCGCCCAAATATGAAGGGATCACCGCCCTTCAAACGGACCACTGCGTATCCCGAAAGCGCTTCTTGCACCAAGATCGCGTTGATGCCGTCCTGCGGCACTGAATGGCGGCTACGCTGCTTAGCGACCGAAATTAAGCGCGCGTTCGGATTTGCTAAAGCAAGAATAGCATCGTCCACCAACCCATCATGCACAACAACATCAGCCGAAGCGATAAACCGCGCGGCCTTCACCGTCAGCAAATCGGGATCACCCGGGCCTGCGCCGACCAAATAGACTGTGCCTTTTTCCATTAAACATAAATGGACGATTGGACGCGAAACGCCAAATCAGAATAGGTTGGACCAATGATAGTGCCGCTTTAGACTGACTATTTTATCCCGCCTTAGCTTTCTTCGCGCCTTTTTCCTTTTTCGGCTTTGCCGCTTTCGGCGGCGCAGGCGTCACTTCAAAGACCGGCTGGCCGTCCTTCATATGCACAGCAACTTCACCGCCATTGACCAGCTTTCCGAACAACAGTTCCTCAGCAAGCGGCTGTTTCAGCTTTTCCTGAATCAAACGCCCCATCGGCCTTGCGCCGTATAGCTTGTCATAGCCGCGCTCAGTCAACCAAGCGCGCGCTTCATCATCCAGCTTGATATGCACATTCTGGTCGGCGAGTTGCAGTTCGAGTTGCAGAATGAACTTATCGACCACCATCGCGACGACTTCGGTCGGCAGGAATCCAAACGGTACAATCGCATCCAGACGGTTGCGGAATTCCGGCGCAAACAGTTCTTTGACGGCTTCTTCGCTCGCATCCTCATTCGAGTCGGCAGCGCGGCCAAAGCCGATACCTTCTTTGGTCAGGTTCTTTGCGCCAGCGTTTGTTGTCATAATCAAGATGACGTTGCGGAAATCGACCGTCTTGCCATGATGGTCGGTCAAACGGCCATTGTCCATCACTTGCAGCAGGATATTGAACAGATCAGGATGCGCTTTTTCGATTTCGTCGAGCAACAAAACACAATGCGGGTTTTGATCAACCGCGTCGGTCAACAAACCGCCCTGATCGAAACCGACATAGCCCGGAGGCGCGCCGATCAGACGACTGACGCTATGGCGCTCCATATATTCCGACATGTCGAAACGCTTTAGCGGAATACCCATGATACTGGCGAGTTGCCGCGCAACTTCGGTTTTCCCGACGCCGGTAGGACCCGAAAACAGATAGTTGCCGATGGGCTTGTCAGGGTCGCGAAGGCCAGCACGTGAAAGCTTGATGGCGGACGAAAGCAAAGCAATCGCTTTATCCTGACCAAACACCACCCGCTTCAGATCCGTGTCAAGGCTGCCAAGCGCGGTCCGATCATCGGTCGATACGTTTTTGGGCGGGATGCGCGCAATCGTTGCGATCACAGCCTCAATTTCTTTTGGCGTAATCAGCTTGCGCCGCTTTGCCAGCGGAACCAGCATCTGCATCGCACCGACTTCATCAATGACGTCGATGGCTTTATCAGGTTGCTTACGATCATTGATATACCGCGACGAAAGCTCCACCGCCGCCTTCAATGCGTCATTGGTGTATTTAACCTTGTGATGATCCTCAAACGCCGCACGCAGGCCACCGAGGATCTTGATCGTATCCTCAATGCTCGGTTCATTCACATCAATCTTTTGGAACCGGCGCAGCAAAGCGCGGTCTTTTTCAAAATGGTTGCGGAATTCTTTATAGGTGGTCGAACCGATGCAGCGAATTGTGCCGCCGGACAAAGCCGGCTTCAGCAAGTTCGACGCATCCATCGCGCCACCGCTGGTGGCACCTGCGCCAATCACAGTGTGAATTTCGTCGATAAACAGGATCGCGTCGGGCAGCTTTTCGAGTTCGCTGACGACAGCTTTCAACCGTTCCTCAAAATCACCGCGATAGCGTGTTCCGGCCAGAAGCGACCCCATGTCGAGCGAATAAATGACAGCGGGCAGTAGTACCTCTGGTACCTGTTTTTCGACAATACGCCGCGCCAGCCCCTCAGCGATCGCGGTTTTACCAACGCCGGGTTCTCCAACGTAAAGCGGGTTGTTCTTCGACCGGCGGCATAGAATTTGCACGGTGCGGTCAACTTCTTCGGCACGGCCGATCAACGGGTCGATACGACCCTGTTTGGCCTTCTCGTTCAAATTGACAGTAAACTGCTCAAGCGCGGTTTCCTTGCCCTTTTTCTCTTTTGCATCAGCGGCTTCTTCTTTGCGTTCATCCGCACCCTCAACCGGCTTTTGATCGATCAGCTTGCCGTCTTTGCCGATGCCGTGGCTAATATAGCTGACGGCATCAAGCCGGCTCATATCCTGTTGTTGCAGGAAATAGACGGCATAGCTTTCACGTTCAGAGAATAACGCGACCAATACGTTAGCGCCAGTGACGACGTCTTTGCCCGATGACTGCACGTGCAGGATCGCACGCTGCACCACCCTCTGAAAGCCGCTGGTCGGCGACGGCTCAACATTGCCGGTGACTTTCAAGCTTTCCAGCTCGTTATCGAGATACTGGATCACCGTATCGCTAAGTTCGCCGACATCGACGCCGCACGCCTGCATGACGCGCGCCGCGTCTTCATCATCGACCAACGCGAGCAACAAATGTTCAAGCGTCGCATATTCATGCGCGCGGTCGCCTGCATGCCGCAAAGCATTATGAAGCGTAGCTTCCAGCGATTCTGCAAATGACGGCATATTTTGTGCTCCAAACAGGGCGGCTATCGCCCGCTAACAACTATATCGGCGTCCATGTTACAGCTTTCAACAGGGATTTATCCTATAACGACCAAGCGCCGTGAAATTGCTTCTGCCAATGGTTAATACGCTCGCGGCTCTGGTCATTGTTTGAATAGCGAGTCAGCGACGCTGCGATGATCCTTTGAAAAGGCAATTTTTGCTTCACACCGCGCGATTTCGCTCTGCAAAGCTTCGACGCGCTCTTTCAGTTCAGCAACTGAATGCCGGTCAAGGTCTTGCTTTAACAAAGCCACAAGCGGATCATCAGGGCGCCGTGCGAATAATTCATCAAGATCCATCGTTTATCTCCATGGCGTTCAAGATGCGAAATCGCCATGCATCTGTCAATTCACCTAAAGCACGCCGCGAACCCGCTGGAACGACTTCGCCATCGTCGCTATAGAAAGGACAAACAGGGGCCGAGCGCATGAACATAATACCCAAGACGATGATTGCCATCGAAATCAGCAGTCCCGGAGGGCCAGATGTTTTGAGGCCGTGCAATCGGCCAGTACCTATACCCGGCGAGGGTGAAGTCCTGATCAAAGTGGCGGCGGCGGGTGTAAACCGCCCTGACGTCGTCCAGCGCAAAGGCTTATATCCTGCGCCTCCGGGGGCAAGCGACCTGCCCGGATTGGAGATATCGGGAACGGTCGTTGCCCTAGGAGCTGACACCGACCCCGGCCTCATCAACCAAAGAGTCTGCGCATTAGTGGCTGGAGGTGGCTACGCCGAATACTGCCTTGCCCGCGCCGATGTCTGCTGGGCCGTCCCAGAAATCTTGTCGATGGAGGAAGCCGCCGCGATCCCCGAAACGTTAATGACCGTGTGGCACAATGTTTTCGAGCGCGGCTATGCCGATGAGGGCGAAACAATCTTGGTGCACGGCGGCACGAGCGGCATCGGTTCGATGGCGATTAAGCTGGGCAATTTGTTTGGGTTGCAAGTTATCGTCACTTGCGGTTCTGATGATAAATGTGCCGCCGCGTTAGGCATTGGTGCGGCCCACGCGATCAACTATAACACTGCCGACTTTGTCGAAGAAGTAAAGCGCATCACCGATAATGAAGGCGTACATCTGGTCCTTGATATGGTCGCAGGCCCCTATGTTCCGCGTAACATGCAATGCCTGCGCATGGACGGTCGTCATGTGACCATCGCGATTCAGGGCGGCGCGATGGCCGACGTGCCGATGGCGCAGATAATGATGCGCCGACTGACGCTGACTGGTTCGACGCTTCGACCGCGTTCGGACGCATTCAAGGCATTGCTGGCGGACGAAATCCACCGCACCGTTTGGCCCTTTGTCGAGGCAGGGCAATTGCAACCAACGATGGCCAAAAGCTTTCCTCTGGCTGAAGCGGCGGCAGCTCACACGTTGATGGAAAGCGGCGATTTTGTCGGGAAAATCGTTTTGATTCCCTGAAACAAAAACCCCGAAGATTGCTCTCCGGGGTTCGTTGTTCAGCCATTTAGCGCAATTAGAATTTAACGCCGGCTGCCACGCCAAAGCGACGCGGCTCTAGTGTGAACACATTAGTGTACAGGCCCGAAGACTGATCCGTCACATACAGGCCGGTGACGGGGCTTTTATCAGCAATGTTTTGAATAAAAGCACGCATGTACCAGCGGTCATCCGGCCCATTCATCTGGATTTGTGCGTTCAGTTGCGAATAACCAGGAATTTTGTTAACGGCGCCGTTGAAAATGTTGCCGTAGCTTTTGCCAGTGTAAACATAGTCAAAACGTGGAACAATCGTCCAATTATTCTCTAACTCTAGGGTATATTGGATGCCAATATTGGCTTTCATATTTGGCGCCTGTGGCAGCTTATTGCCTTTCAGGTTGACGGCCACGCCGGCCAGCTCAACGCCAACGCCGCCAAATGCCGTTCCGACCGGGCTAGCGGCCAGCGACTGCAATATCGCGCATACACTAAACGCGCCACGTGCACCTACGCCGCTTCCAGTGGGAAATGCCGTCGTTGGCGCAAGACCGGCACCGGGTTGTAATCCGCCAGTTCCCGCTGTTGTCAACGGGTTACCGACAGCGTTAATCGTGTTGATGAAGGTGTTCACCTGATTAACAAAACCATTTACGCCAGCAACGCTGCCCGATGTTGAAACAACCGCACAGTTTGAACCGTTTGTGATGTCTTTAATAATGACAGCATCGGAACGGCCGCCAGATGGATCGCGCGGGTTTGATAAGAATTTGTCCGAGCTAACTTTGGTGTGCAGGTAACTGGCCCCCATATTGATGGCCAATTCGCGGGTTGGGCGGAAAATGCTTTCAAGTTCAACACCGTAAATGTCGGCATCGACATTATCGTTGACTGATGTCCGCGCAACGATGCGGCTTAGCTGAAGGCCTTTATATTTATAGTAAAAAGCCGTGGCGTTTAGCGATAGTTTTCCGTCGGCCAGCGTATTTTTTGATCCAACTTCAAATGAATCGATAAATTCCGGCGTAAAGGAATCGGGCACTGAGAAAATCGGCTGCAATGGCGGGTTAATGCCCCCCGATTTGTATCCGCGAGAGTAAGAGGCGTAGAGCAAATTATCGGACGTTATCTTATAATCCAGCACAACGCGGCCCGTCAGCTCGTTGAACTTTGCTTTGCGTTCTTGGAATGCTTCACAGCCGCCAACGCTTCCCAAGGCACCGAGCGTTGCTCCGGCCGGACAAGCGGTCGCGGGGTCCGCATCAAAACGAGCCGCATAAATACCCGCTCCGTTGAACGCGTCGGTTGAGCCATGCGGGACCAGATAGCTGGCCAAAGTCGACCGAGCGCGGACAAATTTCTTGTCGTTGTTCAAACGGATACCCGCCGTGATTTTCAACTTATCACTGATGTCATAATAGGCCTCACCAAACAGGCCATAGGATTTTACCGTCAGCAGATCGGTGTTGTTGCGGAAAAATGGCGTGCCCAGATAAGATGGCGGCAAACCTCCACCAAGCGCAGTGAATGCACCGACAACGCCGGTGAAATAGTCGATACCAAAACTGTTTACGTAATAACTGTTCTCGCTCAGCTTTGAATCGACATAAATGCCGCCGAGCAAATAATTGAACGGGCCGTCATTGTCGCTGCTGAAAATCGCCTCCACTGACCAATCTTTGGATTTCTGGTTGGATCGGTCATAATCCTGCGGCGTGCCTGAGCATAACCTGTGACCACCGAATGACCCCGTGCCAGTTTCCTCTGTGTCCGATGTGCATAATTGCCCTGTCGCACCGGTCGGGATCAACGCATTTGCAACGGGCGTCAGATACGCTTGTAATCCTGCGCCAAAGCCGCCGGACCGCGCAACATCAAGCGCGGTAAGCGCAGGTGAAAAGATCGCTCTGTTGGCGACCGACAGATTGTAATCCTGACGAGAGTCAACCGACGCCGAGTGGTAGAACCCGGTCAATTGCAAAGTATTGTTGCCAATTTCCTGTTCAAGTCGAAGCTGATATTGCTCCTCATCCGAAAAATATTCGGGTGTGAAGTCAGTATTGACGGTGCGTGGGTCGGCTGGATTAACGACGCCCGTGTAAACATCTGGCCCGTACAGGCTACCAACAGCCAAAAACGTTGGAAGCCCGCGAAGACGGAAAAACTCGGCCGAATTGAGCACCCCTGTAAATTGCGAATTTCCGTTGGTGATTCCATTACCGCGCCCGCTGGGTAAACAGCCGAGAACGCCTGTTGGATCGCGGTCGCACAATTGTTTCTGGATACGTTGACGTTTGTCGTTTTCGCGGAAGTAGTAGGCAGAAAAATCGAGCGTTGTTGTTTCGGTAGGCTGGAAACGTATCGAACCGCGCACAGCATACATGTTGCGATCATCATGATCATTGCCGTCGAACAAATTGTCAGTGTAGCCGTCGCGATTAAGGTAGAACCCTGACACGCGCACACCGATTTTATCGCCAAGGGCAACGTTAAGCATCCCCTTTGCCTTAATCGAATTGAAATTGCCGTATTCAAGATCGGCGGATGCACCAAAACCGTTCAGGTCAGGCCGTTTCGGAATGATATTTACCACACCAGATGTCGCATTGCGTCCGAACAACGTACCTTGCGGGCCGCGCAGAACCTCGATCCGGTCAAGGTCGAAAAATTCAGTTTCAAACAGGCGCGTTGCCAGCAACGGCGTGCCATCAAGATGGATGGCAGTTGCGGAATCGCACGACACGCCAACGCACAAGTCGCCAACGCCGCGAATGGTAAAGCTGGAGCCGGTGAAATTGCCTTTTGAAAAGGTGACGTTCGGCAAGGTTAGCTGAAGGTCGCTGGAGTTTTCGATCTGCTGGCTTTCAAGCGCGGCTGAATCGAATGCCGAAACGGCAATTGGCACGTCTTGCAGGCTTTGTGCCCTGCGTTGTGCGGTAACGATGATTCCGATATTTTCGACTGCGTCTTCATCGGCCTGTTTATCGTCTTGCGCGATTGCAGGCATAGCCAATGACATGGCCAACGCTGTTGCTGAAAATAGATGTAGCTTACGCATGGTCCTCTCCCTCCATAAATAGCTCATTGAATTTCGTGATGTTAGAAAATTAAACTTAGGCCGGCCTCCTCAAACCTTAATGGTCCACAATATGTTAAGTGCGCGATTAGTCCCGTCAAGCCTTTCCGCATCACACCACATGGTTTTTGACAGATTTGTTGCTTGCCGTAACGGCGGCTTTGTCCTAGACCGAACGAAATGTCAGGCCGCTCCGGTAAGGGGCGGCCCTTTTAATTGGAGAATCACACATGGCCCAGAATGGACTCGTCCCCCTGATGCCGCATGCAACCGCCGCTTGGCTGGTTGACAACACAGCGCTCAGCTTCACGCAGATCGCCGAGTTTTGCGGCATCCATATTCTGGAAGTCCAGGCCATGGCCGACGACATGACCGGCACTAAATATACCGGTCGTGATCCAGTGCGCGCAGGCGAGTTGGCAATGGACGAAATCGAAAAGGGTCAGGCTGATCCCGATTATGATCTAAAAATCAGCAAAGGTCCCGATCAGGTTCGCCGCACAAAGGGTCCGCGTTATACGCCGGTGTCGAAACGTTCGGACAAGCCCGATGGCATCGCCTGGTTGTTGCGCAATCATACCGAGATTTCCGATGGCGCGATATGTAAGTTGATCGGCACTACCCGCAACACGATCGCTGCGATCCGCGACCGTAGCCATTGGAACATCAGTGAAATTCAGGCGAAAGATCCTGTGACTTTGGGCTTGTGTTCGCAACGCGAGCTTGATGCCATCGTAGCGCGCATCGCCAAAAAGGCCGGCCTTGTTGATACAGTTGCAGACGACACTCGCTTTGCCGGTGATCGTGAGGCTCTGATCGAGCAACTGCGCGCCGAACGTGACGAAAACAAGCGGCTTGCCGAAATGGAGCTGTCCGGCGAAGTTGACACCCCTGCTGTTGCGCTGACCGCAGAGACGTTGTTCAAAAAACAGCCTGACGCGTAATCATCTACGAATTCGTGGAAGGGCCGCCTGGTAGAACATCCGGCGGCCCTCTTTCTTTACCTCCTTCCCTGACGTCACCATTGCGCGGGTGCGCTGCATGAGGCAGGTCTGACGCACCATGGCCACAGAAACCCTTACCGCTTACGACATGACCTTGTCCGACCATGGCTTTGAGCCACTGGAGATCAAGGGTCTAACCTATCCGTTGGGCGAACGTGTGCCCGCATATGGGGAAGTCTATCCACTCGCCCCCGATATGGGCTGGACGCGGATGCCGGTACCGGGAAATCTGAACCACATTAACATCTGGCTGCTAGGTGACCGCGACGATGAAGGCGAAGGCTATGCCATCGCCGATACCGGACTGTTTATGCCCGAAGTCATTGCGGAGTGGAAAAAGCTGCTTGAGGGCACACTTACTGACCGGCGGATGACGCGGATTTTCGTCACCCATTTTCATCCTGATCATGTTGGTTGTGCCGGATGGCTTGCGAACCGCAACAAGGTCCCAGTTTGGATGAACCGCACCGAATGGCTGATGGCGCGGATGCTTGTCGCCGACATCCGCGATGAAGTACCAAACGATGTTTTGGTCCGCAGGCGATTTTCCGGATATAACGAGGCTCAGATCGAAGACATGCGCGTCCGCGGCTTTGGCAATTTCGCGCGTGCTGTATCGCAGCTGCCAACGGGCCATCACCGATTAGATGATGGTCAGCATGTGCGCGTCGGCGGGCGTGTGTGGCAGATTGTGACGGGCGGCGGGCACACGCCGGAACACGCCTGCATGGTCGATCATCACAACGGCGCGATCATCGCGGGCGACCAGATCCTGCCGCGCATTACTAGCAACGTATCGATCATGGACAGCGAGCCTGATGCTGATCCGCTGGGTGAATGGCTCGCCTCGATTGCCAAATTCCGCGCTTTATTGCCGCCGGATATGCTTGTTCTTCCAGCGCATGGTTCGCCGTTTCGCGGGGTTGATATCCGGCTCGACATTTTGGCGTCGGGGCATCTCGAACGGCTCGACAGGCTGGAGGCTGCTTTGCGTGAAAAGCCGCACCGTGCGGTGGATTGTTTCGCTTTGCTGTTTGACCGGCCGATTGATGAAACTGTGTTCGGCCTCGCGGTGGGCGAAGCCATGGCCCATTTGCGCCATTTGCAAAGAACCGGTAGGGCAAAAGTGGACGAGATAGACGGCGTCGGCTGGTTTACGTCAGTTTAGAGGATCAAAATGACCACCGCGACTCCTTGGACTTCGAACTATCTGCATCCGTCACCGTGGACGCATCAATTTGCGCCGCTTTCGGTGCATGAGATGTTTTTCCGGTCGGTTGAACGCATGGGTACAGCATCGCTCGCTGACTTTATGGGCCGTAAATACAGCTATGCCGAAATCGCCATCAGCGTTCGGCGCTTTGCCAAAGGGCTGCAGTTGCACGGCATCGGAAAAGGCGACCGAGTTGGTTTGTTCCTGCCCAATGTGCCGCAGTACATCGTTGCGTATTACGGCGCTATGCTGGCGGGAGCTACGGTCGTGAATTTCTCGCCGCTCTACACTGTCGATGAACTGGCGCATCAAGTTGCTGACAGCGGAACCAGCATATTGGTGACCGTGTCTGCGGCTGCATTGTTGCCGACGGCCATTAAAGTGCTCGACCAGTCCAATTTGGGGCAGTTGATCGTCGGCAGTGTAGCCGAAGCTTTGCCGCGAGTGAAAAGCTGGGCATACCGACTGTTCAAAAAAGCCGATATCGCCTCGATCTCCGCTGACAACCGCGTCACTCTTTATGCCGATTTCATCGATAATGACGGAATGCCATCGGCTGTGTCGTGCGATCCCGAAAAAGATGTCGCATTGCTGCAATATACAGGTGGCACCACCGGCACGCCAAAGGGTGCAATGCTAAGCCATCAAAACATCACTGCCAACGCGCGCCAGATCAACGCGATTGATCCGCATAGCTATGTAAACGCGCCCGATGCCGCAACGGATGACCGCATATTGGGCGTGCTGCCCTTCTTTCACGTCTTTGCCAACGCAACGGTCCTGAACCGCACCATCGACAATGGCGGCGAGATTGTGATGCTGCCGCGGTTTGAAGCGACGGCGGCATTGAAAGCAGCGCACCGGATGCACGTGACCGCGATACCAGGTGTGCCCACAATGTATCAGGCTCTGCTCGATAACGCCGAGTTACCGAAAACCAATTTCTCTGCACTGCGCGCTTGCATCTCTGGCGGCGCGCCTCTGCCGACCGAACTAAAAGCGAAGTTTGAGGCGGTCAGCAGAGCGGTTTTGATCGAAGGGTACGGCCTGACTGAAAGTTCGGGCGTCATCAGTTGCAACCCCTATGAGGGCGAGAACCGCGTTGGCAGCATCGGCCAACCTGTTCCCGGCACGATGGTAAAGCTGGTCGATAAAGAAGACTGCACCAAGCCCGCCCCTGATGGCGAACCGGGCGAGCTTCTCTGTTCAGGGCCGCAGATCATGCAAGGCTATTGGCAACAGCCAGAGGCGACCGCTGAAGTATTCGTCGATGAATTTTTGCGAACCGGCGATGTTGCAACGATTGATGACGACGGCTTTATCTACATCGTTGACCGGCTGAAAGACATGATATCGGTTGGCGGCTTCAAAGTCTTTCCCAGCCAGATCGAGGATATTCTTTACCGCCACCCCGCCGTCAAAGAGGCATTGGTGATCGGCCTATTCGATAGCTATTTAGGCGAGCGGCCCGCAGCGTATGTGACCACCAGCGAAGCGATCAGCGGCGCAGATTTGATGGCGTGGCTAAACCCGCAACTGGGTAAGCATGAACGGGTCAGCGCTGTCGTTGTCCGCGAAAATATGCCCAAAACAATGATCGGTAAACTCGACCGCAAAGCGTTGCGTGCCGAGGTCGGGACGTAATCCCCAAGCAATGGAGAAACTGATGCGCGTGCGAACATTTCTGGCAACAACGGCGGCACTTTTCGCGGCGACCGCAACACTTGCGCAACCGATAGAATCTGCAGCACCGCAGCCGAAATTAATCGTTGCCATCTCGGTTGACCAATTGTCATCCGATATCTTCAATGAGTATCGCCGCAGCTATACTGGCGGATTAAAGCGGCTTGCGGGCGGTGTTGTCTTTCCATCGGGCTTTCAAAGCCATGCAGCCAGCGAAACATGCCCCGGTCATTCGACGATACTGACCGGTAGCCGGCCATCGCGCACCGGCGTTATCGCCAACAATTGGTTCGATCCCAATAATGGCCGCACCGGAAAAGACGGCAAGACCGATTACGGCGTGTATTGTTCCGAAGACACTTCAGTCGCTGGCAGCAACAGTTCAAACTATACCGTGTCGGCAAATCTGTTGAACGTGCCGACACTGGGTGACCGGTTGCGCGCGGCAAACCCCGCGTCACAAGTGATCGCTGTTTCTGGTAAAGACCGCGGTGCGGTGATGATGGGCGGGCACAACACCTCCTTGACGATGTGGTGGGACGGCAAAGGCTTTAGAACCTATGCGGGCGCTGCGGCGCCTAAAGCAACCGCTGCAATCAACGTGCGCGCCAAGGCAGAAATTGACAAACCAACGCTGCAGAAGTTGCCACCAATGTGCTCGGCCTATTCTCGCACTGTCGCAACTGGGCCAACGACTTCCGTCGGCACATTGCAATCACGCAAAGCAGGCGATGCCCGAGGGTTCCGCGCGTCGGGAGTATTCGATGCACTGACCGTTGATGTCGCCGTCGCAGCCTTTGGCGAGAAAAAACTGGGACAAGGCAACGCGACTGACGTGCTGGCCATAAGCCTGTCCGCCACGGATTATATCGGCCATAGCTTTGGAACATCCGGCGCTGAAATGTGCACGCAGATCGCGGCGCTCGATGCCAATATCGGACGGCTATTTGCCGCGTTGGACAAGAGCAAAGTCCCCTACACTGTTGTCCTGACTGCCGACCACGGCGGCCACGACTTGCCCGAACGCAATGATGAAAATGGACTGCCCGGAGCCGAACGCGTCGACTTCAATCTGATGCCGCAAATGGTCGGTGCAGCGCTTGGCAAGCAATTTGATGTGCCTGAAGCAGCCATGATGGGCGACGGACCCTTTGGCGAGATGTATCTGTCCGCCAAAATTCCGACAGACAAGCGCGCCGCGGTGCTTGATGCTGCGGTCGCTGCCTATAAAACTCACCCACAGGTCGAGGTTGTTTTCCGCAAAGACGAAATCGCTGCAACGCCCTCGCCCTCTGGCCCGCCAGAGGATTGGAGCCTGATGCAACGCATCCGCGCCAATTTTGATCCTGCGCGGTCAGGGGATTTCTACGTAACGCTCAAACGCTATGTCACGCCGATCCCCAACGCGGGCTTTGGCTATGTAGCAACGCACGGTTCGCCTTGGAATTACGACCGCCGCGTGCCGATATTGTTCTGGTGGAAAAATATTGCCCCGTTTGAACAGCCCAATGGCATTGAAACGGTGGACATTCTGCCGACTCTCGCCAGCTTGATCGGGCTTGAGGTGCCAAACGACGAGATCGACGGCCGTTGTGTCGATTTAGTCGTGGGCAAGGCGAGTAACTGCAAATAGGTGCGGTTAGCAACTAGCGTAGCGAAGCACGCCGGTCTTTCATCCACTGCTTCTGCCGTCCTTCAACCTCGCGCAGTGCCTGAAACACCGTGCGTTCGGGGGCAGCGCGGCCGGTTTTGCCGATCGCATAAAGCTGGCTGTAAAACCAGAACTGGCCGGCAAAGCTATCTAACGCGCGCAGCATCTTGAACTGGGTTAGCCACGACAGCGACGATGGAAACAGCGCCAAATCGCGTTCTTTGCGCGGCAGCATTTCCATACCGCCCAGCAACCGTTTTGCGCCTTCTGGGAAATAGCAGAGCGGACGGCCCAAACCGATCAGGTCAGCCGCGCCGCTTTCAATCGCTTGCCGCATCGCGCTGCGCGAACGGAACCCGCCGGTCACCATCAAAGGGATTTTTATTTCCGCTCGCATCGCTTTCGCAAAATCGACAAAATAGGCTTCGCGCGCCAAAGTAGAGTCAGCAACATTCTGCTCCTCGGGCGCGTCCATGCCCTCTATGCCCAGCAATCTGGGCTGTTCGTAGGTTCCGCCCGATATCTCGATTAAATCAACGCCTGCGTCCTGCAACCATTTGGCAACCTGCAAACTGTCCTCAAACGCAAAACCGCCCTTTTGAAAATCGGCACTGTTCAGCTTAACCGCAATCGGAAAGTCCGGACCAACCACGGTGCGCACAGAATTGACCACGAACAGCAGCATCCGCGCGCGGTTTTCCAGACTGCCGCCCCAACGGTCTTCGCGGCGGTTCGCGAGCGGGCTGAGGAATTGCGATAGCAAATAGCCATGTGCCGCGTGGATTTGCACACCAGTAAAGCCAGCCTCTTTGCATACGCGCGCCGCAGTGCCGAACCGACCGATCAGGTTCAGGATTTCGGCTTCGGTCAGTGGCACCGGCATTCCGAACTGCCCGCCGGGCAAACCCAGCTTCACAGCCGACGGAGCCTTCGGCGTTGCATTAACCGGCTTTTGCGTTTGCCGCCCCGCATGGCTAATCTGCGCCCAGAAATGGTTGCCGTTGCGCGTCGCGGTCGCCGCCCAATGTGCCAGCGCACGCTTTGCCTCATCATCAGGTTCGCGGTCGATGATGACATTACCGGGTCGTTCCAGATGATCGCCGTCGATCTGGATATTGCCAGAAAGCAGCATCCCTGCCCCGCCATCGGACCAGACCGCATACAGTCTATCGAGTTCGCCCGTTGCCCGCCCAAGCGGATCGGCCATACCCTCGGTCATCGCCGCTTTTGCAAGGCGGTTTGGCAAAGTCGCGCCGCACGGCAGCTTTAGCGGTGATGCAAATATATCGGCGGCCACGATCAGCTACTCGTCGCTGGTCTTGGCGGGCGCTTCGACCCTAGGTTCTACACCTGACTTTGCCTCAACCTCTGCTTTTTCCTTTGGCTTAACAGTCGCTGGCGGTGCGGCCTCGACCATTGCTTGTTCGTTGAGTTCGTCAGTGTTGACCATCTCGTCGCTGATTGTGCCTTGCAGGCTGTCGATATCGTCCATCCGCGTTTCGGTGACTTTGCTTTCGTCAGACCCGCCACAGGCGGCCAGCAATAGGGTAACGGACAAGATCAAAGCGCGACGCATAAATGGCCTTTCAAACAGACTGTTCTAGGCGCGCTACGTCGCAACTCTCGCCGGATTTGGCAAGCGCGGAAAGGAAATCGGGGGCGGTTCGGTGCAAAGCCGCGTCAAAATCGGCAAGGCTGGCGCTGATGCCCAAGTCTGCAAGGCTGGTGACCGAAAATTCAGCGATCCCGCACGGCACGATTCCGCCAAAATGCGACAGATCGGGCGCGACATTCACCGCAAAGCCATGCGCGGTCACCCATTTGCGGATGCGCACGCCAATCGCACCAATCTTTGCCTCTTGCCCCATGCGGTTATCGCACCAGATACCGATGCGTCCCTCGGCCCGCCGTGCAGCAACGCCAAATTCCGCCAGCGCAGCAATCACCCAGCCTTCAAGCGCGTGAACGTAACAGCGCACGTCTTTGCCGCGCTTGGCTAGATCGAGCATAACATAACCTACACGCTGGCCCGGCCCGTGATAGGTATAGCGCCCGCCTCTGCCGGTATCATAAACCGGAAATTGTTGACTGAGCAGTTCCGCCGGATCGGCGCTGGTCCCGCCAGTGTACAGCGGCGGATGTTCTAGCAGCCAGATCAGTTCACGCGCACCTTCGCGGATTGCCGTTTGCCGCGCATCCATGCGGGCAAGCGCATCGGGATAGGCGACAAGTCCGTCGGCGATGTCCCAATCTATGTCGGCCAGATCAATCATTGGCATTGCTTTAGACGCAACTACAGAAGCTTGCCAGCGTCCAATCCTGCCCCTACCACCCTCGTCATATTCAGGGAGATTACAGTGGCCAGAACATTGGATTACAGCGCGGTTTGGGCCGACACCACCGATATGCTGCGCCAACACCGCGAAGCAATTGTCGCGATTGCCGGGCTATTGATCCTTGTCCCCAACTGGGCATCGGGCTTTTTCGTCGGGCAGCCTGATGTTGAGGGCATCGTAACAATGGACGCCTATTTCGCAGCGCAGGGCGAATATATGTTGGCTAATTGGCCGATCTTGTTGCCACTCAGCCTTGTATCATTCTTCGGCGGCATAGCGGTTCTGACTCTGTTACTACGGCCCGAATTGCCCCGGGTTAGCGATGCTTTGATGTTCGCCGCAAAGCTATTTCCAGTCTATTTATTGGTCTCACTGCTAACCGGCATTTTGACCAGCCTTGGTGTGTTCGCATTTATCATCGGGCTGCTTTATATCGCGGGCCGGTTGCTTCCCGTCGCACCCATCGTGGTCGCAGAAACGGACAAAGGCATCGGCATCTGGGGCAGCATCGCACGCGGTTGGGAATTGACGCGCGGGCTTGGCTGGAAATGCTTCCTGCTGTTTTTTATGATCATGCTAGTCGCCTATATTTCGATGGGCGTGATCGACATGATCGTCGGCATCATCTGCACTTTGGCCGGACCCGAAGGAATTCCATTGGTGCAAACTTTCGTCAGCGCCGCGACCAGCAGCGCATTGGGCGTCATCATCCTTGCGCTGGAGGCAGCGGTCTATCGCCACCTTGCCACACAAGACTAGCCCCAGATTTTCAACGATCAGACGTTAAACCGGAACAGCATGATATCACCGTCCTTGACGAGATAGTCTTTGCCTTCCGACCGCCATTTTCCCGCTTCTTTGGCACCCGCTTCGCCGTTGAACTGGACATAATCATCGAACGCCATTGTCTCGGCGCGGATGAAGCCTTTTTCGAAATCGCTATGGATTGCGCCAGCTGCGTTGGGGGCAGTGTCGCCTGCATGGATCGTCCACGCGCGCGCCTCTTTGGGGCCGACGGTAAAAAACGTGATCAGGTGCAGCAGTTCATAGCCCGCACGGATGACGCGCGCGAGGCCAGTTTCGGTGAGGCCGAGGTCTTCGAGGAAAACCTCGCGATCTTCGGCGGGCATTGTTGAGATTTCAGCCTCAATCGCAGCGGAAACCACAACTGCCTCGGCACCCTCGGCTTTGGCCTTTTCAAACACCAATGCCGACAGCGCATTGCCATTTGCCGCGCTCGCTTCCTCGACATTGCAGACATACAGCACCGGCTTTGCCGTCAGCAATTGGGCTTGTTGGAACAGACGTTCTTCGTCCGCATCGTCACGTTTGGTCAACCGCGCTGGTTTTCCCTCGCGCAATAGGTCGAGAGCTTTACTGAGAACAACAGCGGTTGCCTTGGCTTCCTTGTCACCCTGCGTGCCTTTTTTGGCCAGTGCCGGCACGCGCTTTTCGAGCGACTCAAGGTCGGACAGCATCAATTCGGTATCGACGGTGTCGGCATCCGAAATCGGATCAATCTTCTCGTCAACATGCTGAATGTCGTCATCTTCAAAACAGCGCAGCACATGGACGATGGCATCCACTTCACGGATGTTGCCTAGGAACTGGTTGCCCAACCCCTCGCCTTTCGAAGCACCCCGCACAAGCCCGGCAATGTCAACAAAACCCAATTGCGTCCCGATAATCTTTTGCGACGCACCGATTTTGGCAATCGTCTGCAACCGCGCATCGGGAACAGCGACATTGCCGATGTTCGGTTCAATTGTACAAAAAGGATAGTTCGCCGCCTGCGCCGCAGCCGTTTGCGTCAGCGCATTAAACAAAGTGGACTTGCCGACATTAGGCAGTCCGACGATACCGCATTTGAAACCCATAATTAGTCCTCTTGTAATCGTATGGCGACGTCGCTCATAAATCGCGCATCATTGCCTTGTGCAAGCCAATCCGCCTCGGCGGACAATGCGCCCAGCATATCGGCCAGCGGATCAATCTCGTTTTTGGAAAAACTGCCCAGCACATAGCCGGTGACACGGTCTTTATGGCCGGGATGGCCGATGCCGAGGCGCACACGGCGAAATTCTGCGCCAATATGGTCGATAGTTGAACGAATGCCGTTATGCCCCGCCGCGCCACTGCCGCGTTTCACCTTTAGCTTGAACGGCGCAATATCGAGCTCGTCGTAAAACACGGTGACATCGGCGGGCGATAGCTTGTAGAAATCCATCGCAGCGCGGATGCTACGGCCGCTGTCGTTCATGAACGTAGCAGGTTTCAGCAGGATGACTTTGTCAGCGCCGATCCGCGCTTCCTGAACCCAGCCAAGGTGTTTTTTGGCGGGCGCGGGGGCGTCGTGGCGGTCAGCAATCGCATCGACAGCCATAAAGCCGATATTGTGCCGGTGCATCGCATATTGCGGTCCCGGATTGCCAAGGCCTGCCCAGATTTGCATGGTCGTTCGCTAGCTATCCTTACAGGCAATGAAAAGGCCGGTCTGCATTCTCTGCAAACCGGCCGGTAATCATTTCAGCAAAAAAGCGATTACTCGCCTTCTTCCTTTGTCGTATCGCCGTCTTGGCTCTTCATGCCGGACGGTGCGATGACTGTTGCGATCGTAAAGTCGCGGTCAGTGATCGCGCTCTTTGATCCTTCCGGCAGCTTTACATGGCTGATGTGGATCGAATCGCCGACGTCAAAACCGGTAACGTCAATGACGATTTCGTCCGGAATTTTTGCAGCATCGCAAATCAATTCCAGCTCGTGACGGACGATGTTCAACACACCGCCGCGCTTCAGGCCGGGTGACGCGTCTTCGTTGGTGAATGAGACGGGCACTTCAACATGGACCGTTGAGTCCTTGGCAAGGCGCATGAAATCGACGTGAATAGGGCGGTCAGTGACCGGGTGCAACGCGACGTCCTTTGGCAAAGTGCGGACGGCTTTACCGTTCACAGTCACTTCGACAATGCTGTTCGAAAAATGGCCAGTCATCAATGCTTTGATAAGGGCTTTTTCCTCGACATGGATGTTTTCCGCGTCTTGTTTGTTGCCGTAAATAACGGCGGGTACACGGCCTTCGCGACGCAATGCACGGGAGGCTCCCTTGCCAGCCCGTTCGCGCGGCTCAGCCGACAGTGTCAGCAGATCGCTCATAATA
>JAYVGQ010000098.1:0-2407 GCA_043771985.1 Sphingomonadales bacterium
CGCGTGTCGCCGCTGCCGCGATCGCATCGCAGTAAAGGCGGATAGCGCGACTTGCGTCATCATTTGCAGGGATTGGAAACGCGATGCCATCGGGCGAAACGTTTGAGTCAAGGATCGCAACCACGGGAATGCCAAGAACATTAGCTTCCTTGATCGCAAGCTCTTCCTTATTCGCGTCGATTACGAACATCACGTCAGGAATGCCACCCATATCGCGAATACCGCCAAGCGAAAGCTCAAACTTGTCGCGCTGACGCGTCAGTTGGAGGACTTCTTTCTTGGTAAGGCCGGTCGTGTCGCCCGCAAGCTGTTCTTCCATTGCCTTGAATTTCGTGATCGAACCCGAAAGCGTCTTCCAGTTGGTGAGCATTCCGCCCAGCCAACGATGGTTGACGAAATGGTGACCCGAGGCGCGCGCGGCATCTGCAATCGGGTCTTGCGCCTGACGCTTCGTGCCAACAAACAGAACCTTGCCACCGCGCGCCGCTGAAGCCGACACGAAATCAAGAGCGCGCGCGAATAGCGGCACGGTTTGCGAGAGATCCAGGATATGAATTCCGTTGCGATCGCCAAAAATATAGGGTTTCATTTTTGGATTCCAGCGATGTGTCTGGTGTCCAAAATGTGCGCCAGCTTCCAAGAGCTGATGCATGGTGACAGTCGGAGCCGCCATGGGGATAGTTCCTTTCCGGTTAGTCCACTGGGCGGCGAGAATGAAGCCCCCCTGACTTGACCAAGGACAAAGCTTCACACCGGTTTATGATGCCACCCATGCGGGATTGAGCGGCGCACTTAGCCGGGGAACCATGTAAACGCAAGCTGGTTATACACTGTGAATATTTTTGCGTTTCCATCTAAATTTATCTTTACCGCTTGACATAGGAACATGAGCGGAACATAGATTGGGAACAAAAGGAGATTACCGATGCACATCCTCGCGAGTCTGTTTGTTTTGACAATATTAGTTTTGGTGTTCGGCATCATTGGCGGGATACTTTTTTTTCACCGTGTGCGCATTGGCAATGCACTTGCGGGTCGTTCATCGAAAGCTGATTTGCGTGTGACCTTTGTGACCTTCAGCAAAAATGTGACCTTCGGCAAAAATCAAGCATTACCAAAATCGACGCGGCGATTGCCTATTGAGGCACAGCCGTCACTCCCTTTGGTCGCTTAGCTTTGGCATAACTGCGAATGCTGAACGGAATTGACAACAGATAGAGTACTGCAATGCCGATTAGCGTAAGCCAAGGGTCTGAGAAAAGCGTGGTTCCAACCAATGCTGTCAGCAGAATGACATCAAGCCTCAGATTTTTGCGCAGCCGGATTGAAGCCCAAGTGAAAGTCGCGACATTCGAGATCATTAGGATGGCAACAAAGGCTGCCCACGGTGCCACCACCATCGGCTGGCGGAACCATTCATTTTCGGTAACGATCCACAAATAAAGCGGAAGAAACGCTAATCCCGCCCCGGCAGGTGCTGGAACACCAGTCAAGAAACCAGCCGATTTATGTGGCTGTTCCTCGGTATCGATTTGTGCATTGAACCGTGCCAGCCGCAGCGCGCAGGCAATCGCAAGTGCAAGCGCACAAATCCAGCCAAAGCGCGGAAATTGTTGAAGCGACCAGAGATAAAGGATCAGCGCCGGTGAAACCCCAAAGGCCACATTATCCGATAGCGAATCAAGTTCTGCGCCAAAGCGAGTCTGTCCTTTCAGGAGACGCGCGACGCGCCCGTCAATCCCGTCAAGCAGCCCAGCGATGATGATCGCGCCAATCGCCCGCTCCCAATCCGATGGGCCGGGATTTACGCCCGTCGCCGAAATCGCATAACGAATGCCTGTCAGGCCAAAACACATTGCGAGCGCGGTAATCGCGTTTGGCGCAATTGCTCGGAGCGGAAGACCGCGCCGCAATGTCGGGGCACTGTCTTCGTCTTCACTCACAGCAATATCCTCACAAAGCTGTGCCTGCCACGCTGGCACCGTCGCCAATCCGTGCTAGCACGGTTTCACCGGCAATAATCCTTTGGCCAAGCGCGACCTTTGGTGCGGTACCTTCGGGAAGATACACATCAACCCGGCTGCCAAAACGAATGAGGCCAATCCGTTGCCCCGCCGCAACCATATCCCCCGGCTTCACAAATGGCACAATCCGCCGCGCAACAAGACCCGCAATTTGCGTGAACCCAATCCGCAGACCGTCACCACGCTCGACCAAGATGTGCTGCCGTTCATTATCCTCGCTCGCCTTATCAAGGTCAGCATTGAGGAATTTGCCCGAGATATAAATGACGTTCTTAACCGTTCCCGCAATTGGCGTGCGGTTGATATGCACGTCAAACACACTCATGAAAATCGAAACACGTGTCATCGGCGCTTCGCCAAGCCCATCAATCCCGGCCATTTCC
>JAYVGQ010000099.1:0-2279 GCA_043771985.1 Sphingomonadales bacterium
CTTCATAGCTGTTGGCGAATTCAGCGCCGTCACGCGGTTCAACCTCGTCAATCTGGCCCTGACGCATACCGCAAACATAGGCAGTGCTAATATGGAGGATCGGCATCGCCCCCAATCGCGCGAGTTCCAGCGCGTGGCGTGTGCCCTCGACATTGACGGCGGCACAGTCATCATAAGACAAGTCAAACCGCACGGTCGCCGCTGAATGGATCAGCAAATCATGGTCAGCCGCAAAGGCGCTCCATTTTGCCTCGTCCCAGCCAAAGCGAGGCTTTGAAACATCACCACTAATTGTCTGAACCGACCCAGCATGATGGCCACCAGCCGCCCAGCTACGCGTTTCAAGGATCGCATCATCATTGCTTCGCATCTCAAGGTTGCGGTGGACAAGGCCTGTTACGCTATGGCCCTGTTGGCAAAGCCTTGAAGCAATCTCTCCGCCAATAAGGCCGGCAGCGCCGGTGATAAAGATGCGTTTTGTCACGGACGGAACAACCTTAGCTTAAAGAGACGGAAACTCGGCGCTGTTAGAAGGTCACCCGCCCCTAAGTCAAAGGGGAAAGCGGCGTGTCTGGTAATCCAGTCGTTTCTTTTTCATCCACACCAAGCTATCGGCGAAACAAATTGCCCGTTGACGCTGCGCCGTCACGATCATGAGGATTGATTCGCCTTGTCACAGTCACCGTTTGCTATCGTCGATGCGGCCCCGCTTGCTGCTGAGAAATTCCGTGATCCCAAGGTTACAGCAAAGAGTGAAGTGCGCGCATCAGTCAGGATGACGGGCCTTACCACGCTGTGGTTTTGCACGGGCACACTCTGCAATCTGGCTTGCGTCAATTGTTATATCGAAAGCTCACCCAAAAATGACGCACTGGTATATTTGACCGAGGCAGAGGTGGTGACCTTCCTTGATGAAATCACCGCCGAGCAACTGCCAACACGCGAAATCGCGTTTACTGGCGGTGAGCCGTTTATGAACCCTGAGATGATTGCTATCCTCACGACTTGTCTGACGCGCGGATTCGATGTGCTGGTGCTGTCAAACGCGATGCGGCCAATGCGACGCTTTGAAAAGGAACTGCTTGAACTTCAAGCGCGGTTTGGTGCGCAACTCACTTTCCGTGTCAGCCTTGATCATCATACCAAGGCGCTCCATGAGGCTGAACGCGGCCCGAACAGTTGGGACAAAGCGATTGACGGCCTCAAATGGCTGAGCAACAACGACTTTTCAATCGCGATTGCGGGCCGCATGGCCAAGGGTGAAAGCCTGGCCGACGAAAAAGCGGGCTATGCCGCGCTCTTTGCCGAACATGATTTGCGTGTTGATGCCAATGACCCCGCGCGGCTGGTCATGTTTCCTGAAATGGATGCGCATGCCGATATCCCTGAAATCAGCGAAAGTTGCTGGGGCATCCTCGGCGTATCGCCCGATGACATCATGTGCGCGAGCAGCCGAATGGTCGTGAAGCGCAAGGGGGAGGCCACCCCGCGCGTCGCCGCCTGTACGCTGCTCCCTTATGATCCCGGCTTCGATATGGGCGCGACACTGGTTGAAGCATCGCGAGACATCTCACTCAACCACCCCCACTGCGCCCGCTTCTGCGTACTCGGCGGGGCTAGCTGTACGGGTTAGCGCCTAAAATTTGACGCCGAGTTCAACCCCGAAAGTGCGCGGTTCATTTACAAATCCGGTCAGGTTGTTGAAATCAATTCCGCCGACGGCTGACGTGTCATTGGTCAGATTGCGGACATAGCCCGATACTTCAAACCTGTCAGTCTTGTAGCCAAGCCGCGCGCCGAGTTCGACCAGGCGGCGATCCTGAAACTCAACTGATTCGTAGAGGAAAAAGTTGATCCGTGAACGGAAGGCAATGTCGCTGAACGCGTAGACTTCGCCATTACCAACCGGAACGCCGTAACGCGCAGTAGCATTGGCGATCCAGCGCGGGCTTTGCGGCAGACGGTTACCATTGATGTTGACGATTGCCGCTGAAAAGGGTGCGGCTGGCGTTACAATTGGATCAAGCAGGGTGCAAAGCGAAACATTGGGGAAGGTATCCACGCGAACTGCGCCACACGCAGCCGTTGTCAGGTTGCGATCCTGAATTTTGGTGTTGTTGTAGCTCAGCCCTGCGGTCAGCAGAAACTCAGGCACTGGCTTAAATTCAGCATCGACCTCAAACCCGTAACCACGCACATTGCGCGCGTTGATCAGACGGTTGGCATTCACCCCGCCACCAACAGCGGTGAGCTGAGCATTCTTGAGATCATAATAAAAG